>CAJWGN010000050.1 GCA_913031035.1 uncultured Gammaproteobacteria bacterium
CGATCAGGCCCATCACCAAGCAGACAAACCAGCGGCAAGACAAGGCCAACTAATCGACATACTGTCTTAGCAGCCCGCTTTACTCTGCGCTGGACTCTGCGAAGGGTGCTGTCTAAAGTACTATCTCTTCACTATCTCTTCACACTATGAATGGCTGAGAATTTTCTCCACCATAAGCTGCAAGGTCGTGTTGCCTCGAAACTCATTGATATCCATTCGATAAGCAATCTCAATTTCTGTTGCTGTTTGCGCAGGCCAATCTATCGCTTCAACATTAAAGGCGATGGCATCGATAACGAACTGACTTTCTTTTAGCGGGCTAAGCACCATTTTTAAATGATTCTCGCCCACCTTACGCTGTCCGATAAGATTGAAACGGCCGTCAAACATGGGCTCGGGAAATTCTTGGCCCCACGGTCCGGCATCACCGAGTTGCTGGGCTGTCGCCATTGATAACGACTCCTTTTCAAGCTCACCGTCACTCAGCAAAATAGCCTGTAGCTGTTCTGGCTTAAGCAACCTCGCGGCCTCATCTGCAAAGGCTTTTTGAAAAACCTCAAACTTTGATTTTTCTAAGCTCAATCCTGCTGCCATAGCGTGACCACCAAATTTGCTTATTAAACCAGGATTATTAGTCGCCACCGTATCCAAGGCATCACGAATATGAAAGCCTGGAATGGATCTTGCCGAGCCTTTAAGCTCACCACTCGCATCGCCGTTGGACACATCGGCAAAAGCAATAACTGGACGGTGATACTTTTCCTTGACTCTTGAGGCCAGTATGCCGACTACCCCTTGATGCCAACGGGGATCAAATAGAGAAAGTGCCGCAGGAATATCCTCAAGGCTTAGCTCAATCTCACTCAGGTGCGCAAACGCCTGATCTCGCATGTCTGACTCAATTTGCTTGCGGTCTTGATTCATACCATCCAAAAGCATCGCTAGTTCGTGCGCTTCCCCCGGCTGCTCTGCCAGCAGACATTCAATGCCGGTCGCCATATCATCCAAGCGACCCGCGGCATTAAGACGAGGACCTAAACCAAAACCAAGGTCGCTGGCTTTTAAGCGCGCAGGATTACGATTGGCAATTCGCAGCAGCGCAGCAATTCCAGGTCTAGCTCTGCCTGCTCGAATTCGCTTTAACCCCTCGCTCACCAGTATTCGATTATTTCTATCAAGTGGCACAACATCAGCAACCGTGCCAAGTGCCACTAAATCTAGCAAGTCAGCCATATTCGGCTCAGATAAGTCATTTTGGCCAAACCAGTCTTGCTCTCTCAATCTAGTTCGCAGAGCTAGCATAGTGTAAAAAATCACACCAACCCCAGCAATGCACTTACTTTGAAATTCACAGCCATGCTGATTAGGATTAACTATAGCTTCAGCACTAGGCGTTTCTCTCGCAGGCAAATGATGGTCGGTGACTAAAACTTTTATACCTGCGGATTGTGCAGCGGCGACCCCGTCGATAGACGATATTCCATTATCAACGGTAATCAGCAAATCAGGTTTACGTGTCTTCGCGAGCTCGACAATTTCCGGAGTAAGACCATATCCATATTCGAATCTGTTAGGAACGATGTAGTCAACATGCTCGGCGCCAAATAGATGAAGTGCCTTTATCGCTAGCACGCAGCTTGTCGCGCCATCCGCATCAAAATCGGAGACTATCAGAAATCGTTGGTTTTTCTCTAGAGCCTCTACCAGTAGATCCGTAGCCACCTCAATTCCTTTGAGGCCTGATGGAGGTAATAGATTGGCAAGACCAAGTTCAAGCTCAGAAGCAGACTTAATAGATCTACCGCTATATATCCGCTGCAGAAGCGGGGAAATCGACTCTGGCAGCGACCCACCCTTTGACAGTACTCGACGTTGAACTGTGACAGTCATATTAAGTCAAACTCAATTTAAACCGGTGCAATGCTTAGAAATAAACTCAGTAACAGCCTCTAATTCATTAGCCACAACGGAGTATTTTTCCTCTCGCTCAAATAAATCCTTTAAATGCTCGGGTAATGCGGGAGTATTTAATCCCGACTTAAGAATCGCCTCGTCAAATTTAGCCGGGTGAGCTGTCGCCAAGGTCACCATAGGAGTAGTGTTACTGGTGTTGCACTGCCTCGCCGCTTTCAAACCTATAGCCGTGTGCGGATCTAAAAGCTCACCATTAGCCTTGAATACTTCAGCAATCACCTCACAGGTAGTATCATCGTCAACACTGGCACTATCAAAATCAGATCTCACTTTCTGCCACTGTTCATCCGACACGCTCAAGGTTTGGGCGCCAAATTTTTTCATGAAATCGTTGAGCTTTTCACTGTCACGATCAAACATATCAAACAAATATCGCTCAAAGTTACTTGAAACCAAAATATCCATGCTCGGTGAGAATGTTTTACTTAATTCTGTTTTAGAGTATTCGTTATGAGCAATAAATCGATGTAGGATGTCATTTTTATTAGTTGCAACAATAAGCTGCTTGATTGGCAGACCCATTTTTTTAGCTAGATAACCCGCATAGATATCGCCAAAATTACCGGTCGGCACTGAAAATGAAACTTCTTTTTCTGGGCCACCCAAACGTAAAGATGCCGAAAAATAGTAAACGATCTGCATCAAAATCCGAGCCCAATTAATCGAGTTCACCGCAGCGAGCTGGCGGTTTTTGGGTAAAAAGGACTGATCTGCAAAGGCCGCCTTAACTATTCGCTGGCAGTCATCAAAATTTCCTTCGACCGCCAAATTAAAAACGTTATCGCTTATTATTGTTGTCATTTGCTTGCGCTGAACATCGGACACACGCTGATGTGGATGAAGAATAAACAATTCGACTCGATCAGAGTGCCGGCAACCTTCAAGTGCAGCCGAGCCGGTGTCACCGGAGGTAGCCCCCAAAATTACAACTGCCTGATCTTTTTTTACTAAGACGTAATCCAGCAGGCGTCCTAAAACTTGTAGCGCAAAATCCTTAAACGCTAGAGTCGGGCCATGAAACAGCTCCAACACCCATTCGTTTTCACCCAGCTGAGTAAGCGGCGCAACATCCGGGTGATTAAAGTTCGCGTAACTAGACTCGACGATTTCACGAAGGTCAGCCTCGGGAATTTCGCCATCAATGAATGGGGCAATGATCTTCAGTGCTAGGTCTGGATAGGAAAGCTCACGCCAAGACCCAATTTCTTCAGCACTAAAAGTTGGCAAAACCTCGGGGACATAAAGCCCGCCATCTGGAGCTAAACCGGTAAGCAACACTTGCTCAAAATTCTGAGAGGGACTTATGCCCCGAGTACTAATATATTTCACTTCTATTCCTAGGCTTTCACTTCGCGAGCGACGCCACTCTTATTCGATTAATTTTACCGCTGACCACATCTAAGCTTTCGATTGAAGTTAGCGCTTTATTAAGGTCAGCTTCCAAGGCGGTATCGGTGAGAATAACAATAGACACTGTTTGGCTTACTCGCTCTTTTTGAATGACCGCCTCTATACTTATTCCAGCGTCCTGCAGACAGCTTGTAATCTTAGCCATTACACCAAGTTTATCGTCAACTAATATTCGCAAATAATACTCAGAACGAATATCTTCAATAGGCAATACCGTTAAATCAGAACGGGGCTCAAGATAGCCGAGCATCGCAATAGGCGGCCGGTCGGCGCCACTGGCTTTCGTTCGAGCAAGATCAATGATGTCTGCAACCACCGCAGATGCGGTGGCGTCAGCGCCAGCTCCCGGACCGGTATACATAGTACTGCCAACTGCATTGCCCTCAACAAGAACTGCATTGTCTACGCCGTTTACATGAGCCAGTAATTGACTCTTAGAGATTAGCGTAGGATGCACCCTAACCTCGGCTTGAGTTCCGTTTAACACGGCTATCCCCAGGTGTTTAATCTTATAGCCTAACTCATCGGCATAAATTATATCTTCAGGGGTGATTTTACTGATACCTTCAGTGTAAGTTTTGTTGAAATCCAGCGGCAAACCAAATGCTATAGACGCCATAATAGTTAACTTGTGAGCGGCATCAATTCCTTCAACATCAAATTTTGGATCTGCTTCTGCATATCCTAATGCCTGAGCCTCGGCTAATACATCATCAAACTGACGCTTGTTTGCACCCATTTCGGTCAAGATAAAATTACCGGTACCATTGATAATACCCGCAAGACTGCTTATTTTATTTGCTGCCAATCCTTCCCTGAGCGCTTTAATGATGGGTATACCACCGGCTACGGCACTTTCAAAAGAGAGGGTGACGTTGTTGGCACGAGCAGTGGCAAAAAGCTCATTACCATGCTCAGCTATTAGTGCCTTGTTAGCGGTAATAACGTGTTTGCCCTTCTCCAAAGCCTTCTTGATTACACTAAATGCAGGCTCAAAGCCGCCCATAGTCTCAATAACCACATCAACGTCGGGATCATTGACCAAGGCAAAGGGGTCAGTTCCACTTGCAGGCACCGAAGCGACTTTTTTCTGATCTAGAGTTCGCGTTGCCACATGAACAACGTGAATCTCACAGCCAGTTCGCCGAGAAATTTCCTCAGCGTTAGTTTTCAACAATTGCAAAGTACCAAAGCCGACGGTGCCAAGCCCACAGATACCTACTTTTAATGGTATACAAGAATTAGAAATCACGCAGGGCCCTCAAGCACAAATAACGAAGTGGAGATTATACTGGATTCCAGCAAGGCTCACTAATGCAACCTTGCTGGTGGACTGAAAAAATTGAATGTGGCTCGCACTGAAGACGAGCAAGAAAAACCCGTTTTTTAAAACTACTTGAGATTAAGCATCGCAGTAAGGCGGTCAACATCCATATAGCCGGGCACGAGCGTTCCATCTGGCATCACCAGCGCGGGAGTGCCAGTGATGCCTAACTGATTACCCATCGCATGGTGCTTGAGAACTGGGTTTTCGCAATCCTGCGTGGGCAGGTTTTGTCCGTTCTTGGCTTGGGCCAGCGATTTCTGCCGATCATCAGAACACCAAACCGAGATCATCTTGTCATAGGAATCGGCGTTAGCTCCGCCTCGTGGGTAAGCCATATATCGAATTTGCACGCCGCGAGCCAATAGCGCTTCGATATCGCCATGAAGCTTTCTGCAATAAGTGCAATCGACATCGGTAAATACAGTAATCGTTGCAAGCGTTGCGGCCTCTGGCGTGAAGATGATCATCTCGTCTTCAGGCACGGCGGCAATCAACTCAACGGTGCGCTCCGAACGAGTCCCGGCAGAAAGGTTCATTAGTCCGGCCGCAGATGTTTTATACATATCACCCGCAAAAAGGTAGTCGCCGCCAGCATCTGCATACAACATCTCTCCGGTACTCAATTCAACCCGGTATATATTACTAAGAGGAGTTTCAGTGATACCCACAATTTGGAGCTGGTTTTGTGATGCCGTTTCAATGGCAGCACTTAGTTTGTCACGTAAGGACTGGGCTCCCGCCGTATTGGTCAGCAGTACCAGAGTAACTGTAATAAGAAAAAGTACGGCTTTCGAAAATTGTTTCACGCTATTTACTCCGGCTCAGTTTTTGGCAGATGTTGAGTTTAGTGTGTTTCGGTATTATTTAGAAGACCGCTTATCCACAAAAGCGTTTCACGTTAACGGCTATTTTTTCCGTATTTAGCTGCAAAAGGGGATAAATACAATAACGCAGGAAGTTCAAAGCGAGGGATTGAGGCCGCTACAAGGACATCTAGGCCGCAGATAGGAAGAGAACAAGCGCACTAAGAGCTGAGAAGGTAGAAACACCAGACACCTAACGGAGCTAGCAAGCTCGATGGCATTGTCTGCCATCGAGTCTACTTTTTATGCTTGCGAACTATGAGCTGGTAGGTCGCTTTTGCAATTTCTCGGTAATACGAGCTGCACGGCCAGTCAGTTCACGCAAGTAGTACAGCTTGGCTTGACGAACATCACCACGACGCTTCAAAGTCACACTATCAACCTGAGGGCTGTAAAGTTGGAAAGTTCTTTCCACGCCTACTCCATGAGAAATCTTTCTGACAGTGAACGAAGAGTTCAAGGCACGATTACGACGGCCAATAACAACACCTTCATAGGCCTGTAGACGCTCACGATCGCCTTCCTTGATTTTTACCTGCACAACAACTGTGTCGCCTGGACCGAAATCAGGCAACTCTTTAGTCATCTGCTCGTCTTCGATCTTCTGAATAATCGTGGTCTTGCTCATCTTTAACTCCCAACTCAATGTTTGCGAAGTGTCCAAGGCCTTAACCCTAAGGCAGTTAACCCTAAAGCACTTAACCAAAAGCACTTACTTCGCGCTATGTATTCTTAATTAGTGTGTTCTACTTCTTACTTGCCAAATTCTTTTTTAAACTGTGCTAGCAATTCTGCTTGCTCGTCGCTCAGCTCAACCCTCTCGAGAAGGTCTGGGCGCTTTAGCCAAGTCGCACCTATACTCTGCTGAAGGCGCCATTTCTCAATGCGGCTATGGTCGCCACTGAGCAGCGTCTCTGGCACTTGTGAACCCTCGAAGCTCGCCGGCCTTGTATACTGAGGGCTATGTAGCAAGCCATTACTAAAACTGTCTTGACGCGCTGAGGCTTCATCGCCCAGAGCATCTGGCTGAAATCGACTAATGGCATCAATCAATGCCATTGCTGCGATTTCACCTCCGCTGAGTACAAAGTCACCCAGCGACCATTCTTCATCAATTTCGGCATCAATCACTCTTTGGTCTAAGCCTTGATAACGACCACAGACCAAAATTATCTGCTCTCTCTTCGCTATTTGCTTTACCGACCTGTTGTCGATTCTCGCTCCCTGCGGAGACAAATAGGCAACCTTAGCGGCCGGCAACGAAAGCTTAGCTGTTCGAATCGCCTGCACTAACGGTTCAGTTTTCATAAGCATTCCCGGTCCGCCTCCAAAAGGCTTGTCGTCCACCGTTCTATGCTTGTCTTCTGTAAATTCTCTAGGATTCCAAGTGCTTAGACTAAGAATCTCATGGCGAAATGCGCGTCCGCTGATCCCGTAATCAGTCACCGCAGTGAACATTTCCGGAAATAAAGTGATCACACCAATTTGCATTGTTATCACCTTGAACCCTAGCTTACTCTAGGTAGTCTGCTTCCCAATTCACGCAGAGCAATTTGCCCGCGAGATCAATATTGCTGATAACCGTCCCTCTAATAAAAGGAATAAGTCGCTCCCGATCATCAATACTTGCCTCATTCGGCGTAATCACCAGAACATCGTTAGCACCGGTTTCCAACAGCTTAAGCACAGTGCCTAGGCTTTGCTGATGCTGATTTCGCACCTCGAGCCCTTCAAGCTGATACCAATAGACATCATCTTGATCCAACTCTGGCAATTCTGACAACGCCACCGTTAATTCGAGCCCGGTAAGCTGCCGTGCCAATTCTGGTGTTTCATAACCCTTGATAAGGGCGACAAATCCACCGATTTGCGACTTGTACTCTTGGACCTCTAACGTAATGGTGCTTCCGGCTCGGCTCGCCTCAAATACCTGATAATCCAGAATATTCTCAGCGGGGCTAGTGAAAGAAATAACCCTCACCCAGCCTTTAATGCCATGGGTCTTACCAATTTTAGCCAAAACAGCTGCTTTTGGTTCCGCCGTATTGCTCAAGCTAGGAGACTCATCTGAACTACTCTGATTCTTCAACTTAAGCCCCATTGAACCCTAAGATTTAAACCTTAAGCTTCAGTAGTCGCCGCTACCGCAGCAGTTTTAGCTAAAGTGGAGACTCGAGTGCTCAATTGAGCCCCTTGAGACTGCCAGTAAGCCATTCTGTCTGAATCTAAACGCAATTTTTCTTCCTGTCCTTTTGCTAAAGGATTAAAGAAACCTATACGCTCAATAAAACGGCCGTCTCTAGAGTTACGGCTGTCACTTACAGTGATGTGGTAAAAAGGCTTTTTCTTTGCACCACCACGAGCTAGTCGAATTGTGACCATAAATATTTCCTGTTATAAAAACTATAATAATATCTTTTACTTACGATATTGTTCGGGGCGCGAGCTGCAGGCCCAGATAAAAAGGCGGGTATTCTATGTCAATTTTCGCCGCATTGGAAGCGACCAAACACCCTATTTTCATGGTGCCACACTCAATCGTGATTTTTAAAAACGCACTAAAAGCGAGGGAATTTACCTCCCCCTATGCCCGGCATGCCTCCTGGACCACCAGAGCCCTGCATTCCACCTAGGCCTCGCATCATATTCGCCATGCCACCGCCCTTCATTTTCTTCATCATTTTTTGCATCTGCTTGTGTTGCTTGAGCAATCGATTGAGATCTTGAATCTGAGTACCAGAGCCCATTGTGATTCGTCGCTTGCGAGAACCATTTAACACATCTGGGTTTATTCTCTCCCGCATGGTCATAGAATTGATAATGGCCTCCATACGCCTGAATTGAGAATCATCAACTTTGCTGGCAGCCCCGGGCTGCAATGCTCCCATGCCCGGCATCTTATCCATAATACTGGCGACTCCGCCCATATTTTGCATCTGCTTGAGCTGCTCCTTAAAATCCTCAAGGTCAAAACCCTTGCCCTTCTTAATCTTTCTGGCCAAGGCCTCTGCTTTGTCTTTGTCTACCTTACGTTCGGCATCCTCGATCAGGGAGAGTACATCACCCATACCCAGTATTCTTGAGGCAATCCGGTCAGGATAAAAGGGTTCCAAGGCGTCGATTTTCTCACCCATACCAATAAACTTAATTGGCTTACCGGTGACATGCCGAACCGACAGCGCTGCACCACCGCGGGCATCGCCATCTGCTTTGGTCAAGACAACACCGGTCAATGGCAAGGCTTCGCTAAACGCTTTCGCCGTAGTGGCAGCGTCTTGACCTGTCATCGCATCAACCACAAAAAGCGTTTCCACTGGGTTTAGCTGAGAGTGCAAGCTACTGATTTCATTCATCATATCAGCATCAACAGCAAGACGACCGGCAGTATCTACGATAAGCACATCGACAAACTTTTTCTTTGCCGCACTGAGCGCAGCACGGGCGATGTCGCTGGGTGCTTGAGATTCATTGCTATCAAAAAACTCTACATCCACCTCTCTCGCTAGAGTTTGGAGCTGTTTGATGGCAGCGGGCCTATAGACGTCGGCGCTCACTACCATTACCGATTTCTTCATTTGGCCTTTCAGATAGTAAGCAAGCTTGGCAACAGTTGTCGTCTTACCCGCCCCCTGCAGGCCCGCCATCAAAATAACCGCTGGCGGCACAGCCTTGAGATCCAAGCCTGTGTTGGCCTTGCCCATGATGCTCTCAAGCTCAGCTTGAACGATTTTTATAAAGGCCTGGCTAGGCGAAAGGCTTTTTGATACTTCCGCGCCAACAGCACGCAAGCTAACCCTGTCAATAAAGTCTTTAACTACCGGGAGCGCGACATCAGCCTCTAAAAGAGCCCGCCGCACTTCCTTTAGCGCTTCCTCTATATTGGCCTCAGAAAGAACTGCCTTGCCTGTAAGTTTGCGAAACGTCCCGGAAAGTCTGTCGGTTAAATTATCAAACACTACTAAATACCACCTTTAAGAATTATGCGCCCACACAGAAGCATGAGATTATAGCGAATCTGAGACAGTATAAAAAAGAACTTCAACCACCAGAGTAGTTATGCGAAACTTTCTTAATCGGCCAACGAAAAATCTTACGCCGGAACGCATAAATACTTTCCAGATTTTAGGCCCAATTCGATACTATTTGACACCATAACATGCAATTTACAGTAATTTCAGGTCTTTGCGCGGTTCTTTTTTATTTACTCAGCTCAGCGTTTCAAGGGCTAAGTTTCTCAAAAAATAAAGATTCTCGCCGCAGAGTATTCACATTTGGACTAATCGCTGTCGTCGCACATGCGATTAGCGCCTATGGGGTCATCTATACACCCAGCGGTTATCACTTTGGTATTTCGGAAATCAGCACCCTAATTACCGTTTCAATATCTTTGTTAGTGCTAGTCAGCAGCATCCGCAAACCCTTACAAAATTTGTTTTTAGGCTTATTTCCATTAGCAATTTTGTCTATTATCGCCTCCCTAACAGTCAGCAGCAGCTTTCCGCCTATCAACATGAGTATCGGCCTCGCAAGTCATGTCATTTTATCAATATTGGCTTATAGCTTCATCTCTATCGCCGCTCTGCAATCCGGCTTTCTTGCTTATCAGAATTACCAGTTAAAGCATGGCAAATTAGGCGGAGCTATAGCCAAGTTTCCTCCTCTACAAGACATGGAAGCTTTTTTGTTCGCGCTTCTTATGGTTGGCCAATTATTGCTCACCTTAGGCATTGTCGCCGGCGCAATTTTTATTGACGACGTATGGGGCCGTGATGGCGTCATTCATAAAACATTCTTTTCGGTTCTAGCATGGATAGTGTTCGCGATATTACTGTGGGGACGACACCAGTTAGGATGGCGAGGAATGACCGCTATTCGAGGAACTCTTAGCGGTTTTACGCTGCTCTTACTCGGATTTTATGGCTCTAAATTTGCCTTGGAATACATGCTCGGATAGCCCAACCGAGCAACCAATAAGCTGACCTTGATCTAACTATGAACTCAGACGAATCCTCGTTATCGTTTTTAATCATTGCCTTTGTTTCTTTGATAATAGCTTCTGCCTACTTTTCAAGCTCAGAGACGAGCATGATGAGCCTCAATCGCTATCGGCTCAATCATATGAAGCGAAACAAGCATGCTGGCGCCATAAGAGCTAGCAAGCTTCTGGAAACCCCGGACAAATTGATAGGGATAATTCTAATTGGCAACAACTTTGTCAATTTCCTCGCTGCCTCTATTGCAACCTCAATAGCGATCGCTTTAGTCGGCGAACCTGAGCCGATCGGAACTGCAGTCGTTCTTACTTTGATAGTTTTAATTTTTGCTGAGGTCACTCCAAAAACGATTGCCGCGCTTTATCCTGAAAAAATAGCCTATCCGTCAAGTGTACTTTTAAGCTTGCTGCTGAAAGTTTTATACCCTGTGGTTTGGTCGGTGAATTTTTTCTCGAATGCCTTAGTGCGCCTTCTCGGTTTTAAACCCGATAGCGATGAAAGCCATCAGGCACTTTCTCAGGAAGAATTGCGCAGTGTTGTTCATGAGTCCAGCAACCGCATACCTGAACAACATCAGGGAATGCTACTCAATATTCTTGATCTAGAAAAAGTGACGGTAAACGATATATTGGTCCCGAAAAATGAAATTGTCGGCATCGACATCGAAGATGATTTAGATGAAATACTCGATCAGATTGGCACCAGCCAGCACACTCGAATCCCAGTGTATCGAGAAGATATAGACAATATAGTTGGCATGCTCCATCTGCGCAGCATAGGACGCCTTCTTCGCGTAGAGAAAATAAACAAGGCAGCGATAATTCAGGAAACAACAGCACCCTACTACATTCCCGAAAGCACGCCGCTGCATACGCAACTAGTTAATTTTCAAAACCGAAAATTGCGTATGGCTGTCGTCGTTGACGAATACGGAGCGGCAAAAGGTATCGTAACACTAGAAGATATCTTGGAAGAGATTGTCGGGGAATTCACCACCGACATGGCGGCTAGCAGCAGGGACATTCACGCCCAAGATGACGGCAGCTATTTGATAGATGGCTCTACCAGCATTCGAGATATCAACCGTGTGCTGTCATGGGAGTTGGACTGCACTGGGGCCAAGACCTTAAACGGCCTGCTAACCGAAATTCTAGAATCAATCCCTGATTCGTTAGTGGGTATTGAAATCAAAGGATACTACGCAGAAATTGTGCAAATTAAAGACAATGTAATTCGTACTGTAAAAATGTGGGAGAGTAACCGAGACGAAAAATAGCCTATTTTTTACGTCTGCTACTTCTTATTACGCACAGTGAACTGCTTGCTTATAACCTCTCCAGAAGGTTTTAGCTGGTTGAGGTTAGAGATTTCCATCCTTGCCACCTCCTCTAACTCAGCCAATTTAATAGCCAGAGACAAATGATAGCCAGGCTCTGAGTCAATCTCCCAGAACCGCCAAAGCCAAGGATCATCGGCCCTTTCTTTATCGAATTTTATTTCAATTCCGTTCTTATTTTGAAAACTAAAAGAAAAATGATCGAGAGGAATTGCAAGTCCCATTCCACAAGCCTTTATATAGGCTTCTTTTAAAGACCAAAGATCATAGAACCTTTTTTGCATCTGATCCTTTGCTAAAACCTCAAAATCATCAATTTCGGAGTTTGAAAAATACCGCTTGGCTAACTTCTCTACTCGCCTGAGTTTCAAACCATATTCTATGTCAACTCCCAAAAGCTCATGCCGCGCAATCGCCAGTACTAATTTATTCCTGGAATGGGAGAGGTTAAAAAAAAGTGGCTCAGCCATTTCCTTTAGCAAATCAGGCGCTATAAACGGCTTGCCATATTCATTATTCTCAAAACGCCAATCCCCTGGGGAAAAACCACTGTAGCGAGAGAGAACTGTACGCGTTAAATAGCGGCCCATTAAAAGTTGTTTTTTATGTTCTATAAATTGGAAACGCACTGCCCGCTGCTTATCCTGTTTAGACAGCCAGCCAGAAGTCAGCGCCAACAGCTCTTCATACGCGAAATCTGCGATGTCGACAGTCCAAAGATCAATACCTTGTGAATCCAAATTCGTCATGAGGGTTTACTATTTGTATTTAAAACACAATATAATTTTTTGCGAGAAATATTTTCCTCACTTGGGTAAGCAAATGCATTGTTTACATAGCAAATATCATCAACCTCTATGTTGCGATTGACATGACTGTGCCCATAGATATGTATATCTGGATTTAATTGGGACACCTGCTTACCTAAGGACTCGCTACCAAGCACAGGATAAACAATTTTCCTTTTCTCTGGTATTCGCTCCGGCATCAAATCGATACGAGGCATAAAGTGAGAGAAGCTGATAACTTTGTCGTTGCTAACCCCCAGCCTGTCAGTGTTCATAGCCAAAAAATGCTTGTTGATAGCTTCCGCGCCGTCCAAGAAACCTGGCCAGCGGCATTCGCGAAAATCTCGCCACGCCCTAAGTAAGTGACGGCTAGGCTGACCAAATGAAAAATCGTACCAGCTATGCAAGGGAACGACACTTACCTCACCAAAATGCGCCACATCTGTTTCTACTCCCAGGCTTTGACAGAGTTTCTTGATGATACTGAATTTCTCTAAAGAGCAATCCACATCTTCTTCTCGCAGCCAAAGTTCGTGGTTTCCTGGTACGAATAATACACTGCTGAACTTAACCCTAAGGCCACTGAGTATGCGCTCAAGTAGGACAAGATCATCAGTCGCATCACCGGCCAAGATCAGCACATCATTGCGATACTTGTCGCTGCTGACGGCCTCAATCCAATCTAAATTTTCTGAGTAATCAACATGAATGTCTGATAATGCAAAAAATCGCATAAACACCTATCGCCTAATCGTACCCGTAGCTTAGATTAACTATTCCGCGAAACAACATCCTTGGTATAGCACTGTTGTTGTTATAGCCTTGTTCTTAATATATCGCCGGCGTTAACCCCAACATGAAACCTAGCTCAGCACCTGCGCTCGAATATTTACTGAATAAAATCAAGCATTGCTCTATCTGTGCTCAAAGTATTCCTGCTCCTAACCCAGTCGTTAGCGCAAAACCCTCGGCTCGCATATTGACTATTGGCCAGCCCTTGGCGCAAAAGGCATGCCAGCGGTATTCTCTGGGATGACCCCAGCGGCAATCGTATACGCCGCTGGAAGATATTGATGAGTCTGCAGCCGCAATACTGCCCATGGGGTTCTATTACACGGGCAAGTACAAGACAGGAGATCTGCCACCGCGCCCAGAGTCTGCGCCCACCCCGCACGAGCAAGTGTTGGCCTGCCTTCCTTTTATTCAATGCACATTGCTAATTGGCCAATATGCTCAAAATCGATAAATCGAATCCGCTGAAAAGACTCTCACGCAGCGAGTTCAAACTTGGCGTGAATACTCGCCAAATCAGTATTTACCTCTCCATCTCTCCCCTCGCAATCAGCTTTGGCTTGCCACAGCCCATGATTTGAGGCCGAGACGGTGCCTGCTATACAAAAACCGATTAGGTCAATTTCTCCGCAGACTCCCAGTGCAGGCGAATGAATTCTGCCAACAATAAATATTCTTCTCTACGAGGGTCAGTTTTTCGCCAAGCCATACCTATTTCGCGGGATACATTCTCGCCCCCAAAAGATTTAAGCTGAAGCTTGGCCTCCCCTAGCACACCCCCTTTGATAGACAGTGCTGGCAATAATGTGACCCCAAGGCCGTTAGCGACCATTTGTACCAGAGTATGCAAGCTATTGCCTTGATACACGATGTCAGTTTCTGCCTTTTCTAATTTACATGCCTCTAAGGCATGATCGCGCAGGCAATGCCCTTCTTCTAACAGCAGCAAACTTTCGCCTTTCAACTGTTGCTGCGAAACTTGCTTAGCACCTTCTAGCGAGTGGCCTGGGGACAGACAAAGAAGAAACTCGTCCTTAAATAGACTAACCGTTTCTATATCCGGCAAAGAATAAGGGAATGCGAGAAGAATCAAGTCAAGTTTGCCCTGCTGCAAGCGTTGAACAAGGTCTGCGCTCATATCTTCGCGCAAATAGAGTTTTAATTTAGTGTATTGAGTACGCAGCTCGGCTAGTAGCGAAGGCAACAAAAAAGGCCCGATTGTGGGTATCACCCCGAGCCTTATCTCCCCCGCCAATGCCTCCTCATGGGAGTGAGCAATAGAGTTGAAGTCCTCGACGTCTCCCAGAATAACCCTAGCTTGGTGAAGGAGGCGTTCACCAAGGGGGGTGATCAAAACACTTTTTTTATTTCGTTCAAAAATCACAGCTTCTAATTGAGATTCAAGATCCTGAATAGATGCACTCAGGGTAGATTGAGTCACAAAACAGGCTTCTGCTGCTTTACTGAAATGCCGATGCTCAGCGACGGCGCAAATATATTTGAGCTGTTTGATACTTGGAATCATAGACATATATGTTAATTGATAAAAACCATGAAGGCATTAAAAGAATCAACACAGCACCGATGCAGTTCCAAATACAGTTTGCAAATCACTGTTACGAGACCTAGATTAAGCCATGTTACTGCGCGATAACCATCTCAGCAGCCCCCTCTCCAATCAAGTTGTGGGGCATTTCTTATTAAGATAGACTCTTTTACCCTAATAACAAAAACCATCATCACCTATAAAAACCCGAAAGCTATCGATTGTAAAAATCGATGAGAGGATAGCAAGATGACTAAAAAATTAACTCTAAAAATCACAGCCGGCGTACTGGCCGCACTCTATTTGACAGCCACTGTTTTTGCCGACCATCACGATGAAGCTAATCCAAACTCCATCGTAGGCATCGACTCGGAAAAATTTGGCATAGATAGCAGCGAAATAGCTGATATTCGCGCGCAAATGCAAGCTGCGGTAGACGGCGATTTTATTCCCGGCGCCCTACTCATGGTCGGAAACTCAGATGGAGTTGGCTTCTTAGAATCGGTTGGCACTCAAGAACAAGGAAGCGCGACGCCAATAGATGAGCAAACAATTTTTCGCATCTATTCAATGACCAAACCAATTATAAGCGTTGCGATCATGACCATGGTTGAAGATGGAATGATAAAGCTTGACGACCCTGTCAGTAAATTCATTCCAGAGTTTGCCGACTTGCAAATCATTGACCGCGAGACTGGCGACATAAGCGATGCCAAAAATGTCATGACAATAGAGAATTTATTAACTCATGAATCGGGTCTGATTCAGGCTATTTTCTCACCCAACAGTGACTTAGGTAAAATGTATCAAAGCAATCTCGCAGGTGAATTAACTGCACAAGAGTTCGCGGCGCGAATCGGCAAACTTCCAGTTTATTTCGAGCCCGGCACGGCTTGGCACTATGGTCATTCAACAGACGTACTGGGTGCCGTGCTGGAAGTCGCAGGGGGCGATACTTTAGACGTGGTTTTAGCTGAACGCATTTTCGAACCTCTTGGGATGGATGAAACAACTTTCTGGGTTCCCAAAAGCAAAGCCAGCCGAATTGCAGAACCGATTTACGGAGATGCTATGCAGGATAATACGGTACCAAGAGCAATGCTTTCCGGCGGTGGCGGATTGAATTCAACCGCTGAGGACTACGTCCGGTTTGCGGAAATGCTACTCAAAGGCGGCGAATATAAAGGTGAGCGGATAATAGACGAATCAACCCTCGATATGATGACTACCAAATATCTGGGAGAGGATGTCTCTCGCGAATTCTATTTTTACGGCCAACAAGGCGACTGGGGTCTTGGATTTCATCTTCAGCCTACCACTGACAGCGCTGATGGCCCACACAACTTTGGCTGGCGCGGTATTGGCGGCACTTTATTTGCAGTTGACAGAGAAAATGATTTTTACCTTATCTACATGGAACAAAAATGGGGTGGTCCACAAGCACCTTTTGATAACAACGTTGCCCAGCGTGTCATCTATGAAGCGATGATGGACTAAAGTTATTCGGCAACTCAATTTAGCGTGTAAAAAAGGGTGGCTACGCCTCCCTTTTTTATTTAGCTACCGGTTAATTTCTCTCGAAATTGTATTGGCTTTGTTAGCACAAATTTAGCTTAGCAATTCATATTTTCGCAGATAACCTCGAAGCTGATGATAGCTTAAACCCAAAATCTCGGCGGCTTTCTTCTGATTAAACTGACTTTGCTCCATTGCCTGCTTGAGCAAACCAATTTCAAATTTCTGAACCTCTGTCTTGAAGTCTATTGCAGCCCCCCTAGCAACATCCCTAGCTAACTCGACACTCGCACCCCGTTCATCACTCAGCTGGGAAGAAGTTTCGATCATACTGACTGGCATCTTATTACTAAGTCGATAAGGAGAATCAAATGGGTTAAAAACCAATCGAGTTATACTCCCTCCAGCATTCTGATACACCGCGCGTTCGATGACATTCTTTAGTTCGCGGATATTGCCAGGCCATGGATAATTGCACAAAGACTTCGCCACCTTCTCCGAAAATCCCGAGAAAAAATCACCACCAATTTCTTTCACCATACCTACGGCAAAATGCTCTGCCAAAATCAAAATGTCCTCGCCTCTTTCTCTAAGTGGGGGTAGCGTTACGACATCAAACGCTAATCGATCCAAAAGGTCTTCTCTAAATCTATGCTGTCGAGCAAGATCTGGTAAATCCTCATTCGTCGCGGCTACAATTCTTACATCTACCTGAATGGTTTCATTGCCGCCTAAACGTTCGAATTCACCGTATTCTATTACCCGCAGAATTTTTTCTTGCACTGACAAGTCGGTATTCGCCAACTCATCAAGAAATAAGGTGCCACCGTTAGCGCGCTCAAAATACCCCTTTCGCTGTTTTGTCGCCCCGGTGTAGGCGCCTGCTTCATGACCAAAAAGCTGGGCCTCCAATAAAGTCTCACTCATTGCCGCGCAGTTAATCTTCAAAAAACTGCCTTCCCAGCGATGTGACAAAAAATGCAGTCTAGCCGCAATCAGTTCCTTGCCAGTTCCCCGCTCTCCCACAATCAGCACCGGCTTGTTAAGCGGCGCCACAAGAGAAATATGTTCTTGCATCTCAAGAAAACATGAAGATTCACCTATCATCCTAGGTGCAGAGTTTTGATTAGCCATAATCGTCATTCAAATCAGATTCCTAAATTAAGAACTCGCGGTCGCAACTTTTTTATATAGCCCCTTATACCGCCCTATTCAGGGGTAGTCAAAATTACCACTAGTTGGGGTTTTTAGCTATTAGAGCAAGCCTAAAAGCTAATAGGATTATATTTTTTATAGCAATATCAGAGACTTAAGAAAAGTTAAAAACTTGGCACGGCAACTGCAAAGAATAAGATACCAACGTTAAATTGGTACATTTTGATTAACGGTACATTTGAGGTATCAGCAATGAGTATATTTTCAAGACTATCAGACATTATTAACTCCAACATCAGCTCACTGCTCGACAAAGCAGAGAATCCGGAGAAGATGATTCGCATGGTTATTCAAGAAATGGAAGAAACCTTAGTTGAAGTTCGCAGTGGCACTGCGAAGGTTATTGCTGAGAAGAAAACCCTTTCTAGGCGAGCCGAACAGTTAAAGAAGCAAGCAAGAGATTGGGAAGGCAAGGCCGAACTTGCTCTTTCTAAAGGTCGCGAAGATCTCGCCAAAGCTGCATTGATGGAAAAATCCAACATCACTGCCAGCGTTGAGATCACTGAAAAAGACCTGCACAAACTGGATGAGACTTTGGATAAACTCAGCTCAGAGATCGAACAGCTGCAAGCAAAACTGAACGATGCCAGGGCGAGACAAAAAACCATTGTCATTCGCACCAAGGCAACCGAGTCTAGAGTGGATGTAAATCGACAGCTCAATAATTATACTATTGACAATGCGATGGACAAATTTGAGTATTACGAAAAGAAAATCGATCAAATGGAAGGACAGATGGATAGTGCTCACGTCGAGAAGCGCGGTTTAAAAAATGAGTTTGATGAACTCGAGAAGGAGGAGTCCATCGATCGTGAATTAGAAGAACTAAAGAATAAACTTAAAGATCAGTAGGGACATATCATGGTTTTTTTTGAATTCCTAACATATACGGTGGCGATGACGCTTGGTGCGATCACGATTTGGATTTTCATTCTTCGAAAAGACAAACGCAATGCCCGCACGCCAAACGCGTCGGACAAGGATCTTAATGTCTCAGAGCTGTCATCAATGGCCGAGTCATTAAATCAACGCATCGATGTATTAGAATCAATCTTAGATTCAGAAGTACCTGAGTGGAGAGAGCAGAATGAGCAGCGCAGTGAATAGTGGATTGAGCGGCTTACGTAGAAATACCAAAAATGCACGATGGCTGGGCGTGTGTGCAGGTCTAGCAGACTGGCTTGATATTCCTGCAACGCTTGTACGCATAGTCTTTATTATCTGCGTTCTTACGTGGCCAACCCTTATTTTGGGTTACTTCATTCTTTATTTTTGCCTCTCTAATGAACTAGACACAGCCAAAGTTAAAGACTTTGTCAGTAGTTCGAGCGTTAAAAATCATTTTAGAAACCTTGACTACCGCAAGCCAATTTTTAAAAATCAGCGTGATAAGCGCATTGCCGGCGTATGTAGCGGCATAGCGGATTACCTAGAAGTAAGCCACTTTATTTTAAGAGCCGTGACCGTAGCCTCTCTGTTTGTTTTTGGACCGTTCACTTTCTGGGCTTATCTGATCTGCGCCTTCGTGTTTGATCCAGATCCCTCAACAATGGATGGCGATCGCTATGCTAGAAAAATGGCCAAACAACAGCGCGGCACTGATAAGCGCCGTCGTCGCAGTGAGCAGCGAGCAGAAAAAAGAGCTAAACGCGGTGCCAACGGTAACAGTGATGTCAGCGGAGAGTCGCAGTTTGAGGTGAACGACAGAGTAAACATGGCAAACGACAACCGCGAATCTAATGCTTCTGCCGAGGACTGTGCTGCTATTTATCAAACTATGGAAACCAGACTACAAGATATCGAGGCCTACATGACGTCGAAACAGTTTCGTTTGCACTGCGAGATTAATCGGATCTAACCGAGGTTGCGGGCGAGTGCCAAGGACTGTTTTAATTATCGACAGACAGACACCTGTTTTTCTTCACAAGGCAAATGGTTGATTCCCTTTAGCCACTCGAACGCAGTAAACTAGGAGCAATTGAATTAAATCCCCAGCCGGCCCGTGTCTATGAAGTTCTGCCAACAATGTGCATCGCCAATTATCCTTAAAGTTCCCGATGGCGATGACAAACCCCGCCATTGCTGTAGTAATTGCGATAGCATTTTTTATCAAAACCCAAAAAATGTAGTCGGTACTCTTCCAGTCTATGAGGATAAAGTCCTTCTGTGCCGCCGCGCAATCGAACCTCGAATCGGCAAATGGACGTTGCCCGCCGGCTATATGGAAAACGGAGAGTCTAGCTTAAATGGCGCTATTCGAGAGACAATAGAGGAAGCGGGGGCTGAAATCATCGTGGCAAGTGATTCTCTATATACCCTGTACAATTTGCCGAAGATCAATCAGGTGTATATGTTCTTCAGAGCTGAACTGGCTAATCTGGACTTTGCTCCAGGCGCCGAATCCCTTGAGGTCGAGCTGTTTACCGAAGCAGAAATCCCATGGAAAGAAATCGCCTTCACTGTGGTGAAAAGCACCCTTGAACTATACTTCGCAGACCTTAAGAGCAGCCATTTTCCAGTTCGAATGTTCGATGTTCATCATCATAAAGACACCGGCATAACGACTAAGCTGATAAGCCATAGTTCAGTAAATGGGAGCTCTAAAGACAATAGCTCACTACCTTAGCCTTTAAAAACCTGACTCTAAGGCCAATTTAATAGGGCCCTGACGGGCTCTAACTGACCAAACTTCGATTTTAAGAACTGTGCCTTAAAATACCCCCTCGAAATACTTTCCCCCTTAACAAAACCCGCCATTTCTGTTACCCTAAATCGAGTGGGCAATCGTCGAAAGTTATACGCCAATCGATGTTAAGTAGCTTGGCCGGTGAAGATCCCGGGCTTTGCTTTCTGCGGTTTCACAATGGCCTCTAGAAGCTCTGTTGGCAATCTTAGACCGTCCGACTAACAAAGAGTTAGATTAAGCGTGGTAACAAATTATGGAAATGCTGCTTCTACCCGCGTTGCTCGCTATTGTGATAAAAATCGTGATTTTTATTCGCTATGGCGAATCCTTACTCCACAATAATATAAATCTAGCCCTTTTCCTGATAACTGCCTGCTTTTTAAACCTCATCGAATTGTTCGGTTATGAAGACTATTATCAGGGCAACACCATGCTGGTGATTTTGCTGGCATACTACTGCTGCGCCGCGCTACTTACTCATTCTTATCTAAATCTTGCCATTTCATTTTCTGGTTTTAACTGGCGCTTGCCCATGGTGCGGCGGGTATTGAATGCCTCGCTAGCATTGATGGTTCTCAATATTATATTCAATCGCCATTTGATAGCAGGCGCGGAATATACCGATATCGCGATTACCCGAGTAGCAGGCTCGACTTATTGGATCGTCCAAGCCTACCTCGTGCTTGGCATCATGTTAGGCACTACAGTGCTGGTCAGAGGCTACCTGAGTTTAAATTCAAATAATCTGGGGAAGTCATTAGAACCATTTGTAAATAACCATCACTTTGAGCATCCGTAGTTGCTTGAGAAGTTAACGTAACACTTGAAGCTGTTGAACTGTCTGCTTTTGTGAATGCACCAGCATAACGATTAGCTGCACCTAATGATATATCCTCAAACCAACTTTCAGGACTAAAATTATTACCATCATCATTTAGTAAATCTTTTTCCTCTGCTTC
>CAJWGN010000051.1 GCA_913031035.1 uncultured Gammaproteobacteria bacterium
TTGAAATGCTGACCAAACAGCTAGAGGAAGAGAAGGCTCGAAGCAATAGACTTTTAGACATAGTTGAAAGCACTACGCTGGCATTACCAAAGCCTGATGCAGCAAAGAAGGGCTTCTTTAAAAGGCTGTTCGATTAGCCTGGGATTGATAGAAAACCTTATAAAGTGAGTTAGCGATAAAGCGTGTGTACCCAAGCGGTCGTAAAAAGGTAAGCACCCCAAGATTGCACTACCCCTGCCCAGCTTTAAGGACTCCGAAAATAGCTTGTAACAGGTACAGACTGCGTAACTTTGATGGCTTCCCCTGATGGCTTTAGCACACCTGAACCCCAATCAAGACCATCCCACCTGTTAAGGGTAAAGATATCGTGCCAAACCAATAAGTAAAGGGGTAATCATCTCTCTTAATACCGTGAGTAGTGGTCCCGGTAAGAAAAGATACGACGCCAACTCCGAGCAAAAATATGCCAATAATAATTAAAAAATCAACATTATCAGGATTTACTGAACACATTTTTTACCTCAATGTATTTTTAATAGCAACGATAGCATTAGTGCAAAAATTCACGCTATAGCTAACGATCGTCTGTTATCGATTGAATTTCTACTTGTTCTGGTCAACTCTTACCGGACACTTTCTTTAGAGAATTTTCATAGTTAATGTGTACTGATCACCATTCGTAATATGCAGCCTTTCAAGGTTGTAATACCTCATATAAGCCGCTACATCTTTTTTTATCTATTCAAGAGTTGGTTAAGCAACCTATTCTGAAACAAAGCACGATAGTTGATTTATAGAGTTAACCGGTAAGCCTAAACACTATATTCAACGCCTGTTTGTGCCAGCCCTACCAGATCAATAGCGCTAGTATTTAAGCTATTGTCAGCAGCAATCATAGCTAGCTCGGTTGAAGTATAGGTGCCATTATCAATAAGAGCCGAATACTGACTTATATTATCGGCTGGAGTCGGTGGTCCGATCAGGTTTCCCCAAATCATTTCAACCACTGATAATGAACTTGCATTGGCCCCCAAAACCACTTCAAGGGCTGTCTGCATTAGCTGCTCATAGGTCATTCCATCGTCAAGAAGCTTTAATCCAGCACCGACGTATGTTTTATTTGTAGCCTGATCTTTTCCAAGAAGTAAGCCTAAAACCTTTACTATTTGCCCTGCATGATCATCGAGGTCTAAAGCTAAGTGCTTGTCGTTAAATTTAAGGCGCTCGATATTACTAAGAGTATCTTTGTCAGCTCCCAAAGTAACATTCCAAACAGCTCCCAATTTAACTAGAGAGACACCTGTAAAATTTTCTGTATATACAGCCTGATCAATACCGGCGCCACCATCTATAGTGTCTCCGCCTAACCCTCCCGTAATCACATTATTTGAGGAATTCCCTACGATAATATCCGCACCAGAACCGGTGATGACATTTTCAATCACAGCACCATAAGCTATGCTAAAGTTGTTTTTTAAAAACCAGCCGTCAAAAGGAACGGTGAAGTAGGAGCCGTTTGTTAGATTAATCGTGCTACTCTCTGAAAAATTAACAAAGTTTAAAGTATCAGTGCCACCTCCATCCCATATGAGTTTTATCTCAGGGATACTAGGATCAAAAGTATAAGTTGTATCCCCACTATTGAACTTTGTATTTGAACCATATAGGTATTGCAATGCTGCGATATCATATGCCATTGGCGTGGAGGGTATTGCATACTCCTTATCATCTATAATTTTTGTTGACGCACCGTCAACAGAAAACTCACCTGCCATAACTGTGTACTCTCGAGAATTTTTATCCTCAGGAAAAGGTATGTCAGGATTATCGTTCGGATGTTCAACACCAAGCGCATGGAATATCTCATGGTACATAACGGTCAAATCTCCAATAGGAGTTTGAGAGCCAACACTTTGAGAGTCCTGGGCCATGGCTACAAGTCCAGTTGAAAAATCTGATTTTGCATAACTCTTATTGAACCAAATGTCCCCCCCGCGCGGGTCACTAATCGGAGGATCTGCTGTTGCTACGATGCCCGGTAAAAATTTCCCCTGTTCATCAGTAATTGTGTTTATAGCAAGCCGAATAGTTCCAACTGTTTCTTCAGTCTCAATAACTTCTACAAATTTTACATTAATGTAGTGTTCAATTTCGTTAAACGCTGCACGAGTGTCTTCTTGTTGTTTTAGACTAAAGGAAATCGGAGAAATGTCACCAACGTCATCTTGATAAGCATATCCTGCGGAAGTATTACTACCAGTTGGAAAACTGTATGAAATCACTGTTTTTGATTGATCCACTTCGTCCCCTGAAAGAAACGGATCGGTTTTCCATTTGATCGGAGCGCCCTCTCTTTTATTGAGAAGTGAATCTATATAAATTATTCCGGAAAGACTTTTTAATTCAATCTCTTGTCCAGACTCAGAGTATGTTTGCATGTTAATTTGCGTAGGCACTTATATCTCCAGCTTAGAAGTTCTCTATATTTTTTGTTCATGGTCGACATTTCTGCCGCCTGTTAATGGTATCGTACATTTCATGTGTGGTTTGGTAGGTTCTAGCTGTCTGAGAGTCAATTACTAGGCCCTCAATCTCAGACCTAAACCTTATTGCCCAAATTTAACTTGGTTCGCGGTCATAATTATACCCCACTACACCCTATTTTCTACTGACTGCCCAGCTAGCACCTCATCCCCAGGGTAAACCCGCTTGCACGAGAGTGGTTCCATATCACCCCTATACATACTATTCTTGGTGAACTATAAGCTAATACCAGTTGTATTACTTTATTCGCCTGAAAACTTACTTAGAGGAAATTAAAAGCGTGAGTATGATTATTAGAAAAGCAGGAAAATTATTAACAGTGGTTGGGTTTATATGCACGGGCTTGATAAGTCATGCGCAGGTAACGTTTGATTCAGATATCGTTTATGGCCATAAAGATGGAATGGCCCTGGTGTATGACGTTCTGCAGCCAGAAAATGCGAATGGGGCAGCGATCGTTTTTATGATGAGTGGTGGCTGGTACTCACAATGGGCTCCTCCAGAAAACCGAGCTCGTCAATTCGCTGATATGCTTGACGCTGGTTTCACGATGATTCCCGTTTATCATGGAAGTGCTCCGAGATATCACATCCCAGACGCTTATTCTGATGTGAGCCGAGCAATTAGACATATCAAAATGAATGCGGAGCGATACGGTATTGATTCAGAAAGAATAGGGGTAACTGGAGGAAGTGCTGGTGGCCATCTTGCCTTAATGGCGGGTTTAGATTCCGATTCGGGTATGGTTGATGATTCGGATGAGGTAATGCAAATTGGCAATTCTGTTGCAGCGGTTGTGGCTTATTTTCCTCCTGTAGAATTCAGGGACGCTGAGTCTGTAGCGGTGGGTATCGTTAATGCAGTATCTCAAGAAGAACTTTTAGGCAGGTTTCCTGCATTAGATTTTGATGAAGAATTAATACCTTCAATAGCTCCGATACTTTTCGTAGATGCGGGAGATCCTCCTACGCTTCTTGTTCATGGTGATGCTGATCCGTTAGTTAATGTCACTCATTCATATGCTATTAAGGAGCAGTTCGAGAATCATCAGGTTGAGTCTGAACTAATTGTGATTCCTGGTGCGGTGCATGGTTTCAGGGGGGAAGACGCAATCTTGGCAAACAATGCTCGTTTAGCTTGGTTTCAAAAATATCTGTTAGATTAAAGTGAGTTAGGCATCAAGAAGGGGGCTTTGATTCAAATGGACGAACTCATCAACATAAATGATGATACACAAAATCTTCATCGACCCAGTCAAGCGAGCTATGAGCATGGATGAATATGTCTTCTTTTAAAAGATAATTTTGAAATCTATACAGAGGGCCGGAATGCGTAGGACGCCAACTTCCCACCTCTCTGTATAGAGACTAGTGGCTTTTATTTTTTTTACTCAACAACTATAGGAAAACTTAATTATGCGGCTTACTAAAATTTTATTAGTGACATCAATAGCAATATTTTCTGGGCTGGTATTTGCGGATGATACGGCCAAGTTGATCGATCTAGATAAGCAATGGGGAAGCGCCGGTGGACCCGACGGCTTTGTCTCTGAAGACGTTATTGGCATAGGCATCGCAGGAATTACTGGGATTGCCGAGGTAAGACGGGCCGCCACTATCGCGTCTGAAGAGGAATACGTTGTTGAAGGATACCAGGTAAAATTTCTCAGTACAGACATTGCTGTGATGGTGCATACAACGGCCGGGTCAGACGCCCATGCGAGCATGCACGTTTTTCAAAAGCAGGATGGTAAGTGGCTCGTGGTTGGCGACGCGGCTGTGCCAACAGCCGAATAATCATTAGCGCCATCAGGGCGTATGGGTTTCAGGGAAGTAGCAGTAAAGCTGTATAGTTTTGCTATGTCGGTGGGCTTCGGTAGTCACTGACAAGTTAACCTTCAATTTGTCAGGACACTGGCAACTGACCCAATCAAAAATGTACCGCTGATTTTGCTGGTTTGATGGCGTAATTATCGCCTGTGCCGAGTTAACTTGGCACTAATAGCTCAAAAGCTTTACCCATCGCTCTCATGAAATGCTTCTCACAGAACGCGTACCGCAATGGGCGAGAATTACCATTCTCCACCAACCAGTTGTCCAATTTTATGCAGTCCGCCACTCAGCTCAAAGGTCATGTCACCTTGCACAGCGCCGACAACTGCATCGCTGTCATAGAGTTGCATAGCAAGCTCTGCCATTTGCTCTGGTGTGTGAAACTTAATTTTGTCCATGCCTTGCACATTTTCCATGTCAATCTTAGAGCCCTGCATAGCGTTTATCATAAATTCCGTTGCGATAGGACCTGGTGCGAGTAACTGTGCCCGCATCATCAGTTTATTAGTGCTAAGCTCCTGCGAAATGCCTTCGGTCAACGCGGTGACAAAGAACTTGCTGGCTGAATACGGAATAGAGTTCTCGAACAATGCATAGCCGGCTCCCGATGCAACATTTATAAGGCGAGCAGGTTGCTCGTGCTTAATCTGGCTGAACGCTAAAGAGAGCACAGCCACAGCGCTCATGTTTACCGCTATCATTGTGCGCATCATCTCCGAGCTGGTGTTCCAGCTGAGGTCCCAGTGACCCAATCCCGCGTTGTTAATCAATACATCTACGCCGAGCTTGGGCAGATCGTCAGCAAGTTGTTGTACCTGTATTTCATCTGCCAGGTCTACGACTCGGAATTCAACACTGGGAGCACCTGCTGCAAGAAGTTCTGCCTGCAACTCAGCTAGCAATAACTCGCGTCGCGCGATCAATAGCAGTTGATCTCCTCGAGCAGCGAATTGTTTCGCCAATGAAGCGCCCAATCCACTGCTGGCTCCTGTGATCATTACGTTTGCCATCGCTCTATTCCTCGGTTGGTTTTGTTATTTTATAGTGGCCGCAGACCGCTGCTTAGAATTTTCTGTATCGCATCCAAGTAGTCTGCATCTAAAGACGGGCCTTTTCGTTTCTTGTTTAGTTTGGCAACACGTTCCTGGCTGATGAACCAGTGTTCGATCAGCGCGTTAAACGCCGCCAATAGGATTCCTGCGTCAAGATCTGCTCTAATGCCGCCGCTGCTCTGCAACTTTTTAACAAAGGCTATCCCACTCGCTTGTAGTTCCTGCTCAATGTCCCCTGGTTCAAAGTCACCGTCAAAACTCTCAAGCGCAAACATCCTTGCAATATCAGGCTGCTTCTGCAGAAATGAAAAATAAGCCGCTGCAGATGCAGCAACACCTTTCCCGGTTGGCTCTGTTTCAGTAGATGAGAACACTGCTCTCTGTCGTACCGCGTAAACAGCTACGGAGGCCTCCCTAACAGCCAACCACAATCTACGCTTATCGCTAAAGTAGTGGTAAATCAGGCTCTTGGTCACGTTCGCTTGTTTCGCGATCAGGCTGATGGGTACGGCGGCGTATCCTCGCTCAAGGAATAGTTCTGTCGCGGTCCCTTTGCAGAACGTCGGTCGGTTTATTTTTCATTGGCGGTACGCTAATTGACTGAACGATCGGAAAATTAAATAGAAGTTCGGCAATAAATACAAGCTCTTTCTAGAGCGAGACAATTAGGGTCGCGCTAACAACGACTTTCCTGCGTCATTCGCCAGCGGAGGCTTTTTTGTTTTGGGGTTTTCTATCTGGGTATCTGGGGGGGCAATTCCCCATTCCCCTACTGAGAAAAAGATTGCAATGATTAACAAGTACTCGTTTACTAGACCGTACGACCAGTTAATTAGTATATAACAGGATAACCTCATGGCAGAAAAAAGATTAGGTCAAACGGACATCATGCTCACTCAAGTTGGGCTCGGCTGTATGGGGCTCTCCGAATATTATGGCCCTCCAACCGAAGAGTCAGCCGCCATCAAGCTTCTACACGAAGCGATCGATCTAGGCGTGAATCACTTTGATACGGCTGAATTATACGGGGTGGGTCACAACGAGAGCCTTCTGGGCAAGGCATTAAACGACAGACGCGATAAGGTTCGCATCGCTACCAAGTTCGGCCCCGTGCGCGACCCCGAAACAGGGGCTATGCTGGGCTTAGACGGTTCTAAGAAAAATTGTAGGCAAGCAGTGGAAGGATCGCTGCGTCGACTGCAAACCGATCATATCGACCTCTATTATCTGCATAGAGTCGACCCTAACACGCCCATCGAGGAAACTGTCACTGAAATGGCAAAGCTCGTCGTCGAGGGAAAAATTGGCGCGATAGGTCTATCGGAAGTGTCCGGTGCCACATTACGTAGAGCACAAGCGATACATTCCATAGCCGCGGTGCAGTCCGAATATTCCATCTTTAGCCGCGAGATTGAGCAGGACGTATTGCCCGTTTGTCGCGAAATAGGCACCAGCCTCGTTGCCTACTCCCCACTGGGTCGCGGCATGCTCACTGGCAGCTTCAAGCGAGACAGCAAAATTTCTGAGACTGATTTTCGAGGGTCCATGCAGCCTCGCTTTAGCGGTGATGCTTATGCCGCCAACCTCGCACTCGTCGACAAGATACTGGATCTGGGTAAGTCGCTAGGTGTCAGCGCTGCTGAAATTGCCTTGGCCTGGATAATGGCGAGACAAGATAACGTCTTTCCCATTGCCGGCACCACGAAACTTGCCAACCTAAAAACGAATCTTACCTCGATGGAGTTAACCTTAAACGTTGACGTTATCGCCAAGCTCAATGCGCTAGCAGATCAAGTTGAAGGAGCTAGATACAACGAGCAGGGCATGATGATAATTAATGCCTAGCCCCCTCCTGCGGGATGCTAAAGGGTATTGACAAGTTAACTGCTAGATCCTAGAAAAACCTCTTTCAGCACACCCACCCCCGGGGTGCAGCCCCTTTGCACAGTGATGGTTCCATCGGCCCTTACACATACTATTGTGGACGAACGGTTAGTTATTCCTGAGAACACGGCTATGAAACTTCTCATCTTGGCTTTGTTCACCCTGCTGCTTATTGGGTCAGCAGGGGGTTCTTGTGGCGAGCCTTATTTTGAAGAGGCTGAGCGATTAGCACAGCAAAGCGATAATGAGATCGATCCTCCTTCAACGTGTAGATTTATGCTAGCCTGAAAAAATACGTTGCCCTTCTAATTAAATAGACGCTCAAAAAATACAATAGGACACTCAAATGAATAAGTTTCTAACAACAATTTCTGTGTTGTGTTTTTCGATTTCTGTAGGTGCTATAGACACATATGATTTGGAGACAGGACAGCTTTTAATACCAAATATTGTTGCTGCTGATGGAACTCAAATCACAATGTCTTTTGTGGGAACAGGCCTTACAGCAACAATTAAAGATCTAATTTCTATAGGTGATAGCTATCCAGCATCCTCACGTGCGTTAAAACAAAAGCCAGATTACTATGATATTCAATTTGGAAAATTGCTAATTCCACAGGTAATCGTGGGAGATACGATCTATGAAGATCTCATAGTTACCCTGAGTGAAATTATATCAATAGATGATGTCAAAGAAGTTCTGCCGTCTGGGAGTGATTTTTCTTGGGAATATAATCTTCACGATAGTTTGCCTGAAGAATGGAAGAAAGAGTTTGCTGTAATCATGAGCAATTTAATTGATATTGTACCAATCAAGTCACGTTCGGGACTTTACTATGGGCCTATCTATGCTTGGAACGATAATACTTTGTTACCTTATAAAGGAATACTTGGTGATAGGCGAGGATCCTCAGTTAACGGCGGTGAATTACGAGACGTGGGGGGAGTTGTCGTTTGGCTGCAATTGGAGATACCTAGCTCGGAGTTTGAAAACAAGTATTTGCATCGATATTCAGTTATTCCCCATGAATTTTTCCACATATATCAGATTGCAAGATCACCCGAGTTTAGAATAAAGTGGATGATGGAGGGACATGCCGCAACTTTTGAATCTTTGTATACGCAGCAGTACTATTCAACTAATTATTTTCAAGAGGCTCAAGCGCAAGTAGATATAAAGTATATTAATGATCCGAAACTATTGGAATCATATGAATCACTAGACAACAACTATTCATCTTCGGTGTTTTTTACTTTAGCGCTGGCTAAAGAACTGCAAAAGTTGAATTATTCAGAGGTGGGTGCATTTCGACTTATATTTAAAGATTTTTATGATCAATTTCCAACTACTGAAAATTGGGAAATGCTATTTTTAGACGTATTTAAGATGAGCGTTAATGATTTTTATACGAAGTTGAAGGCATACACTAATGATATTAATACAGTACTTCCAAGCGAAAATTTAGTGCTTCAGGACATATTTAATGACTAAAACTCTTGGCCAGCACCCCACCCTAGGGGGCACACCCCGATAAGTTAGGATGGTTCCATTGCACCCCTATACATACTATTGTAGATGGATGGTTAGGTACTCCTGAAAACAAGGCTACGAAACTATCACCTGAACCGCATCTGGCATCTTTTACACTATCTTTTGACATAAAAATTGATAGATGCTGAAAAAATATCGAATATTAAAAATGGGGATATAAAATGTTTACCACAAAACAAGCTTCTGAAATGGGAGAAAAATTAATACTATACGTAATCGGCATCGGCGCATTCGTTACTGCTCTAGTCGATATATTTAATGCTATTAGTAGTTATAGTATTCAATTAGAGCAATTATTCACGCTTTTCATTTATGCAGAAATAATTGGCATGGTGGGGGCATATACGAGCTCTTCCAGAATACCAGTGACGTTACCTATCATTATAGCGATAACAGCTTTGTGTCGCTTGATAGTTATGCATGGAAAAGATATGGAAGCGCTCGTGCTTTTAGGAGAATCTGGGTCTATTTTGCTGTTGTCAGGGGCTGCTTATATCATGAGTTTAAAGGGAAAACTGAGTTTAGAAAAAAAGGACTCCTTCGAAAATGATTAATTCTTTGAGGATTGCTTTGGGTTTCTCCAGAGTTCACTGGAGTGGTACTTGGTAGAGGCGGTGGGATTCGAATACATGGCTTAAGCGGCTATCATAGATGGATATTAAATTTAATAAGTTAGTCGATACCGTCACGGATACCATCGACTATTTTTGTCACCTTTCTCCTCTATGAGTCTTTCCAAAAGCTACCAGGGCGATCCTTAGCTAGTCCTCGATCAGTTCTACCCTTACTGAGTAGATAGCACCCAAGCTCATCGAGTGAATTCCTAACTTTCTTGTCATTCGGCGATATTGTAACGAGCTGCCCGTCAGCATGCTCTACAAGCGTATAGGGCGGCCCCTGAGCGTCAAACACCTTTCCGCAAGCTGTTAGTCTATCGTTCAGTAACCGCTCATTCAGCGAGCCCACCAGGGGGTACACCCCCGTACGCTGGGATAGGCTCATTGCACCCCTATACATAACAATACGCGTGAACGATTCTGCTGAAATCAGGTTTACGCGCTCTACAAAAAAGGGGCATAACAGTGAAAGATAAAACACTAGAAATATTACTAGGCACTATGGCGGTGAATCTGCCTTACCTAGCTCTTAAGAATGCGAGAATAGAAATAAAGGCCAAGAGAAGTGGGGCGAGTTAATCAGCGAGACTACGCATTATCTTGTATAGGAGAGAGTCGATGCGTGCAGGCTCAGGACGGATTTGAGTTATTAACTCGCAAGTTCGTCATAACAAATAGACTCAAATAAGTTTAGAGATAGCTAAGAGTCGAGAAGGAGCTTTACTTAAACTCCTTTTCGGCTTTTTCAGTTCATAGTCGAGATTCGCTATGCTACCAAGACTTCACTTTGACTAAGCGTACGCGCTCTTTGACTTCGCGGATACCACTAACACTTTTTCTAAACTTGGTGAATGCGGTCTGGTCGTTCCGCTGGGCAAATTGTGCCCCTGGTGACCGAGCTGTATTAATAACAGCATGAGTGGCTCCGTCTGCGCCGTCAGCTGCAATTGCAATGAGCGCGAACTGACTGTCTTCCGACGCTTCTGCATCAACCCATTCCTGCCAGGCCGCGGCATATGCGGCGGGATCGTCAACGTTGACATAGACCCAATTTCCGGCTGCCATGGGAGCATTTTGAACGTCACTGTTGCCGGCGTTCAATCCAAGTGATCGCCACATAGTCGAACTAAAAATTTCAGACGCTCGTCCAAGTTCTAATTGAAACACTGCCCATTCAGGTGACGTGGCCTGTGCGGCTAATGCTGCGTCCATGACCTGAGGCGACGAATAGGCAACTGTAACTGCATGTGTCGCCGGGCTTGTTCCATTGGCGAGGTATTGATGCAGAGTAACGACAACGTCACTATTTGTACCTGCGGCTCCGCTGCGGTATTTATCAAACGCAGCGACTACAGCTAGCGGGTTTGATACTACGACGTCATACTTAAATCCGACCGTGTCTTGTGGTTGAGCTATGGCTGCGATCGAAAGGGAGGCAGTAATTAAAAAAGCTAAGTTTTTGATTATTTTTTTCATTTTAGTTCCTAGTTTTTGGTTGTAAAAGATTCTTGTTAACCGAGCGGAATATTGCCTAGTAAGGTCTAGGAAGTCCAATTAAGTTTTTATAGTGGTGTTATTCACCAAGCTTCAGTAATGAATAAATTGAAAAAGAATGGTCGATTTAGTCGGGCGCCACTTGGCTGTTTGGTATGCTGATGGGAAGGGTGTTGCCACCGCCAGTGACAGATTGATCAAGATGCAAACGGCTCGAGCGGGATTGAGGCCGTTAAATGCACCCGGTGCCGGACATAGCGGTCCAGCTGTCAATGCCTTAAAAGGCTTAGTCTATGTCTTCGATATGCTTTCAAAGCTTGTAGCCGATGACAATTTCATTCCAGCTTTGCGGCCCCATTCGATAGGCAGAGCTGATTCTGGGTTAGCCAGATTCTGAGAGGAACGGTCAAATGCGTCGATCGCTACTATTTTTGTTCCTGCCGGCAGTAGTTTCGGTTCACTATGGTGTCTGATCTGCCAGTTAAACTTATAGTTTAGTACCGATAATATTTCCTCCGACATACCATTTGGTTAATTAGCAGCGAATTTTATCCGTTTACGGTGAAAGTTCAACTGCGGCATGTTGTATAAATTTCGTAGTTGTGCCTAATATGCCTTTTTTCAAATATTAGTCGTAGTCTAGATAAACAAAAAGTACGCTAAACGAGCTCTTTTAGAGCATTCTTAGTCGTAATTATCAATTAGGCTATTTTTAATAGTGGAGTATCGGATGCGCTTATTGCCGGTGTTATTTATTTTTATGGTTCTCCCCATCACTCTAACAAAATGTGGGGAGGCGAAGGATTTTGTCTCGCCTGCTGATGTTTATATGACTGATCCTGAGGCGGTAAAACGGGGTAAATTGCTATTTGTAGGCACCTGCGCAGGCTATTGTCATAAACTAACCCCTGAAAGAGTTGATGCCTTATACCTTTTCGACTGTGAATGGAAACATGGTAGTAGCGATCAAGAAATTTTTAACACTGTCACTATGGGTGTTCCAAATACGAGAATGGTTGGATTTGGAACTGGTTTTCCGGAAGGCGAGAATGATCTTTGGAAGATAATAGCCTTCCTCCGAACAAACAGTGCGCAGTGCTCTTAGTTTATTTTTATGTTGACGGGTTTGTAGCGAATTTTAATCAGATTATATAAAAAATCTTGATAATCTAGCTAGATTTCTAACCTTAAATTCTATAAAGGGGAAATTCATGAAAGCCACAAAATTAAAGTTTGAGTTTCGAAAATTAGTGCTTAGCGTATTTGCGATAATATTACTTGCAAGCTGTGGTGCTCAAGAAGACTCAATTATCACCATAAACGAAAGTGATTCTGGTCTACTTGACCCCAATGTAGTGGGCGAAGCGCTGACGATTACTACTACTCATTGGATAAATACTAAATCAATAGGCGATGGATCCGGGCCGGTGACAACAGAGTTATTGTCTGAACCTCAAAGCGCCGACGCTGGCAATTGGCTGCAATATGGCGGCGATTATAGCAATCTAAGGCATAGCCCAATCACAGAACTCTCACCTGAAAACGTCGATAATCTTAATTTTGCTTGGGGTTTTCCTACCGGAACTAGTGGACAATTTGCTGTGTCACCTTTGATTTATGATGGAATCATGTATGTGACCTCATCTTACAATCGGCTATTTGCTCTCGATGCTCGCACTGGAGAAATGTATTGGCGATACGATCATCCATTACCTAGTGATCTAAGAATCTGCTGCGGTCCTGCAAATAGAGGTGCGGCTATTCATGGTGACAAGATTTTGATGGCAACCTTGGATGCAAAAATTTTAGCTTTTGATCGAATTTCAGGGGAGAAACTTTGGGAAAATGAAATAATTGAATATGATCGTGGGTTTAGTGCAACCTCTGCCCCTCTAATTGTCAAAAACTTAGCAATCATAGGTATAGGTGGTGGTGAATTTGGCGTCAGGGGATTCTTTGATGCATATGACGTGGATACCGGTGAGCGTGTATGGCGTCACTATACAGTCCCAGCTGAAGGTGAGCCGGGGTATGAGTCATGGTCAGGTAATTCATATGAAACTGGAGGGGCTCCAGCTTGGACCATCGGAACCTATGACCCGGAGTTGGATCTTCTGTATTGGACAACTGGCAATCCGGCACCAGACTGGAATGGAGACGCTCGCCTTGGAGACAACTTATTCTCAGACAGCGTACTAGCTTTAAATCCTGACACTGGCGAACGCAAATGGTACTTCCAATTCACTCCACATGACGTATGGGATTATGATGGAAATACTCATCTTTTTCAGGTCGATATAGAACAGGATAATGAAACTATAAAGGCGATCGTCCAAGCGAACCGCAATGGTTTTTTCTATGCTGTAAACAGAGAAACCGGTGAATTTATCCGCGCTACTAGCTATATGGAACAGCTGAATTGGGCGGATTCTATGGAGCCGAGTGGCAGACCTGTGATCAACCCTGCGGCGATGCCGTCAGAAGAGCCTACAATGAGAGTTTGTCCAGGAGCCTTGGGAGGTATGAACGGCTCTGTATCAGGCTCAGTTAATCAGTCGTTAGGTTTGGCGTATATCCCTGTGATAGAGAGCTGTCAGCTTATGCAGAAAGGTATAAGCATGTTTGTAGAAGGCCAAATGTTTACCGGCGGCCTCCCGACACCTACGGATGTAGACGTAGATGAGACTGGCGATTCTTCGTCCTACGGCCACATTACTGCCATGGACTACCAAACAGGCGAGGTGAAATGGCGATATTATGATTCCCAGCCAATGATGGCGGGTACGCTAAGCACTGAAGGTGGGCTGGTGTTTACTGGGAGTCAAACGGGACACGCTATGGCTTTGGACTCTAGCACTGGCGAAGAATTATGGCGATTTAAACTAGGTGGTGGCATAAGAAGTCAACCTGTCGCCTACCAATTAGACGGTGATACATACGTGGCTATAGGCTCTGGCAATTATCAGGGGATAGCCGGATTCTCTGTTGCAGATGTAGCAATTCCAGAAGGTGGCCAGCTTTTTGTCTTTAAGCTAGAGAAATAAATATCGTAGGACCCACACAAAAAAGCCCTAATATATAGGGCTTTGAGGTTCTTCTTGAAGTTCTCCAGAGCTTGCTGGAGTCGAGTTTGGTAGCAATAGGGACTACCGATTAGTGCCAGTAAGTGAATGTTATATAGAAGTATTAAATTTAGGAAGTTGGACGTTACCAGCAATTAGTTCTGTCATCTTGTTCTTCTACGAGTCTTCCCAAAAGCTAAGAAGACGATCGGTAGCGAGTCCTCGATCAGTACTATCTGTACTCAGCAGATAACAACCAAACTCATGTGGCGAACTCTTAACTTTCGTGCCCTCAGATGACACTGCAAGGAGATGGCCGGTAGCATGCTCTACAAACTCACAATGCGCTCCCTCGCTGTTAATAAGCCTATCTCCAAGACTAGTACTCTAGCGTCCAGTACCCGCTTAATTTGGATGCTAGAAGCCTGTCAGTAAGTTGGTGGTGTGTATTATGAGCCCAGGTATCAAGTACGCCTGAAGTAGGGGGTAGCCTATTTCCTAATAACCGCCCAGCCAGCAGCCCACCCTGCGGGCGCATCCCGATAAGTCAGAATGGTTTCATCTAGCTTCTATAGATACGATTGTGGACGAACAAGTAGCCATTTCGAGTTATTGTTTGGCACTAAACTGCCGCTTTCAGAATCTAGGCTTTACAGTCTGTAAATTGGCCAGCTCAAGACAACTCTCTCAACATTGGAGAGTTGTGGTTTTTCCAGAGGGCGTTACGGCAATTGGAAAGTAAGGTGGTACCAGAGACTATTTAGCCGGCCCTCCTTCGCAGGCGGCAATATTTAGCTGCTTTTGATTGTACAAGCGTTATTAATACCTGCTACTTTACAAATTGACTAGCATTGATTGAAGTTCCACATGCCTAACCACTTACATCCCTCTAAAAACATAAAAGAGTAAATTATTATGAAGAAAACCTTATTGCTTTCACTTTTTATTTCTTATAGCTCATTAACATTAGCGGACCATCATGAAGAATCAATTAATTTGAGTGGTGCTATGACTACCATCAACCTTGTAGCAAAAAATCCTTCCGCTTACATAGCTCAATTAAAAAGTAATACAGATATGATGTCTGCTTCAGGGACTTTACTCGCGGGAGCTTGTATCGCTGTTTCCGGAAATGAGGTGCCTGGCGAAATGCAGGTTTTTAACTTCTATTCGTCGATGGAGGCAGCTTTTGCTGGCTACGAAGTTCAAATAAGTAATGCTGGAATGCAAGATTTCATCTCCGACCTCAATGATTTTAGAGTACTAAAAGGCTGGGAAACCAGCAGAGTTGTCATGCCGTATGAAGGGCAGGTCTTTGATACATTTGCGACTCGCACACTTTCTATTGATACTGATAACCCCCAAGCATACCTAGAGGCTGTCACTAATTTAAAAGAGGCATATCATGCTAATGGCTTTGAGGATATTTCTCTTGATGTATATCAACCGATTGGTGCCGGGAATGATCCCAGTGACTATCAGGTTACTGCAATAGCGCCCGATTTAGGAAGGCTAGGGGCAATGTTTGATGCTCTTTATTCTGCTAGCTGGGCCCAAGAAGCCTTTTCTGGAGTGGCAGACTCACGATCAGCGTATGTCTCTGACAAGATCTATAGATGTGAAACTGTATACCAGTCTATGTAGACTGTTATTTTAACCTGAAACACAAGAGTGATAGTCAGGCAAGGGAGATGTGCTGAGCATGAGTAGATTTCCTTGCTTGACTGCTGTGGCGGATAGTTTTTGCATGATGATTAATGGGGACTATCTGATTTTATTTTTCTGAAATTACTCTCAAATATCTAAGATTTGATAGGGGTTTGGTGAAGGTCTATGGAGTAAGTACACACAAAGAAGCCCTAATTTATAGGGTAGGGCCTTGAGGTTCTTCTTGGAGTTAACGAGAGTGGTGTAGGGCAGTCATGGGCACTACTGCATAGTCTCAATAAGTCATTTTTATATAAAAGTATTAAATTTACGAAGTTAGTCGATACCAACACCGATACCATCAATTAGTTTGTCATCTTGCTCTCTTACTAGATATTAACCTCCCGTTCCCTGTTTTCTAGCAACCGCCCAGCCAGCAACCCACTCTAGACACGCCCCCTTGCACAAGGATGGTTCCATCTCATCCCTATACAGACAAATCCGCACCGAAAATCGAGACTTTCTCGAGAATAAGGGCAAGAAACTACTGATCTCTAAATTATCGGAACCCAATTGCTAAGAAAGATTCCCTTACTTACAAAAAGATCATATTCTGATTAACGGTTAGGTTTTCTATTACTCTAATTGATAATAATTACTCAAAAAATATACGAGGAAGAAATATAATGAAAAACGCTATTTTTTTAATTTTGACGTTAGCAGCTTCGAGCTTGTCTTTTGCAGACCATCACTCGTTGACATTGGAAGCGAGGGAGGCGCAAACAGAGTGGACAATTACGTCTATCGATCTGATCTCTACAGAATCAGTTATTACAGTTGAGCGAGATGCGGGCGAAGAAGGCCGAACATATGTAAGCTACCATTTAAGCTATGACAATAATGGAAATGGTGGCACTTATACTGCGAACGCTCGCGGGTATGTTGACGCAAACACCGTGACCTCTGCGTATGCTGCCGGAGTTTGGAATAGAGATGGTATTTTGGTCATTATGGATGAAATAGTAAGTCATTCTGACGGAACTAAAACTGTGGGCAGGATTACAATAAACCCATTAGAGAGAACAATGGTAATGGTCCAATATACCTTAGATTAGTCATTCGTTTAGTAAGCGCTTGATTTGCATGCTAAGGCCCTCTCAGTGGGTTTGAGTCAGTTATTTATACCCTGCATGTCAAGCGCTTCTCAGACCCACCCCTGTTTCCTAGCAACCGCCCAGTGAGCACCCCGCTCTAGAGAGCACACCCCGATAAGTCAGAATGGTTCCATCTAACCCCTATACAGACTATTCTTAACGAACGGTTGGTTATTTATGAGAATGACGCGATTAAACTGCCCCTCTGCATTATTTATCCTGCTACTTATTGAGGTTAGCAGGCGACGTTGGTGAGCATAGGTAAAATTAAAAATTCGAAACGGAGAGATAATTATGTCTAGCATTGTAGAAATTAGGGATTACACCATTGAGCGAGATTGGCTCGAGGAATATAAAGATTGGGCAGAAAAAATGGCAGTGCCTTGGCTAAAGAAGAATATGGATGTAATCGATTTTTGGGTCGACGATGAAATCGAAGCCGAACTTAGCGGGTCAGACCCTCGAATATCTCCTCATGGGCAACCAAATGTCTGTTGGATAATACGATGGGGTAGCAAAGAAGAGAGAGACATAGGGTTTGCTGCATTACAAGAACATCCTGAATGGCAAGAGATTTGGTCTAAACATCCAAATGAAAATGCGTACTTGGTTATGAATGCGAGATTCATGAAGTCAATTTAAAATAACGCCTAAGCCTCACGATTTTATCGATCGAGCTATTCAACGGGTACTGACAAGTTAACTCCAAATTTGTCAGGATCTGTCGTATGACCCAATCTAAAATGTACAAGCGCCATCGATTCGCGCCCGAAATTATTCAATATGCTGTATGGCTATACCATCGTTTCAACCTAAATAGATTGCCAAAATCGGAATGGGCTTTCAATTTGGCATCCAATTGTTATTTCTATTGTGCTTTCCCCACAAACAGAAAATTCAGCTGAACATTTTCTTATAGCTGCGCGGTTGTTGCTTGCGTTATTTTACATAAGAAGTGGGAATGAAAACACTGCAGTTTTTCTATCAAGAAGTAAGATAATATTTGCAGAATTTTGCGGTAATACCGAGAATTCGACTGCCCATTTATTAGCGCTCTCTGCATGACGTGCGCTCAGATCGAGCCATAGCGATTGTTAAAGATGGGCATGAGCCAAAGCTAATGTTAGATCGCTTCTTAGTGAATGGAACTTGGTAGTTGAATATACACAGCTTGCTGCCATTGGGCTTCACCCTAAAGTAACGACCCTTACCATCAGCCAAGCTGTATTCGCGCCCTTTCGGCTTGGCATTCTTAACTTGTGTGTTTGTTAACTCAACCACGATTTTTGGCACTAGATTCGACTCCTCTATGCACGGTGTTACAACCGATGTTACATAAGGGTCTGGATGAGGCAATACGCCAGCGGACAGGAATAGACGTTAAATTAAGCCCTTATCCTTGAACTATCGGAGTTTTTGGCTGTTATTAGACGATACAGATAAGGAATTTGGCGGAAGAGGCAGGAGTTGAACCCACCAGGCCTGTCTTTAACAGACCTCACCGAGTTTGAAGTCCGGGCACCCCACCGGGGATGATACTCTTCCGCAGCGGAGTCTAGCATAATCCGGAATTGGAACACCAATCAGTACTTAGGAATCTGAACCCTGCTTTAAGGCACTTTATTTAACCCCCAATCATAAGAGGTATAACGCAGACTAAAACGATTGCTGGCCAGCCTATCGCGTGCCTCAGACCCAAGGCCGAGTTCTCTCTGATAGTCAGCTAAAAATTCAGCCAAGGTGTTATAGCCTTTCCATCCTTTTTCAAAATCTTCCTCGTACCAGTCAAATATTTTTGACAAATAGAAGCGCCCGTTAGAAAAGTAATTGCGCTCACTGTCTGACATAAAGCGCCTTGTATTTTTATCTAATAATTGCTCTAAATTTTCAGCCGTAAAAGCTTCTGCCCCCAAAGCGGGACAGCCAATCGCTGCGCAATTAACGGCAAAATGTATTCGAGGTTCGTTGTATCTCCCCCAGCCCCTAATCATTTCATGCTCAACATCATCTAGAGACACTTGCCCCCCAAACAGAAGCACAATCTCTTGGCTCCATGGAGAGTTAAAAAATGACCCTAAGTCCTTAATTGAATCTAGCTTTGGATATTCGCTCAAAATGAACTCAACAGTCCACGCATTGTAGACATTGATCAGATAGGCTAACTGCTCTGGATAACCCCAAGCTTCAAATACGGCCTTTTCTACCTGTGCAAGAGCCGCCAGGTAGCCACGCAATTGCATTCGACTGGCTAACATCCCATCATAATCCACCTGCGTCGCCCGGCCTTCACGAAGCTCTACAACATTATCTCTTAGCAACTGATCCCATTGACTATGATCAAAATCTGCAAATACCAACCCGCCCAGTGCTAACAGCAGAGCGCCTATGGCTAATCTATTCCTAATACCCATCTCTAATCCAATGTGATCTAAATTTTTTCGTGTTCTAGTTTGCTAATAATATAGCCTGCTGACAATCAGACCCTATTCGCCCTACAGCCCTTTAATTCCTTGGTCCTTCGTCTCTTATTTCAGGCTATCCAGCCTCAGCGAAATGAAGTATGCTGTTGGAAATTCGATAATTTATTTAAAAATACCAAATATACAACTGACCTGAATCATCATTTAGGCCCAGCATCTCAGCGGGTCTTCTTCAACATTCTACCTATAAGAAAGCTTAGACTGGGATTTCTTTCATCAGCATCTACTTAAAGGCCTAAAACCTGAGCGAGTGAGCCTGATCAATCCCTGACAATATGAGACATAGCTGCCTAGACCAAGACAGTGGAGAGACATGATGCACTATGCACAGATAACTGGTTGGGGTAAATGTGTACCTCCGACAATACTCACCAATAAAGATCTAACGACCTTTATGGACACAACAGACGAGTGGATAACTAGTCGCACCGGCATCAAAGAACGACGCATCTGCCATTGTAATTTTTCGGACATGGCACTGGTGGCGGCAAAGCAGGCTCTTGCGGCCGCGAATCTAAAGCCAACAGATATCGACCTCATCTTGCTGGGCGCTCTAACCAATGACAGTTATTGCCCAAACACGGCATCACTAGTACAAGATGCGCTTGGCGCCACCAATGCTGCATCAATAGATATTAACTCCGCCTGCACCGGCTTTCTGTACGGCCTTCACATTGGAACTAACTTAATCAGAGCTGGAGCACATAAAAAGGTTCTGGTTATCGGTGGCGAATTTATTTCTCACTACATGGATTGGAGTCGCCGCGAAGTCGCGGTGCTGTTTGGCGATGCCTGCGGCGCAGTGGTACTCGAAGCCACCGAAGAAGCTGTTGGTCTAATAGCCTCCAAAATTGGCTGTGACGCCGAAGCCAACCATGCAATTGAAATTACCAACCTCGGCTCTGCATTTAGTAAAACCTCAGAAGACTTCCTTTACAACGGCTGGAACTTTGAAGGCCAAGAAGTATTCAAGCGCGCAGTCAAAGCGATGTCCCAAGCGGCAGGTGATGTCTTAGCAGAAGCGGGAATTACAATCGACCAAGTGAACTTAGTTGTTCCTCATCAAGCAAATAAAAGAATCTTAGATGCATTAGCAAAACGAATAGGTATTCCAGAAGACAAGGTATTCGTCAATGTTCACAAGTACGGCAATACTTCCGCTGGCACTATCCCCGTTGCACTGACTGAATCGTTAGAAGAAAATCGAATTAAGCCGGGAGACTATGTATTAACGGCCTCCTTTGGTGCCGGGCTAACTTGGGGTGCTGGACTTATTAGGTGGGGCGAAAGAACAACACCATTGACACAATCTGACGCAAAGCTGCCACCGTGCAATAAAACAGCGCTTGAGATTTTAGCGCCAAGCATTCAACGCTATACCCAATACCGAGCTCGCACAGAACAGGCTTAAAACCTCTCAAATTTAAGTGGCGGCGCTTTGGCGCGGTAAGATGAACATTGACTCCTATCTTGCCGCGCCAAATATACCTCTTCCTCACCATCATCTTAATATACAGGCTAACTATGCTTTCATTAACTATGCTTTTTTGGGCAACCGTAGTCTCCGGCTTCATTTCTTTCTGGTGGCAGAGCGATAAAATTAAAGGCCTAGCCTTGAGCTTTGTTTACCAGTACTGCAAAGATCAAAACCTACAGTTATTAGATCAAACCATGGTATTGAAAGGTCTTTGGCCCTGCCGAGATGACCAAGGAATTCTTCGATTGCGTCGGCGATACGGTTTTGAATTCACCTCCACCGGCCAAGAGCGCTATGAAGGTATTATTAGCCTTGCTGGCATGAGGATGCTGAGCCTAGATTTGGACGCCCATATAATTCCCGATGATATTGAGCACTAAGCAAATCAATTGCCCTCACCTACCGGCGCCCAATCTAGAGTCCCACAGCTGCTCGCAGGCGCGGATAGAATAGCAGTAAAGCTGCAGCGCGAGCGACGACGTAGAGCACCATTGCCCACCATAGACCAAACATTGAAAAGGGTTCGATCAGGAATCGACAAGCCACTAGAAAAATAATTATGGATAGCATGGCAGCATG
>CAJWGN010000052.1 GCA_913031035.1 uncultured Gammaproteobacteria bacterium
CGGCTTTAGTTGATACCGGCTCTAAAATGGACGAAGTGATCTACGAGGAATTTAAGGGTACCGGCAACATGGAGTTGCATCTCGATCGCAAGCTTGCAGAGAAGCGCGTGTATCCCGCTATTAATGTCCGCCGCTCAGGTACCCGCCGGGAAGATTTGCTGACGTCAGAGGAAGAATTACAGCGAATGTGGATTTTGCGCAAATTGTTAAGTTCTATGGAAGATGTACAAGCCACAGAATTTATCATCGACAAACTGAAAGACACCAAAACTAACGAAGAGTTTTTTAATTCGATGAAACGAAAATAGTAAACCGGACTTGTCACCTCATCGTTCTTTAGCTTCACACCATAGGTAACTGGCTAAGAAAATGTCGTTTAAAGATCTTCGCGATTTTATCGCTATGTTAGAGAAAGAAGGCGAACTGAAAAGGATTTCGGCTGAAGTAGATCCTTATTTAGAAGTCACTGAAATCAGTGATCGCACTTTAAAAGCAGGTGGTCCCGCCTTACTTTTCGAAAACCTGAAGGGCTCTAAAATTCCCATGTTAGCCAACTTGTTTGGTAACACTAGGCGCATTGCGCTTGCCATGGGGCAACAAGATATTGAAGGCTTAAGAGATGTCGGCAAATTGCTCGCCTTTCTTAAAGAACCTGCGCCTCCTGAAGGCTGGAAAGACCTTTGGCAAAGTCTGCCAAGCTACAGAAGCGTCTTGAACATAGCCCCAAGTGTTAAAAAGTCAGCCAGCTGCCAGGAAGTGGTTATTGATGAAGCTGATGTAAATTTAGATTTTTTGCCCATCCAAACCTGCTGGCCAGAAGACGCAGGACCATTGGTTACTTGGCCACTAGTCATAACGCGTGGCCCCGAAAAGTCCCGGCAAAATCTTGGCATCTACCGGATGCAAAAGATTGCTAAAAACAAACTGATCATGCGCTGGCTTTCTCATCGTGGTGGCGCACTAGATTTCAGAGAATGGCAGATTAAACATCCTGGACAGCCTTTCCCGGTTTCCATAGCTATTGGAGCGGATCCAGCAACTATCCTCGCTACTGTTACCCCTGTACCTGATACTCTTTCCGAGTACGCGTTTGCAGGACTACTACGAGGCGGGAAAACTGAAGTCGTGAAATCCATGACCAATGATTTACAAGTCCCAGCGAGCGCGGAAATTGTCTTAGAGGGGGTTATAGAGGCCGGCGAAATGGCCGAAGAAGGGCCCTTTGGAGACCACACCGGATACTATAATGAAGTCGATAGCTTTCCCGTATTCACTATTAAGAAGATTACTCACCGTAAAGACCCCATTTACCATAGTACCTACACCGGCAGGCCGCCTGATGAGCCTGCAATGCTGGGCGTTGCGCTGAACGAAGTATTTGTTCCTCTTTTGCAAAAGCAATTCCCCGAAATTGTAGACTTCTATCTGCCGCCAGAAGGCTGTTCTTATCGTATGGCTATTGTAAGCATGAAGAAACAGTATCCTGGCCATGCTAAGCGCGTGATGATGGGTGTGTGGTCATTTCTACGACAGTTCATGTACACCAAATTTGTTGTGGTGGTGGATGACGATGTGAACATTCGGAAATGGGAAGACGTGATCTGGGCGATTACGACCCGCATGGACCCCGCACGCGACACTGTGCTTATTGAAAATACACCTATTGACTATTTGGACTTTGCATCGCCGGTTTCAGGCCTAGGATCGAAGATGGGTCTGGATGCCACCAATAAATGGAAAGGCGAATCCGATAGAGAATGGGGCACCACTATTGAGATGAGCCCGGAGGTGAAACAGCGCATTGATTCAATGTGGGAAGAATTAGATATTATGTAGAGCTAACGTAGAAGGTGGAGGGGTGTTAAGTTGGATGAAGACAAATACAGTTCTACTTTAGCGCCAGATTACCTCGTAGCTCAAAGCGCTGATTCAAGGATTTTCGACATCCCCTAACCGAAGAAGCTCCTCCTAAGAAAGATCCCCAGAAGGGAACTCCGGCAAAGGAAGCTCTAGAAGACTCGACCCTATAAGATCACGATAATGTTGGAAACAATGCTCACTCTGAGTGTCGTCCCCTAAGTTTTTCAGCAACCGAGCAAGCTCACCGTAGGCTTCAGCGGACGGAGAAATACGGATGCTGGCCTGGTAATATTCTCGAGCCTTACCCCAAAGCTTATTTCTCATACAAATTCTACCTAGACTCAACAACAATGGAGAGTTGGCAGGTCTTGCCTTTAGCCAGTTTTCAGCGACTAACAGCTGGACTTGATTAGAATCATAATCCATTTCTGCAAACTTAATTATCAGGCAATTACTCCAGTTTTTAGAAAGAGCTGTTTCCAGGGCCTTGGCTGCATCAATTTTTGCACCGAGCTTTACTAGCAAATCGGTGTAATATTTCACTATTTTTTCATCTTCACGATACTTAGCAGGGGATTTTTTCCACATTTTCCTGAGAAAATCGAGCTGAGTTGAATCAGCAGATCCATCGTCATCCGATTCAGACCTTGAATGCTCTATGACTCCGCCCAGCTGCTTCACGAAAACTCGCTTTCTAATTGTCTCAGCATCGACTGCATCAATGATCTTTCTTTTCTCTAGAACAGGAACCAAGTCATCTAACTTCTGCCATTCTTCGAGATTGATATAGACCTCCTTAAGTAGTCTAAATACCCCCTTCTCTTTCGAGCCGCTATTTTTAATCTGTTCGAGAATTGCGAGACACTGCTCCAATTGATTTGACTTAAATAGTAGCTGCGCTTTTACAAACTGTATTGTTGACCGCGAAGTAGGATATTCTTCCTCGGCATCTGTTAATGCTTTTTTCCACGCATCTCGATCCTCAAGCTCATGAGCCGCATAAGCTGCTGCTAAAAAATTCGCCACATTTGAGTCGGCTTGCTTAGCCCCTCTTATTAAAAGCCCATAAGCTAGCTGCCAATCACCGCGTGCAAACGCCAGTAAACCTTCGACGCTTTTGGTCCGCTGTCTGGACTTTCTATTCTCGCTGAAATTTTTACCAAAACTAACAAGGCGAAATGGGTTAAAAGCATAAAAAAGAATTAACAACAGGCGCAGTAAAAGAAAAATGATGCCAAAAGCAACCAAAAGTGCGAACAAGCTTGTCTCAAACGTTGTATTCCCAAAAGCCACCATAAGGTAGCCTGGGTCAGCTGGAAATCCCGTGGCAAGATTAAGCGTAAGCGCCAGTACAATTGCCAATAAACTAAATATGAAAAGCTTTATCATCGGATAAGTTAGCGCTCGGCGAAGGTTAGCTGACGAATTAACATTAAAGACTCGCTAATTTCAGGCAGCACGGGATTAATGTCGGTATTGCTGAGTAGTTGCAGTTCATCAGCAATAAGTCTCCCCGCACTTGAATCCATCACAGCATACCGCCCGAGCCAATCACTGCTTTTAGTCAGAATTTCTAGGTACACAGTTTGTTCTTTCATCAACAGCGCAAGCTGGCTTTGTTCTAACATCAGCTTGAGGTTTTGCTTAATAAACTCACCCTGCTCAGAAGCCAAGATCGTATTAGGTGTTTGATCCCACTGTCTCCAAACAAAAATTGAACTTAAAAATTCTAAACTCAAAGTGAACATATCGCTTGAGGTAGGGTCAGGCTGGACTAAGCTTGAGTCGCTGTTATTACTATTTTCAAAGTTTTCCCGCATAGAACTTACGAGGTCAATATTGTCTACTTCTTGAATCAATGCGCCAATGCGTAGATACACTCCTTGACGATCAAAAACATCGAGACTTCTAAGGCTAGTTAAATCGCTGGCTATTGCCTGACGTACTGCAAAAACTCTATTACTGCCAGAACTTAACAATGCAGCATCTGCCGCCTCGATCATAGCAATAGCAGCGGAAACATCCGACTCTAACAGCAGTTTTTGGTTAGCAATACCCAAAAGGTAATCGGCTTCGAATAGCTTCCATTCAAAATCAGGTGAGCTGATAACGGATTGCTGCAATGATTCAACGAGACTAACTTTGTTATCAATATTTGCGATATTGACGATTTGATTTTCAATTTGAGCTCTTAACTCAGTGATAGCCGAATCATCTACAGCAAGCGGCTGCTGTAACTTGGAGGTTAGCTGCTGTACTTGCAGCTCAAAATTTTGCAGCTGACGCGACTGTTGTTCTTGAGACTGCTGAAGCCGTTGATTTTCGGAGCGAACAGCCGCAATTTCTCCCACCGAAAAACGCTGTTGATAGGCAAGAAACCCTAATGCCGCCAACAGCGCCAATCCTATGAAAGCAAGTAGAAAACTACTGAGGTTGCTGCTCTTCCCTCTGACTGTGGTTTTTGACCTTGGTTTCGCAGTGTTCTTATTGGAAATTTCTTCCAATATTTTTACTGTTTCTGGTTGCTCAGCCACTTAACCCTCCCCCTGCGGTTGACTCTCTAAAGTAGTGTCGGCTAATCGCAGCAAGGCTGCAATAAATGCTTCATTGCTTGCCCCGTCGCAGTTAACGACAGCAGTAAAACCATCAACTCTGGCTTGCTCTGCAACACGAGCAGAGGGAACTAACAAACTAAGGCCAGAAAAGTTTTTAAAATGCTCGCCCAAATTAGCTTTAAGTTGGTTCACGGTTTCAATGCTGTTGGCAGCAAAAATATTAACGTCAGCAGACAGCAACTCGTCGATGAAATCTTTCTCAGGATAGCTGCACCCTTGGCGAGTATAGACCTCGAAATAATCAACCATAGCCCCACGTTCTCTCAGTGCCGATGCCAATAATTCTCTGCCGCCAACTCCCCTGAAAATTGCTATTTTCAGTCCGTCTATATTTTGCAGCTGCGCCAGCTTGAGAATATCTTCGCTGGTTACCCCACTTGCCGATTGAATGACCTTACACGGCAACAGGTCAGCGACCGCTTTTGCCGTACTAGGGCCAATTGCGATGACCTGCAAGCTGACAGGAAACTGCGGCCAGTAATTTTCTATCCACTGACTGCCAAAACGGGCCGCGTTAGTGCTGACAAAAATAGCAATATCATATTCTGCGAAACTCATGATTTTGCTTTTAATCTGATTAATCTGTACTTCAGACCTTAACTCGTCAATCACTAGCATCGGTTTACTTAAAGTTTTCACCCCGTGACGATTCAGAGTGTCAATAAGTGGAAGCTGTTGTTGCTCCGGCCTAGTTACTAGAACGGTTTGTTTTTTTAACATCTCATGTGAAGAGCTTGAACTCATCGTTATAAACTACCATCTATTGAGCATTCAAGGCTTGATATTCAATTAATGAGACACCGATGCCAGAATCTCTGCGGCACCCTGTGCCAAAAGATTATCCGCAACATCGATGCCCAGTGATTCAGCTCGGCTGATATTCGCTGAGCCCTCATAGCGAAGAATTTCTGAGCCGTCCACCCTGCCCACTAACGCACGTAGCCAAAGAGTATCACCCTTGATTTCAGCGAAACTGGCAATCGGCACCTGGCATCCACCTTGAAGTCTAAAGTTGACTGCCCTTTCAGCAATTACCCGGCTCGCCGTCTCATCATGGTGTAAACCACGAATTAAATCTTGCGTGACGGAATCACCCACTCGACACTCGATACCAACAGCACCCTGCCCACCGGCCGGGAGACAGTCTCGGAAATTCAATTTTTCTCGTATACGCTCAGCCAACTCCAGTCTGATCAAACCTGCCGCCGCAAGAATGATGGCATCGTACCCGCCTGCATCTAATTTACCCAATCGAGTACCGACATTGCCCCGAAGATCTAAAACCGTTAGATCTGGTCGTAATTGTTTGAGTTGGCACTGCCTGCGTAAGCTAGACGTTCCGACTATAGCCCCCTCTGGCAAACCTGCAAAGGACTCATAGTGATTAGAAACGAAGGCATCAGAGGGGTCCTCGCGCTCGCAGATTACGGCTAACTCCAAACCTTCCGGAAATTCCATAGGCACGTCTTTCATGGAGTGGACCGCAATATCTGCTTCTCCTCTCAACAACGCGTGCTCGAGCTCTTTAACAAAAAGACCCTTGCCGCCGATTTTTGCTAGCGGCGAGTCGAGCATTCTGTCCCCTTTGGTTGTCATCGTCACTAGTTCGACAACTAGTCCCTTGTTGGCTTCCTCAAGGGCATCTTTGACGAAATTCGCCTGCCACAATGCTAAAGGGCTCTTTCGAGTCGCTATTTTAAGAGTTTTTTCAGACATGGAATAAAAGCAGCCTCTGATGAGTCTTGGTACTTGTCATTTTACGTCAAAAATCTGCTTTTGTCTGAAAGGGTTAGCCCCATGAGCCTAAATCCCCAATGCTTATTAACTGACTTTCTTCCTGCTATAATCATTTGTCCTAAAAGCCATGGGCTTTTTTCATCAGAACATTAGTTTAGGCATGTGAAATGACACAGCAAAACGGTAAGTCCACCGACAGAATGTGGGGCGGCAGATTTAGTGAAGCCACGGATGCTTTCGTCGAGAGGTTTACAGCCTCAATCGATTTTGACAAACGTCTTTATCGGCAAGATATTCAAGGCTCTATCGCCCACGCCTCAATGCTTGAGAAAGTTGGCGTTCTAAGCTTAGACGAGACCAATCAAATTAAGGATGGCCTCATAGAAATTCAATCTGAAATCGAAGCAGGTACTTTTAAATGGTCTGTTGCCCTTGAAGATATTCACATGAACATTGAAGCCGCGCTAACTCAGCGAATAGGAAGTGTTGGTAAAAAACTTCACACCGGAAGATCTCGTAACGATCAAGTAGCAACTGATATTAAGCTTTATGTCCGAGATGAAATTGATCAAATATTGCAGCTCATTAGGAAGCTTCAACAGGCATTAGTAGATTTGGCGGAACGCGAAAATTCTACCATCATGCCCGGATTTACACATTTACAAACGGCTCAGCCGATAAGCTTTGGTCATCACATGATGGCCTGGTTTGAAATGTTAGACAGAGATTACGGCCGTTTTTCCGATTGCCGAAAAAGGATGAATGTTTCTCCGCTGGGCGCTGCAGCTTTGGCCGGAACAACCTTTCCAATAGATCGTGATTATACAGCCCAGCTATTGGATTTCGACAGACCTACGAACAATTCATTGGATTCAGTAGGCGATCGGGATTTCGCTATTGAATTTTCGGCCTCCGGCAGCCTGCTTATGATTCACCTGTCCCGCTTCTCGGAAGAACTCGTACTTTGGACTTCCGCCCAGTTTGATTTTATTGAGCTGCCAGACCGATTTTGTACCGGCTCATCCATAATGCCGCAAAAAAAGAATCCGGATGTGCCAGAACTAGTGCGCGGAAAATCTGGTCGAGTTTTTGGCCATTTAAGCTCCCTGCTCATGCTAATGAAGTCACAGCCACTGGCGTATAACAAAGACAACCAAGAAGATAAAGAACCTCTATTTGATATCATCGACACACTGAAAGACTGCCTATTTGCCTATGGCGAAATGATGCCTGCGGTAATCTGCAAAAAGGAATCGATGGTTGCCGCGACGATGAAAGGGTATGCCACAGCGACAGATTTAGCTGACTACTTGGTCAAGAAAGGTTTACCATTTCGTGATGCTCATGAAGTTGTCGGCAAAGCTGTAGGGGTTGGAATTCAAAAAGGCCTCGACCTCTCCGAGCTTACACTGGCTCAATTGCAAGAGTTTTCAGAGCTTATACAAGAAGATGTTTTTAGTGTTCTCACTTTAGCCGGCTCACTTAATGCTCGGGACCATCACGGCGGGACAGCACCGAATCAAGTACTAAAAGCGGTTGCGGCGGCCAGGGAGAAATTGTCGCGGTCTTAACGTAGATTTAAAAAACCCTTACAGGCTTTTTAAAGACCTAATGAAGCGAAACGTTATTGGTCGGGCGAAGGTTGCAGTTTGATCTCGTAGCTCAGCAGCTGTTTGTCCCGTCTGGTAACCACGTTAACCGTGTCTCCTGGGTTCTTTTTCTCAAGAATGGTCGCGTAATCATCCTCATTAGCAATAGGCTGACCATCGATTTCGACTATCACGTCTCCCAGAATTATCCTTCCACGTTGATTGGGCTTTATCCCGCGCATGCCCAGTCGCGCAGGGTCGGTACCCTCCACAACATCCATCACGATAACCCCTTCGATTCCCCACATTCGCCGATAGTAATCAGGCTGAGGGATATTTCTGATACCAAGAACCGGAGTGAGTACTCGCCCATGCTCGATTAGCTGTGGCACCACATCTTTCACAGTATTAACTGGAATAGCGAATCCGATGCCCGAGCTGCCTCCGCTAGGACTGTAGATAGCCGTATTAACACCCACCAACTCACCAAGAGAGTTCAGTAAGGGGCCACCAGAATTACCAGGATTAATCGCGGCATCGGTTTGAATAACGTCGCGAATCTTACGGCGACTAACCGAGTCTATTTCACGCCCTAACGCACTGACTATGCCGACGGTCATTGTTGTGTCCAAGCCGAATGGATTACCAATAGCAATTACTTTTCTCCCCACCTCAAGCAGAGAAGAATCTCCAGGGATAATAGGAACCAAATCGGCGGCAGGCGCATCTATTTTAAGTACAGCAAGGTCTTTCCCCGCATCGACTCCTACCGGGCGGGCATCGTAAGTGGTGCCATCTTGCAAAGTCACTGACACTTTGTCGGCTTGCTGCACTACATGATAGTTAGTTACCACGTAGCCTTGTTTACTCCAGATAAATCCGGTGCCACTTCCCTGAGGGACTTCCTGGGGATTCAAGGACCTAAAAGAACGCACTAATCTTGAGTTTGTGACGTTGACAACTGATGGGCTGGCTTGCTTAAAAACTGCGATGTTGTTTTCTTCATCGTTAGTTTTAAACGCTGCGTAGTCGGGAGCTTGAGCAATGGAAAGAAGAGGCAGAACTAACGCTGCCAAGCCTAATAGGGTTGAATATAGAGCTTTCATAGTTATGCCACCTTAGTCAGACTTTAAATATAAGAGCAAAACCTAAAGATTCAAGGTTTGATACTGCGTTCCAATAAAGAAAAACAATCAAGGGTAACGATAAAATCAGGCCCAGCTAGATTCAAATATCCTGCGCTGCCGATTCCATTTCTGTTTCCAGTTCGAACCACTTGTCTTCTTTGTCATTAAGCGTCGTTTTCAGCCGCCCCTGATTCTGCAGCAACTTAGTCAGCATCGACTTATTAGATTCAATATAAAGTGATTCATCTGCCAGCGAGGATTCAATACTTTCCAGTTCTTTTTGAATCTTCTCTATTTCTTTCTCTATTTTTTTGGCTGCCTGCCGCAGCGGGGCCAGCTGGATGCGCTTGGCTGCTGCCTCTTGTCGCAGCTTTTTTTTATCAATCCCAGCACCTTCATCCAAATCAGCTGAATTGCCGCCAACGCTCAACTGAGCATATTCTTTAACCAACCATTTCTCATATTCGCCAAGATCACCTTCAAACTGAGTGAAATTGCCCTGATGAATAGAATAAAATTCATCGACAGTATTGGCTAGCAGGTGACGGTCATGGGAAACGATGACCAAGGCACCCTCGTATTCCTGCAAGGCAACCGTTAGCGCATGAACCATTTCTAGATCAAGGTGATTAGTGGGCTCATCCAAAAGCAACAGGTTAGGCCGCCCTGTAACCACCTTCGCTAGCGCCAGCCTGGCTTTCTCACCACCTGAAAAATTGCTGATCACCTCGTCGACCCTAACTCCTCGAAAATCAAAACCGCCCAAAATGTCTCTAGCGTCTTGCTCACTTAGGCCGGCATCAACAGACCGGAGCTCTTGTAGCGGTGTTGCTTGCATATTAAGTTCATCAACTTGATGCTGTGCATAATATCCAATCTTCAATTTTTTTGCGGGAAGCATAGCCCCAGCGAGCTGGCGAAGCTGCCCCGACAGGACTTTCAGCATAGTTGATTTGCCGCTGCCATTAAAACCCAAAAGACCTATTCTTGAATCCGACAGCAAAGACCAGTCAACACCGCTTAGTAACGGCGTATCAAACCCAATCCCAAGATCTTCTACTTGCAGTAAAACAGAGGGCAAATAGTCCATTTTAAAAAACTCAAACCGAAACGGCGAGTCAACATGGGCGGGGGCGATATCCTGCATTTTGTTCAATTCTTTCAGCCTGCTTTGGGCTTGCTTTGCTTTAGTCGCCTTGGCACGAAAGCGCCTAACAAAGTCTTCAATTTCCGAACGGCGCTTTTGCTGCTTCTCATACATTGCTTGCTGCAGCGCCATTTTTTCTGCCCGAAGTTTTTCGTAAGCACTGTAGTTGCCTTTGTAACTTTCGAGCTTTTTATTATCAAAGCTCACAATGTGGCTGGTGACGGAGTCGAGAAATGTCCGGTCGTGAGAAATTAACAGTAACGTACCGTCGTAACGCCTTAGCCATTGCTCCAGCCAAACAGTTGCTTCTAAATCGAGATGGTTTGTTGGCTCATCCAACATAAGTAAATCGGAGGGACACATGAGTGCCGAGGCAAGATTTAGTCTCACTCGCCAACCACCGGAAAAACTGCCTACTTTATTAGGGAATTGAGAAGTCGAAAATCCGAGCCCAGAAAGTAGCTGCTCGGCTCTATAACGAATATCATAGCCATTGATGTTGTCCATCTCTGCCAGCAGCGAAGCAAGTTTATTGTCTTCGTGGGCTTTTTCTGCATCCTCGATGGCCCTTTCAATTCGGCGGAATTCCTGATGTGAATCGAGTACAAATTCTAGGGCACTCCGATCAATCCCGGGAGTCTCCTGAGCCATCATTGACCAGCGCAGCCCATTGGGAAGGTCGATAGCACCTTCTTCTAAGGGAATCTGACCGGCGATTGCCTTGAAAAGACTGGTTTTACCACTGCCATTGCGGCCAATAACGCCCACCCGCTGGCCGTTGTTCACCACCAGACTGGCATCCTCCAGCAAAAGCTGTTGACCACGCATTACGGCTATATTAATCAGTGAAATCATGTTGTTCGAAGTCAGTTTGCGACGAAATGAGGTCGCAGATAATACACCATAATTGATTTCGAGAGATCGAATTCGTACTATGAGGCGCAAGACTGTCAATAAATAGGCAGTACTGAGCTGAGATTACCAATGAAACAGATACTAATTATCGATGATGATGAAAAACTGGGGCAATTGCTAACCCAGTACCTCGAGCGCTACGATATGAAAGTGTCAGTGGCCATGGCCCCTAGTAAAGGCTTCGAAATTCTTAAGAAGCTGAAACCTGACCTACTAATTCTAGATGTCATGCTGCCAGAAAAAGACGGATTTGAGGTTTGCAGAGAGATACGAGCTAAATCCTCAATCTATGGTCATTTACCTATTTTAATGTTGACCGCTCATGCTGAGGTCACTGATCGAATTGTCGGTTTAGAACTAGGTGCTGACGATTATCTGCCAAAACCTTTTGAACCAAGAGAACTCGTCGCAAGAATCCACAATATCCTGCGCCGCAGCAGTGATGACAATACCATTCGTGACATCAAACCGATTAATGGCCTCGAAGTTGAAATTTCACGTCGAGAAGTAAAGCTAGATGGCAAAGTTCTTGATCTGACTACAATGGAATACGAGCTACTGATATTGTTTATGCAATTCCCAAATAAGACCTTCACCCGTGATGAGTTAATGAACCGATTACGGGGGATAGATGCAGAATTATTTTCACGGGCTGTTGATACTTTGGTGAGTCGTCTTCGCCATAAACTTGACGACACCTCTAAAACACCTCGATTCATTAAGACGGTATGGGGGCGAGGCTATACCTTTGTTGGCGAACCCCTATGACCACTTTGGTTCAGCAGGTGCGGAAATCGCTTTTTTTCCGCTTATCTCTGATCTTTGGCATTACAGTTGTGCTCTTCTTTATCATTATTTCTATATCACTGCGGGCCCTAAACCTTAGCTCAGACACCATCGAAGCCATACCCGACTTTTTCACTCGCAATGTCGAATCCATAATTGCAGATATTGGCACTCCACCCAATCTCGCTAACGCCATGCGCTTAGCCGATGAGCTTGAGTGGAGCATTAATATACGTAATCCAATAATGCGCTGGAGTTCTGACCCTGATAATAGACTCGATGTTGATTCTTCTGTCTACGCGAGAGCCCTAGCTACCAATGCGGAAGTACGAACGATTAATAGCGAAGACATCATCAGAGTCCGCCGCGGTGACTATGATTTCTTCTTGTATCAACGCTATATCAATGATGGTGGGGTTAACTATTTCGCTATTTACTCAGGCCTGGCTTTAGCGGCCTTAGTGCTTTTTCTAAATTATTTCATGGTCAACAAGCTCCTAGACCCAGTACGCCTATTAAGAAAAGGCGCCGAGAGAATTAGGAAAGGAGATTTGAGTTACCGAGTTAAAAGCAATCGACAAGATGAATTAGGCGAGTTGACTGAAAGTATTAATCACATGGCCGACTCACTGCAATCCATGCTTGAGGCAAAACGGCAGCTACTGATGGCAATAAGTCATGAGCTTCGAACCCCCTTAACCAAAGCCAAGCTCCGCTTAGAGTTCATGCCAGAAAGCGAGGAGCGAGAACACCTTAGAGAAGACATTGATGAGATTGACCTTCTAATTTCAGATTTAATAGAAGCCGAGCGACTAAATGGCGATCATTCTGTTTTAGTCCTAGAAGTGGTTAATTTTTCAGAATTCATCGGCAGTGTTGCACACCAGTTCGATAATTATGCTGGCGGCATCGAGTTTGTTTCTCCAGATCAGGACCGAGAATTTTTGATAGACAAGCTGCGCATTCGTCTGTTGATCACCAACCTTTTAAATAACAGTATTCGTCATGGTGAAAACAATCCCATATTAGTAAAGATAGATTATTTTGAAGAACAGGCAAGCATCGAAGTCATAGATCAAGGTGAAGGTATTTCGGAAGAACACCTGTCACAAATTAGTGAACCGTTTTACCGAGCTGACAGCTCCCGGCAAAGAAACACCGGTGGTTTTGGGCTTGGGCTGTATCTATGCCGACTGATTGCTGAGGCCCACGGGGGTAACCTCAAGATTCAAAGCCAGATTGGCAAGGGAACTCACATTACTGTTCAAATACCCCGCCAACCTCCCAGCGATGACTAGAAACTAAACCTTTCTAGGTCAAGCAAGCTTTTGTCGCCTGGATCTAAGATAACCAACCCCCAGCAAAAGCAAGGTTAGTAAAAACGGAATCATAAACGTATTTATTGCCAGCAGCCGTGAACCGAGCTGCTCAATATCTTCCGTAAGCTGATATTGCACATCACGAAGACGCCTTCTGGTATCTAACAACTCTCCGTTAAATCGATCAACTTCCTCCTGTATCTCTGGCGTGATCTGTCCAATGACCTGACCGTCGTCAGTTTGATTTAAATCAGCCAGGGCCTGTTCAGTTTCCGCCAGTCGATCAAGTAGCTCGGCCTCTTCCTGCCTTAGACGATCGTCTGCCTCCCTTTGTAGGTTGATAACTCGCGTAAATGGCCTAGAGTAGCGACCGCGACTACGGATACCGGCTAGATCAGCCCCCCCGCTCAGATTGTCTAGCGCGTTGATCACCAGATCACCGTTGTTTGCAAAAGGTTGGGGGATTCTTTGTCCCATAAATTGAGCGACTTGAACCCACATGCGATCACTTAGCATGTCCGTGTCAGAAAAAATCAATAAATTGATAGGACCATCTGAGGAAGCTAAGTGCTGCACTTTATTAGAATCGATCGCGGACTCGTCCAACTCTCCATCCACTTCATCGCTCTGAGAGTCTGGCTCAGTTACTGGCTCTAAAGGACGGCCTTCTGGAAAAGCACTACTCACCTGGCCGCTAACACGAGCTGCAATTACATAGCTTTGATTCGCAGAAATGAATTCATCAAACAAAATGGAAGGATCCGTAACATCTTCAAGCAAAGCTGACTCCATCAGCATGGCATCGGTTGAGGACACTATTATTGGCTCAAAAATAGTCGTAGCTCCTTCTGCCTGTTCGATAGAGCCGACCGACGACATGTTAATTGTCTCCAGCCCATTAGTGACGATGTCATCTTGATTTAGATAACTGCGCTGCACGCCCAACATACCCAAATGCGGAATAGGACGCTGGTTCTGTCCCATAGACACTCGCAGCGCCAGCTCATTGTCCGTTAATACTTTGCTTGCATCAAAACTCACACCCCATGAGTCTAACAATCCAGGCAAACTTGAACTCATTCCTGCCGGAATCAAATTCCCTTGGGGTGCCCGGGTCACCATAGAGTCTGCATTTGGGTCGAGGAAGATTAACGCCTCACCTCCTGCCAACACGTATTGATCGATTGCATAGAGCATTTTTTCGGACAAGCCTTGGGGATGTATCATCACTAAAATATCCACATCAGGATCGATTTCAGCGCTGGTGCTATCCACTCGCTTTACTTCGTAAAGCTGACGCATCACATCCATAACCATCCACGGCTGGGTTGCTTGACCCACTACCGGGTTAAAGCCTCCGTCTATTTCTAGCTCAGTTAGAAGCCCGACAACCTGCCTATCGGGATTGCCAACCTTAGTAATGAGCTTCATGAACTCATATTCCAAAAACTGCTCTAAGTCAGGTCGAATCAATGGCATTATTTCAGAGACTCTCACACCAAGCGGCACGTCTTCTGGATCAACGTCTTGCACTACAACCAAGCCAAAATAAATAGCCTGCGCGCCTTGAGATACTGGCACTGCTTGCACACCATATTGTGCAGCCAAATCTTCTTCCTCGGAAAAAGGCTCTGGGTCAATAATGCTCAAACGCAGATTTCCATCACTGGCAATGACAATCTCTTTAAGCAGTTCCTGCACCCGAGTGCCATAGCTTCTAATTTGCGGCGCATCTTCGGTGGCACTATCCGAATAGAAGAAAATCAATTCTAATGGCTCCTCTAAACCCGCGACTAACCTTTTAGTACCATCGGAAAGTGAGTAAAGACGGTCTTCAGTTAAGTCGATACGAAAGCCTGGTAAAGAACTCAGAAGTGCAACCAAAACGATTAATACAACCGCAACAGATAACAGACCGAATGTGGAAAATAGTGACTTATTATTCATTTTCTACTCTCCTAATTCGCTTTTTTAATTTCAATAACAATAGCACTAGCGGTCAGCCATGCCCCAATAAACACCGTAAAAAATAGCATATCCCTGATATCCAAAACGCCTTTAGAAATAGAATCAAAATGTGTCAAAAAACCCATCGCAGAAAATGCGTCAACCAAAAATTGGGGCAACCAACCAGGAAACGAATTAAGAAGAATAGGCGATCCCATGATGACGAAGATGAAGCAAATACTCACTGTAAGAATAAACGCAATAACCGAATTTTTTGTGCATGCTGACATACAAGAGCCTATTGACAAAAACCCGCCGGCCATCAGCCAGCTGCCTATATAGGCTGCGAATATGACACCGTTATCTGGATCGCCTAAGTAGTTGACCGTTATCCAAATAGGAAAGGTCAATGCCAGAGCTATACCTGTTAACACCCACGCCGCTAAAAATTTCCCAATAACCGCATCAGATAACCTTATAGGCAGGGTCATAAGCAACTCTATCGTGCCGGTCTTTCTCTCATCCGCCCAAAGCGACATAGCAATAGCAGGAACCATAAATAGGTATAGCCACGGATGAAACCCAAAGAAAGGCAGCAAATCGGCCTGCCCTCTTAAAAAGAAACCGCCAAGCTCGAAGGTGAAAATGCCATTGGCTATTAAAAATATCACAATAAATATGTATGCCAATGGAGTCGCAAAATAGCCCATTAACTCACGCTTGAAAATAATACCGATGCTACCCATGGTTATTCTCCTCTTGCCCAGATTGTGTGACCGTTCTAAACAGATCTTCTAATTGCCCTCGGTTAACGTGAAATTCATCGACTGGCCAAGAATTTTTTTGAGCGACCTCTGAAACCGTTGAAAATATTGACTCAGCATTTTCTGCCAAAACGGTGAAACGCAATTCATCTTCGCCGTCTTGCTCGATATCGCCTACACCTGGGATTCCAGAGAGGTCTGCGGAAAGATCGTATTGTTCAGTAAAACGAACGCTAACGGCCTGGTGATATCTTGATTTTGCTTCCAATTCGGCTGGGGTGCCATCAGCAACAATCCTGCCCTGTGCGATAATGACCGCCCTAGTGCACACCGCCGATACCTCTTCGAGGATATGCGTGGAGATTACGACGATTTTATCTTTTGCTAGATTTTTGATTAGCTCCCTAACATGGTGCTTTTGATTGGGATCTAGGCCGTCAGTGGGTTCATCTAGGATGAGAACCTTGGGGTCGTGCATTATCGCCTGGGCGAGGCCGACTCTGCGCTTAAAACCTTTCGAAAGAGTATCAATAGTTTGATGAGCAACATTATTAAGTGCCACTTCGTCGAGTGCTCTTTGCACCCTTACAGCAGCCTCCTCACCCTTAAAGCCGCGGACATCTGCTATGAATTTTAGAAATTCAAGAGTAGTCATATCACCATATGAAGGCGCGCCCTCTGGAAGGTAGCCAATCAAAGACTTAGCCTCGATTGGGCTTTCGGTAATATCGAAACCGTCAATGGTAACCGTCCCTTCGCTGGGAGCAAGAAAGCCGGTAATCACCTTCATTGTCGTTGATTTTCCGGCGCCGTTGGGGCCGAGAAAACCTAGAACTTCACCTTCTTTTACTGTGAAGCTCAAATTATCGACTGCGGTAAACTGGTCGAATCGTTTGCTGAGATTCTGAATTTCAATCATCTTTCTTTTGCCTTATGAACTTTCTGGTTTTCAAACTGAAAAAATAACTGGACCTACAAAATGCGACTCTAGGAGTTTCCCTTGATGCGCATAGCCCTAGCAATAGTGGCTATAACTTTAAATCTATTTCTAAGCGGCAAATATATGTCCCTTGCCACTAATTTTCAAGATCAGACACGATAAGTAACATTCTCTTTTAAATCATGTAGCTAGCATTGATAGAAACGATTCCACCGCGATCAAATTGGGCTGTGTTTATGGGAATGTCGAGGGTATAATTGCGCTGTTTCGATTCACCGGTCAGAGTAAACCAATGAAGCCACTTATTCATGTTCTATTAGCCACATTGATTGCCTGTGGCATCGTCGCATGTGGCCAGAAAGGTGGACTAACCCGTCCCGACCAAACTGGTTCGACTCAGCAATTTTCGCAAACCTAGATTCAAAAATCTAAATTCGAAAACACAGACTCGCATTTTTTACTCAACACTATAGCGGCCAGACTAGTATGGACCATTTCAACTTCATAGGTAATCAGCTATTCGCTGAAGATATTCCGGTAGCCCAAATCGCGAAAGAGTACGGGACACCTTGCTTTGTTTATTCCAAGGCGACGCTGGAACGACATTACCATGTTTACGAACAAGCGATGCAGGGCCTACCCAACCTTATTTGCTTTGCGGTCAAAGCGAACTCAAACCTCGCCGTTCTTAGCGTCCTTGCAAAATTAGGTGCAGGCTTTGATATTGTCTCTGGCGGTGAACTGCAACGAGTGCTCAAGGCCGGCGGCAAACCGTCTAAAATAATTTTCTCAGGCTTAGGCAAGACCACAGAGGAAATTAAGCAGGGACTCGACGCGGGCATCCATTGCTTTAATGTCGAATCGACTGCGGAACTAGCTCGAATTAACGAAGTAGCAATGGCAAAAGGCCAGAAAGCATCAATCTCCCTGCGGGTAAATCCCGACGTCGACGCTGGCACTCACCCCTATATCTCCACCGGTTTAAAAGAGAACAAGTTCGGTATCGCCAGCGCCGAGGCTTTATCCGTTTATCAGGCAGCTGCTAAAATGCCAGGTATAAAAATTGTTGGTATTGATTGTCATATAGGCTCACAACTTACCACCGTTGAGCCCTTCCTCGATGCAATCGACAAATTGTTAGAGCTGGTTGATAAGCTGACTCAAATGGGTATAACCCTTGAACATTTTGATATGGGTGGTGGCCTAGGTGTCACTTATGCAGATGAACAGCCACCACAGCCAGACGAACTAATTAATGCTGTAAGAGGTCGATTTGAATCTAGGGGCCTTACATTGATGGTTGAGCCTGGTCGCTCGATCGCAGCCAACGCTGGGATTTTCCTCACCACGGTTGAGTATATAAAACGAACCGAGCACAAAAATTTCGCTATTGTGGACGGCGCAATGAATGATCTAATCCGGCCGGCGCTTTACAGTGCCTGGCAAGAGATTGTTGCCACCCAAACCAAGCAGGGCGACGCAGAGCAGTACGATATCGTCGGCCCTATTTGCGAATCTGCGGATTTCCTCGGCAAAGATAGACAGCTTATAGTGAACCAGGGTGACCTTCTCGCCGTGCGCTCGTCGGGAGCTTATGGATTCGTAATGAGCTCAAACTACAATACTAGGCCTAGGGCAGCCGAGATCATGGTAGATGGGAACACTAGCCATCTGATCAGAACGAGAGAGACTGTCGCTGAGCTCTTTCAAAATGAGCATTGCCTGCCTGAAAATCAGAAGTAATCAAAAAATTTCACCATTCGCAATTGAAATCGAACATCATGACTGAACAGACTACAGATAAAAAATCGCTGAGCTTTACCAAAATGCATGGCTTAGGAAACGATTTTATAATGGTCAACGGGGTTACCCAACATATAGAGCTATCTAAAGAGAAGATCTCAGCGTTAGCTCATCGACAGTTTGGTATCGGCTTCGATCAGCTTCTTATCGTTGAGCCTCCTACTAGCGCCTACCTAGATTTCAGCTACCGTATATTTAATCTCGACGGAAGCGAAGTTGAGCACTGCGGCAATGGCGCTCGCTGCTTCGCTTCTTACGTCTATCAACAAGGCTTATCAACTAACAACCCTTTGAAAGTAGGCACTATCAACCGCGAGTTATCCTTAAAAACAGAATCCAATGGCGATGTCACAGTTAATATGGGAACTCCAGCAATGGAACCTGAAGAACTGCCTTTTATAGCACCGGCAGCGGCCCTTACCTATCAACGAGAAATTCAACTAGGCACTGAGAAAGTCGCAATCCAGTTCAGTACCGTATCAATGGGCAATCCCCATGCGGTGATCGAAGTTAAAGACCTTAACAATGCCGCCGTCAAAGAGATTGGGACTGCACTTAGTTCCCACCCAGATTTCCCCGAAGGGGTCAATGTGGGTTTCATGGAAATCGTAACCCGAAGCTCAATCAAGTTAAGAGTCTTTGAGAGAGGCACGGGCGAGACCCTGGCTTGCGGAACTGGAGCCTGCGCCGCCGTAGTAGCAGGTTGTTTGAGGGGACTCTTAGATGATAACGTGAAAGTAGATTTACCCGGTGGCCAGCTCAATATTCAATGGCAAAAACCTAATCCAGTTATGATGACTGGACCAGTAAGTACCGTATATGAGGGGACTGTAGAGATATGAGTAGTGACTTAACGGCAATCGATCAACCAAAGCCAGCTGCGGAAATAGAACTTTCCGAAGCCCAAGTTGCCGCCTATCTTAGGAGTCATCCTGATTTCTTTGTTGGCCAAGATGACCTCATCGCGGAGTTGTCATTGCCTCATGAAAGCGGAAAAGCAATTTCTTTGTTAGAGCGTCAGGTGACCGTCCTACGAGAAAGAGGCTATGACGCGAAAGAAAAGCTCGGCAATCTATTAGAGAATGCACGTAGTAACGACCAACTTTTTGAAATCACCCGCAATCTTGTCCTATCTTTGCTAAGAGCTGAAAACATCACCGAGCTCGCAGAAGCCGCCCAAGATCAACTTGCAGACCACACAAATATTGATGCCTGCGAAATCATTCTTGTGCAACATGACAATTTGAACATATCCCCATCCGTTCGGACCTATCCTCCCAAAAAACTCGAACAAGACTTTGAAGACGTGTTTCGTCTTAAGCGAACCTACTGCGGCGCGCTTGAGAAGTGGCAACTGAACGTGCTCTTTCCCGGCGCTAATGAATCCATCAAGTCCACCGCAGTTTGTCCGGCAATCCATGAAGGGGAAGTACTCGCCCTGCTGGCATTTGGCAATAGCAAAAAAGATTATTTCAACGTGCAGTTGGATACCTTGTTCCTCGACTTTATCGGAAATGTAGTCGGCGCTATTGTATACAAGCAACTAACCAAAGCTTAAAATTAAATCTTACCTTAAAGACACGGACAGCCATGAGTAGGGACTTCAAACACAACTATGTCAACTGATACTGCACTGCCTTCTAACAAACTGATTTCTATTATTTGTCGTAGCATCGGCCGTCCTGAACTTAAGCAGACGCTTGCCTCTGTCGCAAAGCAAAGCTATCCAACCTTAGAAATAATTCTTGTCGAGGCTTCCGCAGAATCACTTTCTGATTTTCAAGAGTTCGCCGGTTCTGTACCTGTTAATTTCGTCTCCACTGGCAAAAAGCTCAGCAGATCAGCGGCAGCCAATGCAGGCCTTGATGCCGTAAAAGGCGATTACATCATGTTCCTTGATGATGACGACTGGATCAGCGAGGAGCACATCACGAATCTGGTCGATGCTTTAAATTCTCACAGCGATGTCAAAGCCGTATACAGCAGCACACAAAAAGTGAGCGTGGATGGAAAGCAAACAAAAGAAGTATTCGATCAGACGTTTGATTCTCGGCTATTGATGCGTGATAACTTCATCCCTATTCATTCGATGCTATTCGAAAGCTCGCTACTCAAATCGGGCTGCAGATTTGATGAAACCTTTGATATTTTTGAAGATTGGGACTTTTGGCTACAGTTAAATCAACACACTAATTTTTTCCACATTTCCAATTTAGGCGCTTTCTATCGTGCCGGCGGCGATTCGGAAACAGCCAGCGAGGAAAACAGCGATCGTTATCTTAGTAGCAACTTGCGAGGGCAAGGCAGAGCAAACCTATTTGCGAAATGGTTAAAGATCTGGACGGGGGAACAACTCAATAGCCTATTAGGGTTTTTAGACCAAACCGAACAAATTATTGAGCTTAACAACGAAGTTCAAATGTCCCAATCTCGTGTCCACGAATCAAACCAAGAATTGACTAACCTTACTACCCAAATTCGGGAAAAAGACACTCGAGCACATGAATCGAACTTAGAGACCACTGAACTAAACAATAAAATTAACGCAACTAGCACACGCGAGCACGAGTTAAACCTAAATTTAAG
>CAJWGN010000053.1 GCA_913031035.1 uncultured Gammaproteobacteria bacterium
CCTCGGAGCTACCGAACTTTGCAACGGCTGGTGGTGGCAAATCAAGATGCATCCGAACCGCAGCGTGCGGGGCGATTGTCTCCTGCCAGATGGAGGTGTAACCAGATTCGGTAGCTCCGTACTCCCCCTTACACAACAACACCAAGATGCTCTGACAATGTTCCATTAGCTACACTGACTTTCATTAAGCGCGGGTCGTCATCTGCGGAGACTATATGAGACTGCCACCCCATATGCGCCGCGACTTGATCGCCCACGGCATAGTTCTCAGAAGTCGACTTTATGACAACACCAGATGACTCGCCCGTTATAACATCCCCGATTCCCAGTGGTGCAGCATAAGACTTAACATCATTCATCCTGCCGCGCATATAGGGATCAAGAGAAAGCCAGCAGACCTGAATCAATATCTCATTGTCTTTAAGTTCTGGAATATCAACCTGCTCCATTTTAAAGCAGTCATCGGTTGGCTCCCCAAGGGGCCGTTTTGCTAGAACTACACGGGTATTTTGAGTCATTGTTATTTGTTTTCCTGTTACGAGTTCATGTTCAAGTTCAATTTCAAGCTCCCGAGTTTACCTTACATCAGTTGAGCTGGACAGCGCTGCTAAGATGTCGACGAATAGGGTTTTCCCCATGCTAAATACGCATGAAATCTCTTAAACCTGCTCACTGCTACTTATTATCCGGCGCAAAAACCGAACTTCTCGGGGAATGTCTTATAAGAATCATTAACGACCCCTAAAACAGGAGGGATAGGCAATAAGGCGGAAGGAAGAAGTGGCGACAAGGTAAAAAAGACCGCTAACTTTTTGATTTACTCACCATGTGGAGATGAAATTAAAAATTCGCACAAGGTAAGTCAAAAAGGCAGAACACATGGCAAAGAACTAAATATCAGCCGCTCTTTCGATTGAGCTCTCTTATGAACTCTCGTATGCGTTTTCGAATTACGTGCCTGTAATAAACATCGGCGCTATCAACACCGAGAAGGAAATCTGATAACTGCGAGTTTGAGCATACTTTACAAATTATCCATCAACTTTTACAGGTAAAATGGCTTGGAATTATCAGTGCTTTTATGATTTTGATTTTGATTTTGATTTTGATTTCAACAAGAAAAACTCAGCCTCAGGCAAGAACAAATCTAAAGGCCAGCTATAAAGATTTCAGAAGACCTTTGCGGCCAACATAGGTCCCGTGACAATCAGAAGAAAGTGACGGGAGAAATCTATATCTACCTACTAATCACCTAGGTTAGGTTAGGCAAAAATAGTTTTTACAAACCCAATCTCGCTGCTGCAAACTAGATTATTCGATCACTGATCTCGTTTAACTCTTCTAAATTTAATTCAAAAAGTGAATTATCAAAGCGCAGCAGTGCGGGCTCCCTGTCGGTAACTAGTCCCTCGACTACTAGTAGCGACGTGTAGGCAAGTATAATTGCAGCAAGCAAAGTAAATCTGTTCTTTAAAATAATTTTTTTCATCTTTTGTCCTCCGATAAGTAGATCGACTAAAACTTAAATTTTATTCTGCATAGCGGCGCATATAAACAGAGCCAGAAATTAAAATCGATCCAACAACCAAGCCGATAAACATATCGTAACTAAATAAACGATCTGAAATCCCAGAGTAATCGACGATTATGAAATTGTCAGGATCAAATCGAGTTTGCGCCCAATTAGAAAGAAACCTAGTATTAAATACAAAGCCTTCAAAAAATCCTAACAGAAAATAAACCCCTATTGCCCAAAGCATTGGTGCTCTTCTAGAAAACGCTGAAAACACCAACAGCCAACCAACGAGCGGCAGAAGCCATAAAACAGATGTCGCTATAAAAAAATATACCACACTCAAGTTTATTGCCACCGCAGAAAACATATAAGCAAGTCCAGATAGCTGCATACTCAAACCATAACCAACGATAGTGAGATAGCCTATCGATAAGCCATACAATACCGCTATTGCCGCAACCGTAAATATAGGACTAATTACCACTACGGTCACTATCTTAGATATAACGGTTTGTAGGTTTGAAATTGGCATAGACTGCCAAAAAAGAATGCTCATATCTTTTCGATCACTGTATAACGCATTGAGCAGGTATATGACACTGCAAAAAAAATATACGACTAAAAAAGGCAAGCACAATAAAATTATGACTGACGCTGTATAGAAAGGATTCTGACCGTCAAACCAGCTACTAAAATAGCCAATCAATGTGCCTAATTGCTCTTCACTTAACTGTGATGCCACCAGAAAATTGACAACGAAAATTACAACTGCCAATACTGCCGGCGCACCAATCATTAAGATTCTGTTTTCCCAAAATTCTTTTTTCAGTAACGCGAAAAATTGAAAGAAGCTAAACCGACTCATTTCTCTGCCCTCTCATTTTGGCCACAAACAAATCAGCAACTGTTGGCGTGTGGACGTCGCCTAACTGCTCTAGTACGGCTCTAGAAACCCCTTCAAAAGTGTACGATTTCTTGCCCAATAGATTTCGAATATAAATAGGGTTCAAGGCGTCTGCCTGTAATAATTTATCAGCATCAACAAGCACCTCGGCATATATCTCCGCAACGTCTGCCATGTTGGCATTAAGAACAATTTTGCCTTTGTCTATAAAGACCAAATGTGACAACAAAGTCTCTATCTCCTCCACCTGGTGCGTGCTGATCAGAATAGTTCGATTTCCATCGTAATAATCATTTAACAAGCGATCATAGAACTCTTTACGATAAATGATATCCAAGCCTAATGTAGGTTCGTCAAGAACTAAGAGACTAACCTCAATAGCCATCACGATTGCTAGGTGGAGCTGGGTTACCATGCCCTTCGACAAATTCTTAATTCTTTTATTGCTCGGAATTTCGGTAGTACTGAGAAATTTTTGAGCTTTACTGCGATCAAATTTTGGGTGAACCGCTTCAACATAATCAAGTACTTGTGACACCTTTAACCATTTCGGTAAGATACCAACATCGGCAATAAAGCAAACGTCCTCCATCAGTTTATGACGAGCCACCCTCGGGTCCTGGCCCGCAACACAGATATCGCCATCCACATCACAAAGGCCTATCAATGATTTTAATGCCGTTGTTTTGCCAGCCCCGTTAGGCCCTATTAACCCACTAATGGCACCCTGGGGAATAGAGAGGTCGATGTTATCAAGTGCAACAAAGTTTCCGAAAGATTTATACAGAGATCGCGCTTCTACAATATTAGTCATAACTAATCCCTATAGCTTTAGCTCGATTAAGTTTTGCTGCGCCTAAGAAGTTCGTCAAGAGTAAAACCCAGCCTTTCAATTCTATCGGAAATTTGTGGCCACTCTTTTTCAAGGAATTTCGCTCGTTCATTTTTTGCCAATTTGTCCTTCGCGCCTTTAACCACATACATTCCAAGCCCCCGCTTTTTTTCGACTAGCTCCTCATCAACCAATATTTGCATTGCTTTGGAAACTGTTATGGGATTAATTCGTTGCTCACTGGAAATTTGCCGCACGGAAGGTAAAGCATCGCCCTCGTTAAGAGCACCATCCATTATTAATTCGACTAAGCGATCTCTTAATTGCAAATAGATCGGCTCTTTATTGTTCCAGATAATTTCCACTGAGAAAATCTCTTTACTGATATAGTGTTATACATAACTATAACACTATATCAGTAAAAAACAACCGGCCACTAAGCCTCTAGTCAGATTCGTGATTACTTTAGGTTTTAAAGGCTTTGAAAAGCATGGCGCCCAAGGCGGGCGCCACAGGGGTCTAACGACGACGCTGGGTGAGCACCACGCCTTTGTCTATTAAGTCTTTAATTTGCGCACTGGAAAAACCAAACTCTGTTAATAACTCAGTGCTGTGCTCGCCATATTTCGGCGGCAAGCGCTTAAGGGAGCCAGGAGTTCGAGACATTTTTATCGGAGTTCCTGTCATCTTGTACCAGTCTTTCTCAATCGTCATCTGCCGATGGTGAGTGTGCGGATGATCAACAACCTGCTGGGTGTTGTGAATTGGACCGACAGCAAGCCCAGCTTTAGCAAGGGTTTCGCATATTTCATGACCATCGATACGCATCAAGCTGGTTTCTATCTCGACTTTTAATTCAGCGCGATGCTCAACTCGATTTATATTCTTAATGAAACGAGGATCATCGATCAGCTCTGCTCGGCCCAAAGCGCGGCACATTTTGGCGTAAGCGCCATCATTACCAGCACCAATAAAAACATCAACTGTCTTTGTTCGAAAGGTGTCATAGGGGCTAATATTAGGATGAGCGTTTCCCGTTGGTCCCGGTATTTTCCCTGAATAATTATAGTTAGGTATGTGCGGGTGCATTAGGGATACAGCACAATCATAAAGCGTCATATCAAGATATTGACCTTGACCCGAATGCTCACGCTCTGCCAACGCTAATAGAATTGCTATCGCCGAATACAAGCCAGTTCCCATATCTACACCAGCAAGGCCTAGCCTTGTTGGCTCACTGCCCTTTTCCCCATTGATGCTAAACCACCCTGCCATAGCCTGAATAATCGCATCGTAACCGGGAAAACCTCCCATTGGGCCATCACCACCAAAGCCACTTACACGGCAATGGATCAATTTAGGGAAACGCGCTCTGAGAACCTCTTCATACCCAAGCCCCCACTTTTCCATGGTACCTGGTTTAAAATTTTCTATCAGGATGTCGGCATTCTCAAGCAGTTGCAGTAAAACTTGCTGCCCTGGACCTTGAGTAAGGTCCAGCCCCATGGAACGCTTGTTGCGATTAACACCGATGTAGTACGCAGAATCCTCCTCATGAAAGGGCGGCCCCCAATCTCGAGTTTCATCGCCCTTAGGCGGTTCAATTTTAACTATCTCAGCTCCATGATCGCCCAAAATCTGCGTGCAGTAAGGCCCGCCCAAGACACGGGTCAGATCAATCACTAATTTGCCGCTCAACGCGGATGTTGCTACTTGATCAAGCAATTTAATACCTTAGGAGTTAAGCTCCAGAAAACCGAGCACGTGAGATGGCTTAAAAGCGATAAGCTTAATGCAGCGCAAGCCCTTGATCAAGTTGCAAGGAAAGAGAAAGGGGAAGAATAATCTAAGCCATCAGGAAAGAACGTTAGCCGCGATGAAAAGGGCTAGCAATCTGAGGTCAGCATACTAGCCCTTATAAAGAGAAGTCGCAGGATATTTTGAGTAGAGCCGAGTACTAAGCTTTAAGCGAAATCATAAAGAACATCGCGAGAAACACCCTCCCTACCCATAATTATTTTAAGACGTTTAAGTGCTTCGATCTGTATTTGCCTAACCCGCTCGCGAGTTAGACCGATTTCACACCCAACATTTTCAAGTGTGTCGCTGTCGTAACCGTTCAACCCAAACCGTCTTGAAAGCACTTCGCTCTGCTTTTCAGAGAGTTCACGCATCCAACCTGAAATACAGTTTTCTAACTCGCTAGACTGGAATTCACCACTTGGCCCTTTGTCATTACCACCGCTGATTGTGTCTACGACAGTACGCTCTGACTCGGCAGCAACCGGCGCATCAGCCGATGTAACCTTCTCGTTAAGCGCCATTAGCCGTTTAACATCGGCAACTGGCTTTTCAACAAGGGACGCAATTTCTTCAATCGTTGGGTCTTTTTCTATCTTGCTAGACAACTCTCTTTCAGCGCGCAGATATACGTTTAACTCTTTTACAACATGAACTGGAAGTCGAATGGTTCTGGTCTGGTTCATTAAACCCCGTTCAATATTTTGGCGTATCCACCACGTTGCATACGTGGAGAAACGGAAACCTTTTTCTGGATCGAATTTTTCTACCGCGTGAATCAGGCCCAAATTACCTTCTTCTACTAGATCAAGTAGAGACAGACCTCTGTTAATGTATCGTCTCGCTATCTTCACTACCAGACGCAGATTGCTTTCTATCATGCGCTTACGGCTAGCCTCGTCTCCCGCTAGGGCCCGACGAGAAAAATAGACTTCTTCTTCTGCACTTAACAGTGGCGTATACCCGATCTCTTTGAGATAGAGCTGCGTCGCATCAGCAGTGGATTCACCCGATACTGACCGACCACGAGCCGGACGCACTTTCATCGAATCTCTAAGAATTTTATCTGCCAAGGCTGGTGCTTTTTGCTCGCTGGGAGACGAGGCATTGTTAGCGGTTCGAGATTTAACTGCTTGAGAGTTAACTGCACGAGAATTAGGATCTAATTGAATATTGGTCTTTGCGGAAAGTGTCTCTTCGATCACGTTGATACCCTTTTAACCTGTGGCCTTGCCCAGCTCCACAGAGCTTTCAATTTTTGCTTCTAAGCTTAAAGAAACCCTAGCGATGATTCGTACAAACTAGCTACTTGGCAAACCTACTTAGCAAATTTTAGCTAATCTCTCTCAGTGAAATCATCTTTGGCAAGTCAGGAATAGAATGGAAATTATTGTCTTTGCCCCTGATCATGTACCAAAACTATTGAAAATTTTACCTAGTTTAACCCTCCATACCTTGTGGAAAAGTTACTATAAGTATTCCTCTTAGTTACATAAAGTATAGAATAATATTTTAAAAATACGAGTTTTTAGAGCAAAAACGGCCAGTTTCTACCCAACTAATACACAACTTTTCCACACCCCCAAAATGTTGGGGGGTGTGGGAAAAAGACACACAAGTGCCTGCTCAAAAAGTAGTCAATGTGTTCTGGGGTATGTCTAGATTTTTCCGAGAAGGCTAGGCAGAAAAAATTCTGCTACTAAAACTGGCTTGCTGAAAAGGTAAAAAAGACTCCGCCTCGCCCATGTGTCGCTGCCAACAGGGGTCACATCCATTTCAGATCTTATCAACTCTGGGTGATTGAAAAGAAATTCACCAAGCGGCTTTTTACTCAATTCCATCACTTCCCGGAGAGGACTTTCGAGGCTATGCTCAGGTAATATTGTGTGTGCTTGAATCCAAGGTTCACCCCTTCCCGACAGCACAACCTTACGAGACCAAAAACGATGATTGTCTGCAACCGGCCCAAACAACACTCGTAAATCTCGTGGCAGGTTGGACAGCCACCGCTCGTCTACTACTTCAACTTGAAAGTCACCTACACTTTTTTCTTTCAAACGACTCGTTAAAGAACCTGGGTCTGTAACCCAGTCCCACCATTCGCTAGATGCACTAAGGCTACTTTGAGAGAGAGGTAACCAGCGATTTGAGCTGTCAGCAATATCTGGGGTGAGTTTATTCAAAGGGAATGCATATCTTTCTTAGATTGAGGAATAAGGACGCAGAGGTAGATCGCAAAAATGCTATTAACTTAAGCTCGGGCAACTGCTAGGTCTAAACCAGCCGCCCTACCTGTGTTATTTTTAACGAGGCTGATAGTTTTGCAACGTCTTGATAATAACAGTCATTACACGGCGGTTGTCTGCCCTGCCCGCATCTGTGTCGTTAGTCGATGCAGGCTGTAGTTCACCCAAGCCACTGCTGCTAACTCGAGCACTGGAAATACCAAATTGGTCAATCATAACCTGACGAACAGCAGCAGCTCTGCGCTCAGAAAGACTTTGATTGTAGACTGGTGTGCCGCGGGAATCAGTGTGACCTTCAAGCTCAATAACCACATCAGAATACTGCTTCATAAAATCTGTTACTTCTTGGATTTCGTCAAAATATTCAGCTTTTACATCAGATTTATCGAAGTCAAAATTAACCATAAGCTCTAGCCGTGCAATTTCTTCCACCGGGATTGGGCAGCCATCACTATCAACGGCATAGTTTCTAGGAGTCTCAGCGCAGTCATCATTCGCATCGGCCACACCGTCTCGGTCTGCATCTGAAGCAGAAGCGGTTCTTGTAAGAGCAGGCGTTGATGTCGCTCCGGCTTGTGGCCGCTTTGCACCGCCAAAGTAAAAAATCAAAGAACTATCAATGCCTAAATCGGAATCCTCATGATCACGGTCGAAATACTGAAATGACCGCAACGCTGTCCGCCATACTATATTTTCAGTGATTTCATATTTAACACCGCCGCCCAAGTCCCAAGTCATCTCATTATCACCATCAAAATTGGTATTACCAAGACCGGTTACGGCAAATGGTTGAAAGCCCGCGATATCAAAATCGAAATCAAAAAATCCATCTACTTTCCATTGATCGATGTCGACGGAGCCTCCAGCAAACTTATTTGGCTCTAATTCAACCAAGCTAAATTCAGCGCTGACTTGATCACTGAAGTCGTAGCCCAAGCCAAAGTAGTAACCTTCATCACCTTCGAGAGCGACGGAATCATCGAAGTTCATCCATTGGATGCCAGGCGCGATGTAAAACTGACCCTCGTCAGCAGCTACCGTTGAAGCTGCTAGTGCTAGATTTATCGCAAGTGTTGTTAAAAAAGTACTACGCATAGAAATTTCCACAAGAATATTTAGGTTACGACTTAATTATAGCGAGTTCACTGGCTTTATGGACAGATTATGAGAGACATTATTAGGGATATTAACCCGATTGCATCCCAAAAAATGCCAATTAAGGCCTTGAACTGGTTTTTACGGCATTATCTCCAACTAGACCTTCCCATTCCCATGGGAATACACATAAGCATTAGGTAAAATAGAAGCAGATAAATTTTTAAAAAACCCTCAGTTGGCAGCTGAGTAAACCCTAAATAGAAAGCTATCCATATCTACCCTAAGGATGTTGTTTAGTGCAAAACTGGCAAAATGAAATAAAGCGCTTACTCATTATTCTGGTAACGGTAGCGGTTATTGGCGCATTACTGGGCCAACTCGCCGTCACCCTGTTACTGGCACTGGTGACTTACTGTGCCTACAATCTTTTCCAACTGCGCCGAATGTATCAATGGCTGGCTCAAGGCCCTTCTTCTAATAAATCAGCCCCTCCAGAGAGCATAGGTCTTTGGGGAGATATTTTCGACGGTATCTATCGCCTCCAGAAGCAAGAGAGAAAAGCCAGCGCCTACCTAGAAGGCATTATTAACAAGGCACAGGAATCGTCGGCAGCCCTTGAGATGGCCGTTATCGTCATAGATAAACAGAATAATCTCGATTGGTGGAACCGCGCGAGCGAAGGCATGCTTGGGCTTAAATACCCGCAAGATCGGAACTTGGCAGTCACTAACCTTATTAGAGACCCCAGGTTTGCCGAGTACTTCAACACTGAGAACTATGACGAACCGCTAAAAATTAACGCCCCAGGGGACAGCAGCAAGGTCCTAGAATTTCAAATTGCCTTGTTCGGAGCACATGAGAGACTAATGATTGTTCGCGATGTGACGCAGTTTCATCGACTCGAATCAATGCGCAAAGACTTTGTCGGCAATGTCTCTCATGAACTCGGCACACCTATAACGGTAATAAAAGGCTATTTAGAAGCAATCATGGATAACATTGATAGCCTTGACGAAAAATGGCGCAAGCCGATGAAACAAATGCACCAACAATCTAATCGCATGGAAAGTATTGTACGAGATTTGTTGCTTCTTTCTTCTCTTGAAACTCGAACCCTAGGAAAGCAGCAAGACGAGATCGCGTTATCACCATTACTATTTGAGATTAAAAACGACACTCAAAGCATCTTCGAGAAGCGAGCCCACGAATTCATAATAGATTGTCCAGCTGGGATAGTAGTCAAAGGCGCAAGAAGCGAGCTTTACAGTGCAATATCAAATCTCGCTGTAAACGCCGCTAAGTACACTCCAGAAAATGGTGTTGTGGTTATAAAAGCCAGCCAATCCAAGCAAACAATTGATATTGAAGTTATTGATAACGGCATTGGTATTGAAGCCGAGCATATTCCTCGCCTCACTGAGAGATTCTACCGGGTTGACTCAAGTCGATCATCAGAGACAGGCGGAACGGGGCTAGGCTTAGCTATCGTAAAACACATATTGGCCAGGCATGATGGCGAGCTGGATATAAGCAGTGAAATTGGGCAGGGCAGCACTTTCAACTGCAAACTTCCATTAGCACGGCTAATAAGCCAGCGTGCAAAAGAGGAAGAGGAGTAGCGGCAAAAAGATAAAAAAGGTTAAGGTCTTTAGTCGAGCATAAAAGGTCTGAGCATAAGAACTTATTTAGCACAGATTATGCAAAACACCCGTCACTCTAATTTTTCGTGACGGACGTCTTTGCCCTGCACCAAATAAACCACGTGCTCGGCGATATTTTTTGCATGGTCGCCGATTCTCTCCAACGCCCGTAAAGCCCAAAGAATATTCAGCACCCGCGTAATGCTGCGCGGATCTTCCGTCATATAAGTAATCATTGAACTCATGGCGCTGCGGTACTCCATATCGACCTCAAGATCCGCTTTAGTAATTTCTAAGGCCGCTTCCGCATCGAATCGCGCAAAGGCATTAAGTGACATACTAACCATTCGTTGAACTTTCGCGCCTATGTTTTTAAATTCAACAAACAGGCTCGGGATCTCTCCTTCTTCAGAAAGTTTAACCGCCATTTTTGCGATCTTAGATGACTCATCCCCTATCCGTTCAAGATCGCGAATAGTTTTTATAATGGCTAGCACTAAACGTAAGTCACTGGCCGCCGGCTGCCTTCGTGCAATAATCAAGCTGCACTCTTCGTCAATTTGCATCTCTAACGAGTCTATCTCATCGTCATCTCTGGAGACTTTTAAGCCTAAATTACTGTTCGATGTGACAACTGATTCTAGCGCATCGGCGAGCTGCTTCTCGACAACACCCCCCATTTCCATCATGTGGCCTTTAACTTCCTCTAATTCAACATTGAACTGTTGAGAAATGTGCAGGCTATGTCCTTCTGCTTGGGAACTCATCGGTTATCCATTGTAAACGTAGTTAGCAGAGTATATCCCATTAGCCGTAACGGCCGGTAATGTAGTCTTCGGTTTGTTTTTCAGAAGGGTTAGTAAACAATCGGTCAGTGGTATCAAACTCGACCATATTACCCATGTTTAGAAATGCCGTGTAATCTGAAACTCTGGCGGCTTGCTGCATATTGTGCGTCACAATGACAATGGTATAACTCTCTTTTAGCTCACTGATGAGCTCTTCAATTTTCAAAGTTGAAACCGGATCCAACGACGAGGCTGGCTCATCAAGTAGTAATACTTCCGGCTGCACTGCGATAGTTCTAGCAATAACCAGACGTTGTTGTTGACCACCGGACAGACTCAGGGCATTGTCATGCAGGCGGTCTTTAACCTCATCCCAAAGCGCTGCAGCCACTAACGACTCTTCGACAATCTCATCTAGCTTTCGCTTCGATCTCAGACCTTGGATGCGCAGACCATAGGCCACGTTTTCATACACAGTCTTAGGAAATGGGTTTGGCTTCTGAAAGACCATTCCAACTCGACGCCTAAGCTCCGCCACCTCAACCGACTTTTGATAAATATCCTCTCCTTCTAGGCGAATGGCACCTTCTATAACGCAGTCATCAATCAAATCGTTCATCCGATTGAAGCAGCGCAGCAGACTGGATTTACCGCAACCACTGGGACCAATAAATGCCGTTACCCTTTGTTTTGCAATATACAAATTAATTGAATTTAGAGCTTTTTTGCCGCGCGTATAAGAAAGCGAAAGGTTTTCAACTTCCAAGCATCGTGGCAGTTCTTTGCCTAGGCTAGGGGTATGCCCATCAAATTGCTCACGCAAAAAATTAGAATCTGGTTTTGCTGCTACAACATCACTGCCGGGTTTTAGTTTGCTCATAAGGTTAACAACAATCGTCCATTACACGCATTACGCTTCAAGTGATTTATATTTTTCACGGAGGTGATTCCGCAGCGAAACCGCGCTTAAATTTAGCGCAGCAATAACGGCTACCAACAAAAAAGCCGTCGCAAAGACCAGAGGCTTAGCCGCTTCAATATTTGAACTTTGGAATCCCACATCATAAATGTGAAACCCTAGATGCATAAATTTCTGATCCAAATGCAAATAAGGATAGTTGCCATCCAAAGGAAGTGACGGCGCTAATTTTACCACCCCCACCAGCATTAGTGGTGCAACTTCACCTGCGGCTCTGGCGACAGCCAAAATCAAACCGGTCATCATCGCAGGACTGGCCATAGGCAGCACTACTCGCCAAAGAGTCTCAAACTTTGTTGCCCCTAAAGCCAAGCTGGCCTCTCTAACACTACGAGGAATTCGAGCCAGCCCTTCTTCGGTCGCCACAATAACCACAGGTAACGTAAGCAAGGCCAGGGTCAGTGAGGCCCAAAGCAAACCCGGAGTCCCAAAAGTTGGTGCCGGCAGGGCTTCAGAATAAAACAACTGATCAATTTCGCCACCGATAATATAGATAAAGAAGCCAAGCCCAAAAACACCGTAAACGATAGAGGGAACGCCTGCCAAATTGTTAACTGAAATTCTAATTATTTTGGTGGTTATACCCTGCTTTGCATATTCTCTTAAATAGACCGCAGCAATAACGCCAAACGGTGTTACAAATACCGACATCAGCAACACCATCATTACCGTGCCAAAAATCGCTGGAAACACACCGCCTTCGGTATTTGCCTCCCGTGGCTCAGCACTCAAGAATTCGCCGAGTTTCGAAAGGAACACCTTAAACTTTCCGGCTATACTCAGTTGATTTGGGCGGTAAGCTCGAACAATAGCAGCAAATTTAATAGTTACAATTTCGCCGCCAGCAACAATAAACTCTGCATCATCTCGCATTATTTGATCGTTCAGGCCTAACAGCCTCTGGCGCTGATTTTCATATTCCGACTGCAAAACCAGCCTTTGGCTCGCCAGCTGCAGCCTTCTTTGCTCAGTCATATCGCCAGAAACCTCTAACTCACGTACATCCAACCTAAGCTGATTGGTGCGGAAGTTGATGCCCTGTATTTCTGCGTTTTCTATCTCTGTTATTTGACCTCTAATTGCATACACTCTTTCCAACCGAGCTGAAAAGTCACTCCAATTGACGGCTTCGGAATTGGCAGCAGTACCCACTACTATTCCGTTTTCTTTAAGCTGGTGTAGCTTCCCATAAAAATTACCCCATTCTTGCCTCTCTAAGGTAACCAGCTCAGACGGGTATTGAATTTCTTCAATAGAATCATCCAATAGCCAAATAAAATCCTCATTGAAAAAATCTCTATTGCCTTGCTTAAGAAGGACCCGCTGGATTAATTCTTGATTTTCCGAAACCTCAATACCCGCTGCAATGACTTGGGAGGAAGGTACTGATTCAATTTCCACGACTTCACCGACCACCTGCATAGACAATTCACTTCCGTCGGAATCCGAGCTTGAATAACGAGCCTGCATTACATCGCTTGGCCAAAAATAACTCAAGCCCCGGACCGCCAATAAAGACACCAGACCGACCACCATTAATATGCTGATGGCAATAGCCGCTGCATTCAGCCAAATCCAGGGTCGACCACTTGAAGTCCATTTTGTGTATCGCATCATCATATGCTGCTGTATTTTCGCCGAAGTTGCTGGCGCACAACTTCAGCAATCGTGTTGACCACAAAGGTGAATAGAAATAAGACCGTTGCTGCCAAAAACAGGATCCTGTAGTGGGTGCTCGAGACTTCAGACTCAGGGACCTCGATGGCTATGCTGGCAGCTAATGTGCGCATCCCCTCAAAGACATTAACATCCATTATCGGCGTATTACCTGTTGCCATAAGTATGATCATTGTCTCCCCAACAGCTCGCCCTAACCCGATCATTAAAGCGCTAAAAATTCCTGGGCTCGCAATTGGCAGAACCACATGATAAAGAGACTGCCATGAGGTCGCACCAAGCGCCAAAGAACCGTCACTGAGATGACCTGGCACAGTAAAAATCGCGTCCTCGGCAATGGAATACACTGTTGGAATTACAGCGAATCCCATAGCAAAACCAACCACCATCGCGTTGCGCTGATCATAGGAAATTCCTAGCTCCGAACTCAACCACTGCTGCATATCTCCAGCAAAAAAGATTGTTTCCAGCGGATGGGAAAAATTGAAGCAACACCAAGCAAATAAAAGAATGAATGGAATCAATAGTATTGCTTCCCATCCCTCGGGTACCAAATAACGTAGTGACTTCGGTACTTGAGACCATAAAAACCCAAATAACAAAACCCCTACCGGCAAAAATAGAAGCAGGCTTATCACCCCTGGCAAGTTGCTTTCAACAAAAGGCGCGAGCCATAGCCCTGCCAAAAAACCTAGAACCACGGTTGGAAGTGCTTCCATTAACTCAATCAACGGCTTAACTTTACGCCTAAGAACAGGCGCCATGAAATAGCCGGTATAAATCGCACCGCATATGGCCAAAGGCGACGCGATTAGCATCGCATAGAACGCAGCTTTTAATGTTCCAAAAGAGAGAGGTACAAGTGAATATTTTGGCTCGAAATCGTTACTCGCGGAGGAGGATTGCCAAACATAGTCTGGCTCCGGGTAACTCTCATACCAAACTTGACGCCATAAAGAGCTAAAAGAAACTTCGGGGTGGGGATTGTCCAAAGACCAACTGCGAAAGCCGCCGCCTTGTAATTCAGCAACTATTTTATTTCCTCGGGGGGCTATCGCGATGGCAAGTAGTTTTTTATTAAAAGAGGTGTTCGTTAGAGCCCGTTTTTGAGAGGTGACGTTATACAGCGACAACAATCCTGACTCACCCAAGGCAACAAAGTTTTTCCGTCTCTGTTCCACTGCTGTCGCAATTATAGGAGTCCCATCACCAGCAAAGCGTCTAACTGAGGATAGCGTGGGTATGTCGTCATTGCGCACAACAAACCATTGCGAAACAAATCCAGCACTATCCGCAACAAGGAGAGAAAGGCCTCCTGAGAGAAATTTAATAGACTCCATCTGTACGCCAGTTTTGACCAATTGCGCTTCAGAAAAAATCTCAACTGTTTCGGAGTCCACCATTTTTTTCAGATCATAAACCTTTGCTAGACCAGAGTCTGAAATGCCATAGAGTAATCTTTTGTCTCCCCCGATGAATAATCGGTCAAGCGGATCTAGTTTGATATCAATCGATTTAGTAATCGCTGGAGGGGGTGAATAGTTGACGTTAAAACCATTGAAAATATTCCTCCGTGCAACTGAGTGAAAAAGTTTCAAGTTGCCTAAATTATCTATAGCCGCAAGAAGTAGATCTTCCTGATCCGTATGAATTGCAATTGCATCAATCATATTGGCACCCAGATTTAGCAAGGCTGCTTGCCCATAGGGATAAACAATTCGAGGGGTAATCGCAGGCAAACTTCCTTGGCTCGAAAACTCTGTTTCCCAGAGATATTGAGCAATATGAACGTTGCCGTTGCTGAGGGCATAAGCAAACACCCCAGATTCTTCGGAATCCAAGGCAAACTGATTTATAAAGTCGCCTTCGGGAATCGACAGAGGAATCTCACTAATTACGACCCCCGAATCTAGGTCGAGAAAAATCGCCCTACCCTGAGTACTTATCCTGAGTAGTGATCTGGCTTGTTCGTCTATTGCCAGATGAAGCCCGGGCTCTCTGGGGGAATCTGATATTTGAAAATCACCGGTGGACACTATTGAGGCGGCTGAAAACAGGGGTTGGACTTCAGCAATCAAGAAAACAAAAATTACCAACATTGTCGCTATGATCCCTAACCCCCCTATGGCTATGCCATATCGGGCTGCACGATCATAAAAATGTCTCACTTTACGCCGCACCCGCAAAGTGTGTCCCATATTAGACCCAGAGCCAGACTCACCGCTACCGTATAGTGATTTTGTCTCTGTTTCGCTTTTAGTCTCTTTCACCGGATATCCAAAGAATCAAGCGTGCTATCGATCACCACAAACGGCAATGGGATATAGCCATCTTTGAGGACGCTTTCTTGACCTGCCCGCGACAGAACGAAACGAATGAATTCTCTCTCCAGTGGAGGCAACTCCTGATTTGGTCTTCTGTTGATATAAATCCAAAGAAATCTGGCAAGAGGATAGTCACCAGACATCGAGTTCACTGCATTGGCCTCTACATAAGGAGCGTTTTGGTTCAGCGCGATCGGAACTGCCCGAACACTTGATGTTCGGTAACCAATTCCAGAATAGCCTACACCATTCAATGAACCACTGATGGCTTGAACTACCGACCCTGATCCGGGCTGTTCACTTACCGAATTTCTAAAATCACCCTTGCACAATGCGATTTGCTTAAAAAACCCATAAGTTCCCGAAACAGAGTTACGTCCAAACATCTGTATCTTCTTTTGCGCCCAAGGCCTCGGCAGACCTAGATCAGCCCAAGTTTCTAAGGCTTTACTTTGACCACAGCGGCGCGTCGATGAAAAAATCCCATCTAATTGTGCAATAGTTAGCCCTGCCAGCGGGTTGTCCTTGTGCACATAGACGGCCAGAGCGTCAACGGCAACCGGAATTGCTGTTGGCTGATAACCGTAACGAGACTCAAAGGCCTGCAACTCAACCTCTTTCATCCTGCGACTCATGGGCCCAAGACTCGCAGTTTGCTCCACTAACGCCGGAGGGGCAGTTGATGATCCAGCGGCTTGAATCTGAATAATGACATTTGGATATTCTCTATTAAAGTCCTCTGCCCATAACGTCATTAAATTCGCTAAGGTGTCTGAGCCGGCGCTTGAGAGCGTCCCAGAAACACCGTTTAAACGCTCGTATTCTGCCCCTAAACTCAACCCCAATGGCCGCGACTGAGCAAAAAGTGATGTGCTAATCGCTAAAAGAAAAATACAAAAGCTAAATCGATATAACATCACAAGGCTGGCGCATATCCTCAATTGGTTTTTACCCTTAATACAGAGCTAAAGAACCTTTATATTACAATAAAGTTACAGTTTAAAGAAACGACCTAAAATGTTATGATCATTGACGTTTTCCTAGCCCGCTCGAGATGCTTTATGACTGGGAAAAGCGACTCGTTATTCATGAATTTGGCGCCTTACGCCGATCCGGTTGAATAATTCATTGCCCAAAAACACCATTACTTCAAAACTTCACGAGCCCTCTATCATGGCAAAGAATATATCGGAGATGGATACTGAATCTGCAGCTTCGCTTGAATCTCACCCCACTTCGAATCTACAGCCTGAGCAAGCAATCGACCTTAACGAAACCCAATATTTTGAGAATCGAGAGCTGTCTTACATCAAATTTAACCTGCGAGTACTTAGCCAGGCTAGAGACCCTGATCATCCCCTGCTCGAGCGACTAATGTTTTTGCTGATTTTTAGCTCAAACCTCGATGAGTTTTTTGAAATTAGAATGTCAGGTCTTAGGAAACAGCTTGATTTTGGGCGCCAACGCCCGGGGCCGGACGGCAAATACCCAGAGCAAGTTTTAGACATAATTCACGATCAGGTTCGAGAGGCACTAGACGAGCAATACAGGATCTTAAATGATGACCTTTTGCCATCACTCGCTAAAGAGAATATTCACTTTCTTTATCGCCACGAGTGGAACGAGGAACTGATCAACTGGACCGAGAACTATTTTCACGATCAAGTGGTGCCAGTAGTAAGCCCCTTAGGACTTGACCCCGCTCACCCATTTCCACGTTTGGTTAATAAGAGCCTAAATTTCATCCTTTCACTTAACGGGAAAGACGCTTTTGGGAGAGAGAGCGGCTTAGCCGTTGTGCCAGCCCCGAGGTCATTGCCAAGACTTATCAAGGTTCCCAAAAGAATTATGCCTGACGGGGATAATTTTATATTTTTGTCCTCAGTAATTCATGCTCATGTTGACCAATTTTTCCCCGGTATGACAGTGACCGAATGCCATCAATTTCGAGTGACCCGAAACTCAGATCTGGAAATGTCCAATGTCGAGGTCGAAGATGTAGCGTCAGCCCTGCAAGGGGAATTGCACAGTCGCCGCTTTGGTGCAGCGACTAAACTGGAAGTGGGCAAGGAATGTCCAGAGAACCTTACAAATTTTCTCCTACAGCGCTTCAACCTCAAAGAAGATGCGCTGTTCCGCCTTGATGGGCCGGTTAACCTCCAGAGACTTATGGCACTCAATGGAATGATAAATCGACCAGACTTAAAGTTTCCTATTTTCTCACCTGGACTGCCCCCGGCCCTTGAAGTGGGGAACGATATTTTTTACGCGGTAGACAAAGACGATCAGCTACTGCATCACCCTTTTCAGTCATTTCTTCCTATTATCGATTGGCTAAGACAGGCGGCAAAAGACCCTACTGTGCTCTCTATAAAGCAGACTTTATATAGAACAAACGAGTCCTCTGAATTAGTTGAGGCTCTTGCAGAAGCTGCCCGTAACGGTAAGGAAGTCACCGTGGTGATTGAGCTAAGGGCACGCTTTGATGAAAAAGAAAATATGCACTTTGCCAGCATCTTACAAGAAGCCGGTGCTGTAGTTGTCTATGGCGTTATGGGCTATAAAACCCACGCTAAAATGCTATTAATAGTTCGCCGAGTCGGTGATAAGCTAAAACGCTATGCCCACCTTGGCACAGGCAACTATCACCGCAAAAACTCTCTCCTTTACACAGATTACGGCCTGCTGACCGCTGACAAAACGATTTGCGCAGATGTTCACAAGGTATTCCAACAAATAACCGGAATGGGCAAGAAAATTCATCCCAAGCTACTCATCCATGCACCTTTTAACCTGCGAAAGTCACTGATCCGAATGATCGACACGGAAAAAGAAGCCGCGATTGCAGGGCAGCCAGCACGAGTGATCGCGAAACTTAACTCACTCACCGATCCTGACGTCATCAAAGCACTTTATGGGGCATCGATGGCTGGAGTCAAAGTAGACCTCATTGTAAGAGGGATTTGCTGCCTAAAACCAGGGATGCCGATTGTCAGCGAAAATATCCGAGTAGTATCTATAGTAGGACGCTTCTTAGAGCATTCAAGGGTTTATTACTTCTTAAACAATTCAAATCAAGTTTACTGCTCTAGCGCAGACTGGATGGAACGAAATCTATCCCATCGAATAGAGGTGTGCTTTCCTATTCTTAAGAAGAAATGGGCGAGCCGCATCGTCGCAGAAATGGAAATGTACTTGGAAGACGAGGCTCAAAGTTGGGAAATGCAGGCTAACGGCGAGTATGTCGAACGATTTAATTTGGATGAGCAGGCTGAGGGAATTCAAACGCTGCTACTGAAGCAGCTATCATGAGCTTGGCTACAGCTTGGAAACTTTAGGCAAGTTACTTTTTTCCATGCTCTTGAGAGTTTTTTCGTTCTTAACCATAAAATCCAACATCCCTTCACGAAGTGCTGTGGGACTGAAGTTTATCGAGCGAATGTTATAACTCTCCATCAAACCCATCATTATGCACCAGCCTGGCAGCAACAAATCGCGTCTGCGCTGCTTCAAACCTGGCAAATCTGAACCACTAGCTTTGCAATCAATGAATTGTGGCTGCAGGAGCTGCAAGACTTCATAGTCTATGCGTTTAGAGCCATATCCGGCCGCTGCGCATATATTTGCTAACATCTTGACGGTGCCAGAAGAAGCATAAGCCTCATCCCAGCCGGCCTTGGAAATACCCGCGGCATTCTCGCCGAACACTTCTCGTGCGGCGGCTAGACCCAGCTGCATTTGTCGATTGAGCTCTGCCTCGTCTGCTGAGTCATCAGCAAAGAATCGATCCCTCCATGCCACGCAACCTATGGCCATACTTTCTGTAAATAGCCGCTTTTGACCGCAGCCAACAATTATCTCCGTGCTGCCGCCGCCAATATCTACAACCAAGCGGTTGCCCGCAAATTCTGGCAACTCAGTAATAACTCCGGCGTAAATCAAAACAGCTTCTTGCTCACCAGAGATAACCGAGACCTCCAATCCTATAGCGGCTCCAGCATCAATAAAATCTTGTGAGTTCTGAGTAACTCTTAGGGAATTTGTGCCCAGCGCCCAGTATCTTTCAAGCGGGTATTGGTCCATTAGAAATTTAAAATGCTTTAAGCTGGTGAGGCCCCGCTCGAAGGCGGCTGGGGAGATAATTCCTGTGGCTCGAACGTCTTCGCCTAGCTGAACTTTATCACTACAGCGTTCAAGTATACGAATCTTGCCGTTATCAAACTCGCCAACAAGCAAATGAAAACTATTTGACCCTAAATCTATGCACGCGTACATCACTTACCCTGTGCTTAGGGTGATACCACCCTCTTTAAAAAGACACTCTCTTTCGCTGAGCAATATATTTTCAGCTCTAGCAAAGGGTATCGACATTTTTAAGCACATGTTGAGATAAGAAACACAAAATTTATTGTATTTCTTATCTCACTTCTTGGTCGCGCTATACGTTAACTAAACAAGTTAAATCATTGATTGTAAATAATTTTCAAGACCGACCATCTCAACCAGTTTTAACTGACTTTCAAGCCAATCTACATGCTCTTCCTCGCTGTCCAGAATATCGCTGAGCAAATTACGGCTAACGAAATCACCTACCGACTCACAGTGCGCTATGCCTTCTTTAAGGTCAGGGCAAGCAATCATCTCTAGATTCAGGTCGCATTGGAGCATCTCTTTAGTGTTCTCGCCTATTTGCAGTTTACCGAGGTTCTGCAGATTAGGCAGGCCATCTAAAGAAAGAATACGCTTGGTCAGTTGGTCAGCGTGCTTCATTTCGTCGATTGATTCTTCGTACTCTTTGGCCGCTAGCTTCGCCAAGCCCCAGTCTTCGTACATTCTTGAATGTAGAAAATATTGATTAATCGCAACAAGTTCGTTTCCTAGCGCTTTATTGAGATGTTTGATGACAGTTGGATCAGATTTCATTAAAAACTCCCGTAGATTGAGTCCGTGGAGTCTCAGCTTTTTGATGAAAAATGTCAAGAAATTTTCTCTCTAAGTCATTGATATATATAGAGAAATGAAGTGGTGATCCCTACGAGATTCGAATCCCTACAAGAACAACTCTTTGAATGTCTAACATTATCTAAGACAAGCTCACAGTATCTTTGATTAGTATAAGATAATATAAGTCAATCTAAGATACGTTCAGTTTGGCACACAGATTGGCACAATGTGCCAAAAAATACTCGTAGGGATAGTTTTTGTGGGATTATAAAAATGTGGGAAAACGTCATAATAGCATATGTATAAGTGA
>CAJWGN010000054.1 GCA_913031035.1 uncultured Gammaproteobacteria bacterium
CAGCTGCAGCCATCGCTGCCACTGACAACGGGGGGTCTAGCAGCGATGCTGCACTCGCGGCAGGAGCGGCAGCGGCCGAAGCAACAACAGGCACGGCAGCAGAGAAAGCCACGGCTGCAGCCACCGCTGCCACCGACAACGGGGGTTCGAGCAGCGACGCTGCAGCCTCAGCTGGAGCGGTAGCAGCTGAAGCAGCGGCTGACAATGGCGGATCGAGCAGTGATGCTGTATCGGCAGCAGGAACGGCAGCGGCTGAAGCCACGACTGGCACGGCAGCAGAGAAAGCAACAGCTGCAGCCACCGCTGCTATTGACAACGGGGGGTCAAGCAGTGACGCTGCAGCCTCAGCGGGAGCGGCAGCGGCAGAAGCAACGACTGGCACAGCAGCAGAGAAAGCAACAGCTGCAGCCACCGCTGCATCTGATAACGGAGGATCAAGCAGTGACGCCGCAGCCTCAGCGGGAGCGGCAGCGGCTGAAGCGACGACTGGCACGGCAGCAGAGAAAGCAGCAGCTGCAGCCACCGCTGCCACCGACAATGGGGGAACCAGTAGTGACGCTGCAGCCTCAGCGGGAGCAGCAGCGGCTGCAGCAACGACAGGCACGGCAGCAGAGAAAGCTACAGCTGCAGCCACCACTGTTACCGACAATGGGGGGTCCAGTAGCGATGCTGCAGCCGCAGCAGGAACAGCAGCGGCTGAAGCAACAACTGGCACGGCAGCAGAGAAAGCAACGGCTGCAGCCACTGCTGCCACCGACAACGGGGGTTCGAGCAGTGACGCTGCTGCCGCTGCGGGAGCGGCAGCGGCGGAAGCAACAACTGACAACGGCGGGTCAAGTAGTGATGCTGTAGCAGCAGCGGGAGCGGCAGCGGCTGAAGCAACGACTGGCACGGCAGCAGAGAAAGCAACAGCTGCAGCCACAGCTGCCACTGACAACGGGGGATCGAGCAGCGACGCTGCAGCCTCAGCTGGAGCAGCAGCGGCTGGAGCAGCAGCGGAAACCGCTGGCGCCGCAGAAGCGCCTGCATCAACACTGCCAATAGCTTCATTACTAACAATAGTATCGCCAGTGTTTTTGATAATCTCTTTCAAGACGCCGTCGGTGGGAGATACTACTTCGATTACAACCTTGTCTGTTTCAATGTCCACAAGTAACTCATCGCGTGAAACAGTATCTCCGACATTCTTGTACCACGTAGCAATCGTGCCATCGGGAACTGATTCAGGAAGAGTGGGTGCTTTTAATTCTATTGTCATAGTCTGTCCCTTTTAATCGATAACGAGTACGTAGTCGATTACGTGCAATTAATTAGCTTAAGGCTTCGTCAATAAATTTCTTCAATTGGCTTAAATGAAGTGCGGGGTAGCCAGCGGCTACCGATGCAGATGCATCTCGACCTACATACTCAAGGTAAATAGTAGGGAAATGCTCATTTATAGCTTTTCTTAGATGATGCTGGCTTGAATACCATGCCCCTTGATTCATCGGTTCTTCTTGACACCAAACGATTGATTCGAGGTTTTTATATTGTAATAAGCAGTTCAAAAAAACATCGTGCGGGAACGGATACAACTGTTCCATGCGAATGATGGCGATGTCGTTTATTTCTCGAGTGCGTCGTTCTGCCCTCAAATCATAGTAAACTTTGCCACTACAGATAATGAGCCGCTTTATAGAATCTGGGTCGAAGTCATCAGTTTCGTCAAGTACAACTTGAAAAGAGCCATCGGCTAATTCTTCAAGGCTCGACACTGACTCTTTATGTCGAAGCAGACTCTTCGGAGACATAACCACCAGTGGCTTACGCAGCGGACATAGCACTTGCTTTCTAAGCATGTGAAATACCTGCGCTGATGTTGTCGGCACGCACACTTGAATATTTTGTTCTGCACAAAGCTGCAAGAAACGTTCAAGTCTGGCTGAAGAATGCTCAGGGCCTTGGCCTTCATAACCATGGGGTAGTAGTAGTGTTAACCCACATAGCCTTGACCACTTATGTTCACCACTGGTGATGAACTGATCGATCACAACCTGAGCTGAGTTTGCAAAATCACCGAATTGAGCTTCCCAGATTACTAAGGCATTTGGGATAGTAGTCGCATAACCATACTCAAACGCTAACACCGCCGCTTCTGAAAGTAAGGAGTCGTAGATGGTAAAGCTGCCTTGGTTTTTTTCTAATGATTGCAGCGGCGTGTAAGTATCACCGGTAACTTGGTCATGAAGAACGGCATGGCGGTGTGAAAAAGTCCCTCTGCCAACGTCTTGCCCAGTAATTCTAACCTTGTTTCCTGTTATTAAAATACTCGCATAAGCTAGAGTTTCCGCAAAACCCCAATCGACAGGAAGTTCGCCCGCAGCCATACTGGACCTATCGTTCAATAGTCTTTGGACTTGGCGCTGGGTTTTGAAATCTTTTGGTGGTGTTACTAACTTCTTGGCTAGCCCTTGCAAAGTTTTGAGCGGCATCGAGGTATTGTAATGAGCACTCCATGCGTGGCCTAGGTAGGGACTCCAGTCGACAAATAACTCAACGCTAGGTTCTTTAACGAGACTCTTAACGACATGCTCGCCTGTATCTAACGCAGTACGGTAGTTATTGTTAAGCAGGTCTGATTCCTCAGTGCTCATTATATTCTGAGCATTGAGTAATTCCGCGTATAAAACACGAGTGGATTTATGCTGTTTTATGGCCGAGTACATAAGTGGCTGAGTCGACGCTGGCTCATCAGTTTCATTATGGCCGCGACGACGATAACAAACCAAATCTACAACAACATCCTTTTTAAATTGATATCTAAAATCCAATGCTAATTGCGTGACAAATAAAACTGCCTCGGGGTCATCTGCATTAACATGAAAGATCGGAGCCTGAACCATTTTAGCAACATCGGTACAGTACTCGGTTGAACGAGCGTCGTCTTGACGACTGGTTGTAAAGCCCACTTGATTGTTTATTACTATATGAACTGTGCCACCGGTGGAATAAGCTCGGGTCATGGACATTTGGAACGTCTCCATTACCACGCCCTGTCCTGCAAATGCCGCATCGCCATGAATGATTATAGGCAATACCTGAGAGCCTTCTTTATCCCCACGCCGAGATTGACGCGCTCTCACAGAACCTTCTACTACCGGTGATACAATTTCCAAATGAGATGGGTTGAACGCCATCGCCATATGAACTTCACCACCGGTTGTCATAATATTAGAAGAAAACCCCTGATGATACTTAACATCTCCAGAGCTTTCATAGACGACCTTGCCTTCAAATTCATCAAACAGGTCTGCTGGGTTTTTACCTAGAATATTCACCAGGACGTTTAAGCGCCCTCGGTGAGCCATACCCAATACGATTTCTTTTACGCCATAATTACCCGACCGTTGAACCAACTCATCAAGTGCAGGAATAAGGCTTTCACCACCCTCTAAACCAAACCTTTTAGTACCTGGATATTTAGAGTCTAGGTGCTTTTCTAGCCCCTCTGCAGCGATAAGGCGTTCTAGTAAATGCCGTTTAACATCATTTTCAAAGGCTGGAAAACCATCGTTACCTTCAATGCGCTGCTGAATCCATTGCTTCTCTTCCAAATTGACTATGTGCATAAACTCATAGCCGATGGAGCTGCAATAGATACGCTCAAGGCTATCGACGATATCTCTTAAAGGGGCAATATCTCGACTAATAAACAACGAACCAGTCTGAAATGCTGTGGAGTAATCTACTGGGGATAGACCGTGAAATTCGAGGTCCAAATCAGGCACCCTCTCTCTGGGCATTAGCCCGAGGGGGTCAAGTTTTGCTTTTTGATGCCCTCTCACACGGTATGAACTTATAAGCAGCATGACCTGAACCTGTTTTCTCTCATGCTCAGAGTTAACTACAGCGTCATTACTTAAAACCGGGGTGAACCTACTCCTCTTACTAAGCGCTTTAAAATCTTTTCGTATTTCTGAATGCGAAACATCAGGCGCGCTAGAACCGTTAATCGGTGGAAGTGACGAGAAATAGTCTTTCCATTGGCCGGGAATTGAGTCTGGGTCCGAGAGGTAAGATTCATAAAGATCCTCTACATAAGCCGCATTAGAGCCCGATATATGGCCGGTACTCAACATCAATTCCATTAAGTTTTGTTGCATTTTTTACCTCAGCGATGGCACAAATTAGGTGCCTTATTCCGTTTATTTATGCTGAACTAATTCTGTCTAGCTTTTCTTGTTAAATACTAGCACAGGGCTGGTTGGTTGCTCTGCCTTACGTTCCTTCAGCTACCAGCATAGTGCGTATGTGCCCGATGGCCCGAGTTGGGTTTAAACCTTTCGGACAAACAGATACACAATTCATAATTCCGCGACAGCGAAACACACTAAACGGGTCGTCTAAGCCAGCCAGACGCTCGACCGCAGCAGTATCGCGCGTATCAGCTAAAAATCTATAAGCCTGTAGGAGGCCGGCCGGACCGATAAATTTATCTGGATTCCACCAAAACGAAGGGCATGCCGTACTGCAACACGCACAAAGGATGCATTCGTACAGACCATCTAACTTTGCTCTATCCTCTTGTGACTGAAGTCTCTCAATCGCGGGAGCCGGCGTATCGTTCATTAGCCAAGGCTTAACTTTTTCGAACTGCTTGTAGAAGATTGACATATCAACAACAAGGTCTCGAATTACAGGCAAACCGGGCAAGGGCCTTAGTACTAGTTTCTTACCGGGCTTGACCGCTTCCGACAAAGGCGTAATACAGCCCAATCCGTTTTGGCCATTGATGTTCATGCCATCAGAGCCGCAAACGCCCTCTCGGCATGATCTCCGATAAACAATAGTCGGGTCCTTTTCCTTCGCTAGGTTAAGAACATCAAGCACCATGAGGTCTTTACCTTCAGGTATCTCAACTTCAATATCCTGCATAATCGGCTTAGCGTCGATCTCAGGGTTGTAACGATATATGCTAACTAACACGACATACCACCTAAATTTATGTAGTTAATATTAATAAGATCTAACTGATGGCTCAAAAGTATCCACAGTCTTGGGTGAAAAATTCACCGCACGCTTGCCTACTTTTTTGTCTTCTGGGAAATACAGAGAATGACAAAGCCAGTTTTCATCATCTCTCTCTCTGAAATCATCGCGAGCGTGGGCTCCACGGCTTTCAGGTCTCGCTTCAGCAGAAATCGCTGTAGCTCGCGCAACCTCGAATAAATTTTCTAGCTCAAGAGCCTCTATGCGAGCGGTATTAAAAGTATTGCTCTTATCGGTCAAATGAACGTTATCTATCCGCTGGCGCAGTACTTCAAGCTTCTTGATTCCTTCCTGCATGAACTCTCCCTTACGGAAAACACCAAAGTAGTTTTGCATAATGGTTTGGAGTTCTTTGCGCAGCACAGGCACGCTTTCACCAGAGGTGCTTTCATTCATTCGCGCAAGACGCGACATCGCCATCTCCACGTCTGAGTCACTGGCTTGTCTCTGTTCTAGGCCCTGCTGCAGCATTTGTTCGATATGTTTACCCGCGGCGCGGCCGAAAACGATGAGATCTAACAAGCTGTTACCACCCAAACGATTAGCGCCATGGACTGAAACACAAGCTGCCTCACCCACTGCAAACAAACCTGGTATCGGTTGTTCTACACCGTCTCTATTTTGAGTCAGTGCTTGGCCGTTCACATTGGTAGGAATGCCGCCCATCATGTAATGACAGGTTGGCACTACCGGAATAGGCTCCTTGACGGGATCTACGTGAGCGAAGGTTCGTGAGAGCTCTAAAATCCCGGGCAACTTGGCGTTAAGAACGTCTTCCCCGAGATGATCCAGCTTCAACATCACGTGATCGCCTTCGTCACCGCAGCCTCGACCTTCAAGCATTTCTAAAACCATAGACCGAGCTACAACATCCCGCCCAGCTAAATCTTTTACGTTTGGCGCATAACGCTCCATAAAGCGTTCGCCATCCTTGTTTATCAGATAGCCACCCTCTCCTCTACACCCTTCAGTAACGAGAGTTCCAGCACCATAAATACCGGTCGGGTGGAATTGCCACATTTCCATGTCTTGCATAGGGTAACCAGCGCGCATCGCCATACCCGCGCCATCACCTGTGCAAATCAATGCATTGGTTGTCGATGCATAAATTCGTCCAGCACCGCCAGTTGCGAATACTGTAGCTTTTGATTTAACAAAAACTGTTTCACCGCTTTCTATGCATATCGCTACTACCCCAACGACATCGCCGTCTTGGTTCTTAACCAAATCAGTGGCGTACCACTCACTCAGGAAAACCGTATTGTTCTTGAGGTTGCCTTGGTAGAGCGTATGAAGCAGAGCATGACCCGTTCTATCTGCGGCTGCACATGTTCTCGCTGCCTGCCCGCCTTTACCATAATTTTTGGATTGGCCTCCAAATGGACGCTGATAGATACGACCACTCTCAGTTCGTGAAAATGGTAATCCCATATGCTCCATTTCAAACACAGCCTGCGGACCCTCACTGCACATATATTCTATCGCGTCTTGATCGCCTATGTAGTCAGACCCCTTCACAGTGTCATACATATGCCACCGCCAATCGTCATTAGGGTCATCGCTGGCAATCGCACAGGTAATACCACCTTGCGCCGAAACGGTGTGTGAGCGAGTGGGAAATACTTTGGAAATTACTGCTGTTTTAAAACCGGACTGAGCAAGTTGCAACGCAGCTCGCATACCCGCACCCCCGCCGCCAACAATAACTGCATCAAAAGAAATATTGCGCATGGTTGTCATCTAACTACCCCAAAAAATCTGAATGCCCCAGAACAAATACGTCACTGTAATTAGTGCGCAAAGTGCCTGAACTGTAAGTCTACTGAATGTTGCTAAACCCCCAACATGGTGGACGTTTAAGTAATCGGTGGTGATAGTCCAAAGCCCTATCCAAGCATGGCCGCATAGAGCGAAAATCGTTATCAAACTAAACAATCTCATGGGATTAGAGTTGAACAGTGTACTCCACGTGTTGTAGTCCATATCCGGTTTGATAATGAACGCCCCAAGAACGACGAACGTGTATACCGCCAAAATGACTGCGCTGAATCGCTGAATTAACCAGTCAGATACCCCGGAACTACTCAAGCTGGTTGCGTTAGTTACCATATCCAATACCCCGCTGCGGCAATTGCGATTGCGGAAATAACAAGCACTAAAATCGCGCCTGTTCTACCGCCCTCGACAGTCTCGCCAAAACCGTAATCCATAATTAAATGCTTAATGCCTGCGATCAGGTGATAGAGGATGCCAGACGCAATGGCCCAAACAATCAATTTCACGGCAGTGCCACTTAGCAAAGAAGCTGCCTCGTCGAAGCCCGCCTGGGAGCCAAGAGATAGATCAAGGAGGTATAAAAGCGCGGCGATGCCGAAAAATATAAATACACCGCTGATTCTGTGAAGTATCGATGTGATGGCGGGGATCGGCCATCTAAAAACAAGCAGATTTAAGTTTACAGGTCTTGTATCTTTCACGTTATGCTGAGTCCCTTGGCGTGGATTAAGTTGATTAAGATTTCAAGTCGTCAAAAGCACGCAAACTGTTTGAAATACATATAAAAATAAGGAAATTTACAGGCCAGAAAGTATAATCTTATAGACTAGTCAATACAATAAAACTTCAACCTATCAGGCCAATTATGACAATGCTTTGTCAGCCCTTGAGGGTAAGCTCTCTGGCAAAAATTATCCCCAGACTATCGGTTTAGCGCAAAATGACTAATCCTATAGATTTAAGTAAATGCTTAAGTCTGCGCCAACTACGATGATTATAGCCCATTGTAGAAAGACTCGAAGTGACAAACATTTGACAACGCACTAAGACTCTTCCTAGTATTGCCATCCCTGATTAGTCAGGATGCTAAGATTATTACAAGAAAAATAGCCGTAACTAATTGATTTTAGAGATTTACCTCTCTTTTCTAATATTCTACAGGAGTCCACCATGAGTGAAAAAAAGGCCCAGCTAACCATCGACGGGATAGATAAGACTATCGTACTCCCTGTTTATGAAGGAAGTACTGGCCCTGATGTAGTGGATGTAAGAAGCCTGGTTGGCGAAGGTGTTTTCACCTACGACCCCGGCTTCGTCTCAACTGCAGCCTGCGATTCCGAAATCACCTATATCGATGGCGGCGCGGGAATCCTTCTTTACAGAGGCTACCCAATCGAGCAATTGGCAGAACATTCCACCTTCCTTGAAACCTGCTACTTGCTGTTAAACGGCGAATTACCCACCGAAGAGGAAAATGCAGATTTCGAAAATGGGATTCGCTACCACACGATGGTTGATGAGCAGATCCATCAGTTCTTTAAAGGGTTCCCACGCACAGCACATCCTATGGCTATGTTATGCGGCGTAGTCGGAGCCCTGTCGGCTTTTTACCACGACACTCTCGACGCTGACTTGCCAGAACACAGAATGACCGCAGCACATCGTGTCATTGCGAAGATGCCGACACTGGCAGCCATGTGCTACAAGCATGGTGTTGGCCAACCCTTTATGTATCCTCAAAACGACATGACTTTGAGTGAGAATTTTTTGCACATGATGTTTAGTACGCCTTGCGAGGCTCCTAAGGTCAGTCCTACGTTAGTTAAAGCGATGGATACTATCTTTTTGCTTCATGCAGATCATGAGCAGAATGCCTCAACGTCTACTGTAAGGCTTGCCGGCTCGACTGGCGCGAACCCTTACGCTTGTATCGCTTCGGGCATTGCCGCCCTATGGGGGCCAGCTCATGGCGGCGCCAATGAAGCCGTGCTTGAAATGCTAGACGAAATTGGCGATGAATCGAGAATCGAAGAATATATTCTTAAAGCTAAGGACAAAAGCGATCCATTCCGACTAATGGGCTTTGGTCATCGGGTTTACAAAAACTTCGATCCGAGAGCGAAAGTGATGCGCGGAATCTGTGACGAAGTCTTAGCGGAACTAGGCATTGAAAATGACCCGCTGTTCAGAATTGCCCGCAAACTAGAAAAGATTGCGCTCGAAGATGAATATTTCATCTCAAAGAAACTTTATCCTAACGTAGACTTCTACTCTGGTATCGTTTTGAAAGCGATGGGTATTCCGACTAGCTTATTTACAGTGATTTTCGCCACTGGAAGAACCCCCGGCTGGATTGCTCACTGGAATGAGATGATGAGCAGCGAATATAAAATTGGACGTCCACGTCAGCTTTACAAAGGCTATACAGCAAGAGATTACCCAGCGAAATAATATTGCCATAGCAGTAAATTAAGACCTAAGAAAAGGCGCTGAAGTTAAACTGAGGCGCCTTTTTTCATTAGATTTTCGCGTTGAATTCAAGGCAACTTTGGATCACACATGGCGGACGTCCAGTATTCAGGTTTGCGTGCCTGAATATAGGATTGCCTTGGGCTTTGAGACGATGTCCCTATGAAATTAAAACCGAAGGAATGGAGCGAGGAAGAGTTTGAGCCAGCAATGACTGCTGTTAGAGAAAACTGAATCGGACTAGCTAATATCGAGCGTGTCGAGAAATGGTGGAGCCTATCGGGATCGAACCGATGACCTCAACGCTGCCAGCGTTGCGCTCTCCCAGCTGAGCTAAGGCCCCATTATTTTCTAACACACTTCGACTTGCGGATATTCAAAAAGCAGGCGCATTCTAAGCACAGCAAGGCACCAAGTCAATCACGCACGGCTACCAATTAACATCAAAGAATCTACGTTGCCGCCACCCTAGTCGAGACTTCGGTATTCTCGCTCTAGATTCTTGGCCATTTTTTTAGAAATTCCGCCAAGTACGTCAATGGCGGCGCGCAGTCTCGCCCGAGTGATGTCCAGCTTTAAAATGTCGATCGACTCTATTACAGAGGTAGAAACAGCCTTTCCGCTGATGGCTAAGAATAGCGGGGACAAGAAATCTCGGATCTTTAGATCCAACTGCCCTGCCAACCCTTGCAGCGACGACTCAATGAATTCTCGATTCCAGACCTCCAAAGCCTCCAAATGCCACAAACTGAATTGTAGGATTTTTATTTGAGCTTCAATAGTTAGCACCTTGTGCTCAAAAAGCTCTATTGAGAGCGTCGGGTTAGCGCTAATGAAAAAGCTACCCAATTCCGCCACATCGCAGAACCGCTCAACCCTTTGCTTTAATAAGGGGACTATCCTTTGAATTTTGTCAGCGCTGAACGCCCACTCGGCAAACAACTTAGCGAATTGTTGGTCGTCTAAAGACTCTCTGATGTATTTGCCGTTTAACCAGTCCAATTTCTGAATGTCGAATATTGGCCCACCTAAAGACACCCTGTTAATATCAAAAGAGTGGGTCATTTCTTGCAGATTAAACATTTCCTCACCAGTTGGCATCGTCCACCCCATCATTCCCAGATAATTTAGCATTGCCTCCGGGAGATAGCCCATCGCTTGATAATAGCCGATGCTGGTAGGATTCTTACGCTTGCTGAGCTTGCTTTTGTCAGGGTTTCTGAGCAATGGCATATGGCACAGAACCGGCACGTCCCAACCAAAATATTGATAAAGCAATATGTGTTTTGGTGCGGAGTTAATCCATTCCTCGCCCCTAATCACATGACTTATCCTCATAAGATGATCATCAACTACGTTAGCGAAATGATAAGTTGGCTTGCCGTCAGATTTGATGAGTACTTGCATATCAACCTGAGACCATGAGATTGAGACAGGGCCTCTGAGCATATCGTCAAATGTGCACTCCCCTTCCTTCGGGATTTTCATCCGAATAACATGCTCTTCGCCTGCTGCAACGCGTGCAGCGACAGCCTCAGGGCCCAGTTGCAGGCAGTGGCCATCATAGCCCACTGCAGCCTTATCGCTCATTTGCTGCTTACGCAGATCGTCGAGCCGGTGGGATGTACAAAAGCAAGGGAATGCCGAACCAGTGTCGAGTAATTGCTTGATATGTTGATCGTAAATTTCACCGCGCTCACTTTGCTTATACGGCCCATATTCGCCGCCTATGCCAGGGCCTTCGTCCCAGCTAAGCCCCAGCCATCCGAGGGCTTCCAAGATATCTTTCTCAGACTGATCAGTGCTTCGCACCTGATCAGTATCTTCAATTCTTAAGATGAATTTCCCGCCATGGTGATGTGCAAAGCACCGATTAAAAAGTGCAATATAGGCGGTGCCTACATGTGGATCTCCGGTTGGTGACGGAGCTATTCGTGTTCTGATTTCAGACATTGGCAAGTTTTGATCACATCAAGGGTTATCGAAGCTGCAAATTATACGCTAAACCTTAGCAATACCTAACTGCTATAATGACCAACTTAGTGTGTAGGCCGTTTAGGCGCGAGCTGCTATCAATCTCGCCTGCACAAAATATCCCAACCAACATAAGCCTGAGATTTAGGTGATTTAGTAAGAATTGTATTCAATATGAGTTTTAGTCGAAAATTTTGTGTGGCCCCGATGATGGACTGGACTGACAGACACGACCGCATGTTTCTCCGTCAGTTCTCCAAACACACCCTTCTTTACACTGAGATGGTTACGAGCGCTGCGCTTGCGCACGGAGACGCCGCGTATCTCCTCCAACATGACGTCAGCGAACAACCGGTGGCCCTACAGCTGGGGGGCTGCGACCCCGTCCAGCTTGCTATGGCAGCCAAACTTGGTGACGACGCGGGCTATCAAGAAATTAATCTTAACGTTGGGTGTCCTAGCGCACGGGTTCAGTCTGGCGCCTTTGGCGCCTGCTTAATGGCTGAGCCTGAACTTGTCGCGAGCTGTATTAAGAGCATGCGCAGCGCAACATCATTACCAGTGACCGTAAAATGCAGAATCGGGATTGATGATAAAGATAGCACCGAATTCCTTAAGAGCTTTATCGCCATCGTGGCCAATTCTGGTTGCGATACTTTTATAATCCATGCCCGTATCGCGATACTGTCCGGTTTATCCCCAAAAGAAAACCGGGAAGTGCCTCCGCTTAACTACCAGCGTGTATTTGATGTAAAAAAATCTTTTCCAGAGCTAGAAATAATCATCAACGGCGGACTTAAGGATATTAAAACAATTAGCGAGCTTGGTTCAAAAGTTGATGGAGTAATGGTAGGCCGAGAGGCCTACCAGAACCCATTTTTACTTTCCAAGGTTGATTCTCAAATCTTTGGCGAAAAAGCAGAACCTCTTACTAGGCGGGATTATTTGGAAAGCTACATTCCGTATATGGAGTCGGAGCTTCGAAAAGGTACACCTCTTCAACATATGACACGGCATATTTTGGGGCTTTTTAAGGGTGAACCTGGGGGCAAGCAATTCAGGCGTTATTTATCGGAAAATGCTTTTAGAAAAGATGCGGGAATTTCTGTATTGTCAGATGCCATTGCAACTCTCGAGTAATATGGCATCATATTCATCGTGTTTAATAGCTGTATTAATAACTACATTTATAATTATAGGTAAACTCTATGCTCAGTAAGTTTAAATCTTTCTTCGATCGCAACCTTAAAAAAGCCACTACAGAGGGACCCGATGAAACGGTCAAGAAATTAAATCTCGCCTGTGCTGCACTAATGATTGAGGTGATGAATTCAGACCATCAGCTTGATGACCGTGAGGAAGCAGAATTTATTGAAGTTTTAAAAGATCAACTGTCACTGTCCGGCGATGAAATTGAAGAGCTAGCATCGCTAGCAGAGGATGAGGCAAAAAATGCAACCTCACTTTTTGAATTTACAAGCTTAATAAATGAGCACTATGACTACGCACAAAAAACTGATCTCATAGAAAACATGTGGCGGATTGCGTTTTCCGACGAAACGTTGGACAAGTACGAGGATAACTTAATTAGAAAAGTTTCAGACCTGATCTATGTTTCCCATAGCGACTTCATTCAATCTAAGCTGAGGGTTCGAGACAAAAAGAGTATTACTTAGCGCGCGCTAATCTCAATGCCCACTCATTTCTATTGTTAGCAAAGCAACATCGTCAGGCGCGTTAGCAACCGAATCAAGATCAAGACTGTCATATACCTCCTGATAGTCACCTTTTTTACTAGTAACTAGGTCTATTAAATAGGACTCTTTACTAGCCAAGCTTTGAGCATCGATGAGCTCAAGCACCCCGTCTGAAAAAAGGTTCATACTAAATTCTGAGTCTATTTCTAGAATGACATCATCGTAACTTGCCTTGTCATGGACACCTAGTGGAAAACTTTTTTCTTCGAGCAAGGTATAGCCCTTTCTCGAGCCTACTATAGGCATTGGATAATGACCAGCCGCGCTATAAGTCAGATAATTTGATTTTTGATCAACAATTCCAATAAACATGGTCACGTGTTTTTGCAGGTTCGCTTGGTTCAGCTCTTTGTTCAATTTAGCGAGAATAGCTGCAGCAGACAGACTCTCATGCCGCTTATGCTGGCGCTTCGTTATATCTCTAGCCATGTATTTCAGCAACACCGTAACAAAGGCTGAAGAGGCTCCGTGGCCTGATACATCCGCTATGTAAAATACCAGCTGTCCATCCTCTGCGCTCCAATAGTCTACAAAGTCTCCGCTCAGATAGAGAGACGGCACTATCTTGTGTTGACAAACGAAACGACCTAGCTGAAAAGGGGTATGGGGTAGAAGCCGTGTTTGCACTAACCTGCCAGCTTGTTGATCCGTTCGCAACAGGTCTAACGATCGTCGAAGCTGTGAGTTAGTACTTTCCAGCTGTTTTCCGTAGTCAAGGTTTTCAGCGATTAGGGCGGCTTGTTTTAACCCTCGGCGAACAGAATATTCTAAAACCTCCAAGTCCTTGATTGGTTTCATCAGGTAGTCAGCGGCGCCGAGCCTCAAGGCCTGAACTGCATCTCCAATTTCCCCATAACCGGAAATAACTATGACAGGAGTGTTCGAGCTTTCTGAGGTAACTTCTTTGATGACTTCCAAGCCATCCATGTCTGGCATTCTGAGGTCACACAGCACCAGATCCGGTTTCTCTCTTTTAAATAAAAAGACTCCGTCAGACCCATTAGCGGCTTCGATAATTTCAAAACCACTATCGCTCAGAAACGTGGAAATACTGCGACGAACGCTGGAATCATCGTCAATTAGAAGGATTTTAGGGGGCGGCGTTGGGTCTTGAGAGGACTGCGATGGCATAGCTGTTATTGTGATTCTCACTGTTTGTGATTCGGCGGGCTGGGATTAATTAGCCAAGTGTAGGCCATACAGCGCACCAGAGACCAGCTTTCAGCCTAAAAAGCGCCGAAACCATTAGCGACGTTGCCATCTTGGACCAAATACTCACGTCTCTGGACATAGGCCTCACGAATAAATAGATATCTGTTACCTATAATCAGCTCATCGAGTGCCAGTAACGATGAGCGAGTGTCTGTTTCCCGAAGCAAAAATAAAGCTAATCGAGTTGAGCTGTTATCTTGATACTGAATTGGGTTAAACATAGTATCTAGAATCAGACCAACTGAATCCCTAGCATTACTCGCGCCGAAAATCGGGAGCATAAGGTATGGCCCTGAACCAACGCCCCAGCGACCCAGGGTCTGTCCGAAATCTTCCTCGTGCTTTTGGAGTCCAAAATCACTAGCAAAATCAAACACACCGCCAACGCCGATTGTAGTATTTACCAATAGTCGTCCTGAATCGACTAAAGCGTCATCCAGCTTCAACTGCAGCAAATCATTTACAAAAACATTGATGTCATCGAGATTACTGAAGAAGTTACTTATGCCTTGGCGAGCGAAACGAGGCAAAAAAGCAGTATACGTTGCTGCGACAGGTCTAACGATCAGCTGATCGAAAAAATCATTGAATGCAAAGCTATACTGATTGAGAGAATTCCAAGGGTCTGCAGTCTGGGCTGAAACAGGTGTGCTCAGCAAACTGCTTCCTAGTATCAACACAATGAGACTAGAGCGAGCAATGGCTTCGGTTTTCTGCAAGCTAGTGATGAAGAAGCTAAAATTCATATCATTTAAATCTGTAGTTTTTTATATTTACTGGCGTAATAGCGGACATCCAACTCATCATCGCTGACCACTGCATCAAGTCTGGGTTGGAATAAGGTAATAACCCAGTTTTCGCTAGACGAGAAACCATAGCGCCTGCCCTCCAACTAAACGAAGATAGTATTATTAGACCCAAAATTTAACGGAATAGCTCGAATTTCTTTTGAATTCTTTTCGCAGAGACCGAAACCTTAGTGCCTAAATTCTGTGCAAACAGAGAAACCCTGTATTCCTCCAACATCCATCGCAGTTGCAGCATTAACTCACTATCGTAAATCTCTATGGAATCTCTTATCTGGGTATAGCGCCTCCAATGTAATCGCATTTCATTGCTGATCTCTTGGTCTTTGGCCCCTAGGTGAGGCGCTTTGCTTAGCCGCTGCTCTATAGCCGCCAGATACCTCGGAAACTGTTGCAGCCAGCTTACCGGCGTTTGCTCAAGGAAACCATCAAACACCAGATTCGCTAGCTGATCATTAATATCGCTTACCGCGTAGTCTATTGCAGGTGATTTTTTTTCCCGCAAAAGCTTACGAATTTCAAACTGTTTACCAACAATGCCAGTTAAAAGGCGTTGAAGCTCCTCAGAACGAGGGATCAACTTTGATTTGCCACGCTCTAGTAACGCATCAAACCCAGATTTATTCTCAGGACGCTCTTCTTCAAGTTGAAATGCCGCAACATAAGCCGCTTTAAGTAATTGATCAACATCGATAATGCTTTCGCCATTCATTTTTAGCGCCATGGAATTTAAAAATCTGACTCCTGCTTTACGGATCGAGTTGCGCTGTTGAGCACTACGAAGCATTAATAAGCGCATTAACCCAGATCTATTAATTTTTGCGGCTTCGGCTTGATCAGTAAAAAGCCTAACCGCAACGCTGTCGCACTCATCCACTAGCGCTGGGTATCTAATTAACAGTAGGTTATCCCCTACCTCTAACGTGACAGGCAGCTCATCGAGACTCCAATCGGTTAGCCCCTGACACTCTAGCGGGTGCAAGCTAGCAGACTCGTTATCAGTACCACTGCGTGTTTCACTGTCCAGCGCGAAATCGCGTTTCAACGCGGCTAAGTCACCACCAAACCCTAACTCTAACTCGTTTTCATCTAAAACTCTGATCTTTGCCAGTAGATGTTTAGGTATCTCAACACCATCAAAATCAGCAGCGCTTAGATTAAGCTTTTTCAAATTACGCACATTGCGAATCAGGCCATCGATTAAGCTGCCATCTGCAGATGACATTAGAGGAAGTATTTGATCTACAAAGCCACTGACTGGTATAAAGTTTTTGCGTGTTGCTTTCGGCAATCCCTTTATCAGGGTGATGCACTTCTCTCTAATATTACCTGGTACTGCCCAATCGATGTCTGCCTGCGTAAGCTGCCCTAGTAGCAATTGTGGAATATCAATGGTCGCCCCATCGCGATGATTGGTTGGATCAAAAACATAATTGATACTTAAATGATTACGATTCACCGTTGTTAGATCGGGAAACTGATCGAAAGCATTCCCGTTTAAATTCTCTGCTAGCATCTGAGAATGTTCTATATGTAAAATATTTTTTATTAGCCCTTGATTCGATTGAGTAAGGGAAATGTCAGTATCAGTTCCGAATGCTGACTTTGCGGCCCTATCCTGAGTGAGACCTCGAAACCAAGACTCAAGTGACCGCGTAGATAAAACCTCCGATGGTAAGCACTCATCAAAAAAGCGAATGATATCCGATTCACCAAGAATGAACTCAGGCCGGCGGATCTTATCTTCTTGCTTTGCCAAAGCATCAAGAAAGGTCAGGTTAGCTGAGTAAAATGGCAGTTTAGTTATTAACTGCCGGCCTGCTAAGCCCTCGCTTATGAAAATCTCCCGCGCGGCCACCTGATCGACATCAGAAAAGCTAATAAGAGACTTTTCCAACAAAGTAAGGCCATAAAGATGGACCTTTTCATAGGCCATAACCTGCTGGCGTTTTTTACTCCAGTGCGGCTCAAAATATTCACGCTTCACAAGATGCAATGCCATGTGCTCAACCCACTCGGGCTGAATTTTTGCGGCCATGGAAGTGAAAACCTGATGAGTTTCAATTAAGTCGCCTGTGACAATCCAGTCAGACTGCTTTTTACTAAGCACGGAACTCGACAGCAATTTGAATTTTCTATTCCGATTACCTAAGTACTCATTGCCTTCACTCTTACAGGCTATCTGATTAAGAGAACCACTGATTATACTTTCATGAACTGACTGATATTCTGCGGCGACCTTATTGATTTTCCAACCAAGAGATTGACAAGACAAAAGTAGCTGGCGATGAATCTCACGCCATTCACGCATGCGCATGTAAGAGAGAAAGTTCTGTTTACAAAATTTTCTAAGCTGAGACTGATTAAGATTTTGCCTTTCCTTTTCATACTCGTGCCAGAGATTTACAAAGGAAAGAAAGTCAGAATCCGGGTGGTTAAATCTTTGAAGTGCCTCGTGAGCAGCTGACCTATTTTCGGCGTTGGTCTCTCGTGGATCCTGAGTGCTTAGCGCGCTTACTATAATAAGGATCTCGCTCAGACAATCTCTTGATTCTGCGACAACTAGCATGCGGGCAAATTTTGGATCCACTGGTAATCGCGCCATGCAGCTTCCTTGCGCGGTAAGTTCTCTGGCTGGAGTCAATGCATTCAATTCATATAAAAGTTTGAATCCTTCATTGACCGCTTTAGTAGCGGGCGCCTCGAGAAAGGGGAAGTCGTCAACATCGCCAAGGCGCATAAAGCGCATTTTTAAAATCACTGACGCGAGGTTAGTTCTGCGTATTTCAGGATCGGTGTACAGTGACCTAGAATTAAAATCAGACTCGGAGTAAAGCCTTATACAAACGCCATCTGCGATCCGTCCGCAACGCCCTTGCCTCTGATTCGCGCTTGCCTGAGATACAGCTTCAATGGGTAGCCGCTGCACTTTACTCTGCAAGCTATAACGACTAATCCTAGCAAAGCCAGTATCAACGACGTACCGAATGCCGGGAACTGTAAGTGAGGTTTCAGCGACATTGGTCGACAGCACCACACGTCGACCCTTATGGGATTTGAATATTTTTACTTGTTCAGAATGCCTTAGCCTTGCGTACAGGGGTAATATTTCTGTGTTTTCCAAACGGCGTTTTCGAAATGCCGTTGCGGTCTCGCGAATTTCTCGCTCACTGGCAAGAAAGACCAACACGTCATTGTGCTCATACGCAGCTGAGTTGTTCTCGCTGTAGAGTTTAGCTACAGCATCAACAACGCCATCGACTAGAAAATCACCATTGTTTGAATTTTCTTTCTCTTTGTTAGCTTCTATCAGAGGCATGTATTGCGTGACAACTGGAAATGTTCTCCCAGAAACTGAAACAATTGGCGCGTTGTTAAAATGCGTCGAAAACTTTTCTAAATCGATCGTAGCCGATGTGATAATTAATTTAAGATCAGGACGTTTTGGTAAGAGCTGCTTCAGAAAGCCCAGCAAAAAATCGATATTAAGAGATCGCTCATGTGCTTCGTCAATAATAAGCACTTCATAGCGATTGAGAAATCGATCTTGTTGGATCTCCGCTAATAGGATTCCATCAGTCATAAGTTTAAGAAAAGTAGAAGGGCCTACCTTTTCATTAAATCTAACCTGATAGCCAACACCCTCTCCTACTCGTACCCCCAGTTCTTCGGCTATTCGATCTGCTACTGAAACCGCAGCTAAACGTCTCGGCTGAGTATGGCCAATGAGGCCCCTCCTCCCAAATCCCGCGGCAAGACACATTTTCGGTATCTGCGTAGTTTTCCCAGACCCAGTATCACCAGCTACCACTAATACTTGGTGATCCGATAACAGCTTTGCAATATCGTCAGCTTTTGCGCTGACAGGTAATTGTTCCGGGAAATTGATTTGATTTGGTATTGACGAATTGCGGGCCAAACATTTCTCTTGCGACAGCTTAATAGACTCAGTTAGCGATGTGACTGCTTTATTGTCTAGTAAATTTTTAGCACTTTTTTTTACAAGTTCTTGGAATTTTCGTCGAAGTCGAATCGCGTCAACTATCTGACACGAATCCAGTTCTTTTTCTAGGGATTCAAGCACACATCATACTCTGCAGGTTTTAAAGAGAGGTAGGATCTCAGACACTCAATCGCGCAACTCACGACGGAGAATTTTGCCAATATTAGACTTTGGGAGATCCTCTACAAAAATTATATCTCGTGGCAACTTATAGGCAGTAAGCCCTTTTTTGCAGTGACGAACAAGTTCTTCTGTTGTTAGTGATTGATCTTGCCGAATTACAAACAATTTAACCGCTTCGCCAGACCGTTCATTAGGAATACCAATCGCGGCGCTTTCCAAAACCCCTGGATGGCCGTTGACCCAGTCTTCTATTTCGTTAGGAAAAACGTTGAAACCTGACACCAATATCATATCCTTTTTGCGATCTACAATTCGAATATATCCATCACTGTCGACACTGACATAGTCACCTGATTTAAACCAACCATCTTCAGTTATGGTCTCTGCAGTTTCTTCAGGTCTATTCCAATACCCAAGCATTACCTGCGGCCCTCTAATCCAAGCCTCCCCGGTTTCGCCTTGAGGAACCTCGTCTCCAGAATCAGCCATTGCTTTCAATTCTGTTTCCGGCACTAATGGTCCAACAGTTCCGAGCTTAACTTGACCAGGGATATTTACCGACACCACCGGTGAACACTCGGTTAACCCATACCCTTCGTAAATTTCACATCCAGTTACTTTTTCCCATTCCTCCATTACTGAACTTGTCATCGCCATACCGCCAGCGCCACAAAACTTAAGAGTTTCAAAATTTATTTTGGAAAAATCTTTGTGCCTGAGCATTGCCAAATAGAGGGTATTAATCCCAACGAAGCCGTTTATAGTTACGCTACTAAACAGTTTTATTAAACCGTCTAAATCTCTCGGGTTGGTAATAAGGATATTGTGATTGCCGGCATAAGGCATTGCGAGGCAGTGCAACAGAAAAGCATAGCTATGGTAAAGAGGTAGAGGTGCCGCGATATTCTCAACTTTATCCCCAATCACCTTGATGCACCGGGAACGAAGCTGCATCATGTTAGCTATTAAATTTCGGTGGCTTATCATTGCCCCTTTCGACACCCCAGTAGTGCCTCCGGTGTAAAGAATGACGCAAACATCGTCTCCACTAGCTGGGTGTTCCGGCTTAAGATAAGCGGAATCAAATTTACTCAAACCGGTCAGAGAATGACTTTTCGGCAAGCAATAAATAGGTACTAACTTCTTTATATACTTGATGCCAAAATTCATAAGGCGGCTTTGAAAGGCAGACTGGAAATCACCAATTTTTGTGACGAAGATTGACTCAATCTCAGTGCGATCTAAAACCTCTTCCAATTTATCGCAAAAGTTTTCCAAAATGACAATGGCCTTTACGCCAGAGTCGCAAAACTGGTGCAACATTTCATTTGCCGTATACAGTGGATTGGTGTTCACAACTATTAGACCGGCCTTGAGTGCACCATAGAGGACAATAGGAAATTGAAGTACGTTAGGAAGCTGAATCGCAATCCGATGACCAGGTTTTAAATTGGTTTTTTGCTGCAGCATGGAGGCAAAACGACTGCTTAACTCATCGATTTCCCCATAGCTTAAAGTCTGCTTAAAACAACTAAACGCTGGCAGCCCGCTGTGCTCTTTTCTAATTTAATCTAGCACGT
>CAJWGN010000055.1 GCA_913031035.1 uncultured Gammaproteobacteria bacterium
TTTCTTTCTCTTTATTGGCAAGGGCTAATTCATCGGCCCGCTTATCTTTCTCTGTATTTTGAAAAGCAAGTTCTTCGTTGGCCAGAGTTAACTCATCTGCTCGCTTTTCTTTCTCTTTATTGGCAAGGGCTAATTCATCGGCCCGCTTATCTTTCTCTGTGTTTTGAAAGGCAAGCTCTTCGTTGGCAAGAATCAACTCATCTGCCCGCTTTTCTTTCTCTTTGTTTTGGAAAGCAAGCTCTTTGTTGGCAAGGGCTAATTTGTCGGCGCGCTTATCGTTCTCTACGTTTTGATAGCGTCGTTCGTCAGTATTATTCGGCATACCTATTCGACCAATTTTTATGATTTTAATGGATAGAACGAGAGTGGCATTGAGTTAGTCGATCATGGCTCAATGAGCGGTGTATTGCTATATTTTTTGCTGACCTGGCATTTGCGCACGAACAAATAATTGTCTTCAGCGGCGTAAACGCAACAAAAAGCGGTGTGCAAGCGGATATCAGCAATTAAATCACTTCGATGTTCGACTCAATGTGCTGATATAACAAAAAAATGGCTGCTCCCAAGAATTCCAACTTCAGACAAACGGATTATAAGACCAACACTCTCTCCAGCTAAGTTATAAGCCCCTTAATCTCTGCCTGACGCCTAAATACTTCATTGACGACAATCCTTTCCCGCATCTTTAAGGAAATTTCATAACAAGGGCCCTCGAATTCTTGGCTCGCCAAAATAACACACAAGTGATTTGGCCAATAAAAGGTAGTTTGCCCTCGCCTTAGATGCGATTCTATTTTTACTAACGTTTAGTACCGACAAACGCTTATAACCACCCACTCTTAACTCTACCCTTTTTGAATAGTGTAATGCGCTTTGCCAACGACCCAGAATAATGGTGGCCACCGAAATGTCCTGTCAGGCCATGCTCCGTGTTTTCAAACTACATCGCCAGGTGCGCTATCCACTTGCATACAAGCCATTGTCTAACCCCTCCTCGAAGAGCAGCCACACCTGAACTGACCTTCGAACTCAAAAGAGCGGCGGAATCTGCTGGAATTGCACAATACAGTACTGCGGAGGCTACTAGGCCCAATTGCCCCTAGGTTGCTAAGACCAGGATATATATTGTGAAAATGATAAGAACAACATGAAACCAATAGGCTAAGCGACTTTTTGTGAGCAATGCTAGCAAAAGGGTTGTCGGTATAGAAACTAGATTGTTTGACATAGGAGCATCAATGCATCAACGAAAAGGCCTTTTTGGAACCTCAAAAATGGGCGGGTGCCGTTGATAGGTTTCCAGCCTTTTTTAGAAGCAAAGTTTGCGGTGAGTAATTATATAACTGGGTATTACAGTCGTGTAAGGCTCCATCAAAATAACGGTGGGCTATTACCAAACGAGGCAGAGAAGAAGTAAAAGCATAACCACAAACCAGTGGCTAATATTACTTAACCGCTAAGATCAACCAATATCAAAACCATCAAAATTAAAATAACCTTTCTAAGACGTAAGCTGATTATAACGTCGAGGCAATCAAGAGGCGTTTTTATTGGCTAGGTTTCCGCTACCTCAAGTACAATCTCTCTAGAACCGAGTCTGCCTCGTTCCTCAGCATCCAAACGGAGATCATGGGGGTCAGAATTGGAAAATAAATTCGTAGAAGAATTAATCGCAATCCGTAACTTTTTCACTGCTTTACTCTTTCAAAGGGTATAATCCTTAAATAATTACGACAAATTTTAAGGCTATCTTTACATGAACTCAACTCAAGAACAGACAGCAAATCTGAAAATTTTCATAGTCGATGACGACGCTCGTATTTCAAATATTCTCAAACGGATAGTCGAGAAACTGGGCTGCGAAGTTAGGTGCATCGAAGACGGCAATCAAGTGGGTAATGCACTAATTGCATATGAGCCCGATGTGATTTTTCTAGACCTTGCTATGCCAGGAACCGACGGCGTTGAAGTCATTAGAGGCTTGGCCCAAGCCGGATGTAAATCCAAGATCGTTCTAATAAGTGGGTTAGACAAAAGAACGCTCTCTTCTGTCAGCGAAGGAGCGCGAAAAAATCAGCTTGACGTGATCGACGCCATAACTAAGCCTTTCGCTCTCGGGCAAGTAGAAGGCATATTGCAGCCACTGATTGACGCGAAAACACTTAGCGCAGGCGTTCAACCACTTTCGAGCCTTGGCCTTCAGGCAGTTTTTGAACCAGAATTGAATCTTGATGTAAACTCAAGTAATAGCAATTTTTGGGTAAGAGCAAACTTAGCTTGGCGCATAGACGACGGCCAGATAGTTAGCATGAGTACTCTGGCTGAAGACATATACCATCCTAGAATAGCGAAGGGGTTAGTAGCAACACTACTGCGCTACGCGCCAACCGCCGCAGGAATATCTAAAGATAATGCAAAGAAAACATGCTTGAAAATACCACTACCTAGCGAATTGCTTCATGATAATTCCACTCCAGACTATTTAGAGAAAATTGTTAAACAGGCTAATTTGGGCAACAGTGATGTTCAGTTTGAAATAGACGAGGGGGTCTTAGTTGATTCAGCCAAATCCATTGCCTATGTGCTTTCAAGACTGAAAATAAAGGGTTTTGGGGTTGGCGTTAGTGTAAAGGAAAGCCCAGATGAAATACTGACTTTGCTAAACAAATTCCCAATTGATGAACTTACATTAAACATGGCAGATGATAGATTCAGGCCCGGACAGATAGACGATGCTGAAACTGAATATCAGGTCGCGTCATTCGTATCCTATGTTTCTGGTGTAAACTTAGTTGCATCGGTAAAAAACGTACAGAATAAACAGCAAATGGATTTCGCAAAGCGATGTAAGTTTCTCAAGGCTAGTGGAACATTTATAAGAGAACCTGGAAGTGCAGACGAAATCCGAGAATATTTTTCTAAGATATGAATAGGCCGCATATTGCCAAGTTAACTCTAAAAATCGGCAAGATGCACCATACGCTGCTTTTGCCTTTTCCGACGATGCGAAGGCATGTGGTCAACAATACCGACCGGTTTCTGCTAACACTAGCCGGCGCACCAGATTGAAAAAATTGTAAACCCCTGCCTGCGAACCTAAAAACCGCCGCGCTTATTCTGTCGCATGACCCGGCTCTCTCCCGCGCAGGCTTGTGCTGCAACTCAGCTCGATTGGCAGCGCGCTGAGGTGTGCCATGAATAAAATCTGGGGTGAACCACTTTGTAACTTCTCAATTTATCCATAGCTATCTTATATGGCTCACCTGCGTTTTTAGGCCATAGTCCTCAAAGAAACGTTTCACGGACTTGCCCACCCTGCCTCTTCAGCAGAAATACATTAGCCAATTTAGTGTCCTAATCAACGCCCAGCCACAAGGAACACTGCTTCTCATAACTTCAGGTGATGCGCATCTGAATCAGCAAGTCTTCGATGTCGCAGCTCAGCTTAAATCGATGATAAAACCACGCAGCAGTTTGAATAATTTTGGGTGGGAATCAGTGACGCTCGACCATTTCTGATTGGTCACATAACAGATAGAGGGCTGATATTAGCTCCTATTCTAGCTCCCCGCTCGTATCTTATTACTCGATATTCATCGCCTGCGAATCAATCAGGGTATTGGTTTTAGTATTCCAATTTACTATTACTAACTGTGAGTTTGCCGACTGATGTGAGAGCAAGCGTGTACCTTGATATGCTACCGCGCTGACGGCGTAGCGCAAATCAAATTGGCGTTCAATACCCGTACGATTGTTGACAAAAATAGGCAGGCCAGTTTCGCTGGATCGTTTCTCCCAAGTGTTGCCTGGGCCATATTCTCCCGGCGCCCAGCTGGCACTAGAAAGTATTAATTCAGCACCCCAGTTTTTCAGGCTGTCAGCGTGTGTTGCAGGCCAAGCATCTGCGCAAATTAGCAGACCGACTTTATAGCCATCCACATTGACTATCGACGGCTTGGTTCCCGCTGTTGACCAACTTTCAGAAATAGGAATGGTATTAACTTTTGTATGCCGACCAATGATTGCGCCAGCTCTGTCTATCACAAAAAGAGTGTTGAAAAGCTCACGCTTTCCAAGAGAATCGTCAATGCGTTCTAGATGGCTTAGAAACACGACAAGCTGGTGCTTTTTTGCAAGAGCTTGAACCTCTCCAACATATTTGTCAGGCCCGTTGGGAATCCACTGTGTACCCAGTTTTAAATCAAAACGGTAACCTGTATGAGATAACTCGGGAGTCATTACCCAGTCCGCATTATGTTTAGATGCCAGCTTAATGCCTTTATGTACCAAAGCGGCATTGTGCTCAAGGTCTGCGTATCTCAGCTCTAAGTGAAGCATGGCGATAGTTAACTTGCCGTCGTCGCCATTGGCTCGAACAAGCATAGGTACGCTACACAGGTAAAAAAATAAGACTATGGCAAATAGGTTGTCGATTGTTTGGCCGTTATATAGAAGGCGCATTATTGTTACCCTCTGTTTAGCCAGTTTTGGGCAGCCCGATGAAAAAACATTACTATCTCGCAATTAAAATCAGTTTGCCGCTTTCAGGATCTCGATAAACTTGACCCACCGATTCATAGCCTTGACCACCATTTTCACCTTGGTTCGGGAGTTGAGGTAATTCTCGACCTTTTTCTACGACCTGCTCGTTAGGCTTTTGCTGATCAAAATGAGCATCAACATTCTTACTCATACCGATAAGGGCCGCAATTAAGCCGCAAGCAAACACCAACATTAGATCAAGCAAGTTTGCCAACGGGCCTAGCGGTTCTTCGTCTTGTTGATCAAAACGATTACTGTTCCATTTTCGCACACGAGTTTGAGCTAGAGCCTCTCTAGTGGTCATACCCCAGCCTCATTTGCTTCCATAAGGTCAAGTGTCTGTTCATACCATCGACGACGTAAACGGCCCACCACAAAACCAACTATACCCACTAGCAGCCCCAGAACAGTAGTGTCAAAGGCAACACTCATAGCGGTCGTTAGAATACTCAACTCACCTTCGCCCAGGGCTGCCAGCCCAGGACCCAGCGGGATCAGCGTGCCCATTAAGCCCAGCATTGGGGCAATCCGAGTTAGAAAATCTGTGCGTTCAATTCGTTTTGCAGCAAGCGTTTCAAAATCGTCAATATTGCCGCTGTGTTGCCAGCGCTTTAACCCGATTAAGCGCTCTGATAGCAAAGTGCCTATCTCGATAACCGCCCAAGCGGTAAACAACAATAATAAACAAATGACCGGTTGCAGTAAGTAGCTAACAAGCGCGTGCATTACCCCGAATGAAGATCCATCAAACATAATTACCCTATTTCCTTTTTGAGCTAACTGGTGAACGAGCGCCACGAACCATACCAATAATAATGAATAACGCGAGCAAACCAAAAAGCCATCGGTAGTCCGTGGTCAGCGAATTTTCGCGGCTTAACTGCTGATCTGCCAGCGCTTCATCTTGATTAACTTGTTTCTCAATTTCCGCAGGATTCAGTTCTGAGATACTTGAGGGTGAAGCAATCGATTGAGGCTCAATTCGAGCAGCATTTAACAAGGCTTGCACTGCTGCAAATTGTTCTTCACTGACGTAGTCTTTAATGAAGTTAAAAATTGGGCTATTAGGTGACGTATGGCCACTACCAGGTAGGCCGTTTTCAACTATCAGGTCAGCAAATTGCTGCGAGAGTTGCTCGAGGGTGGCTTGGTCGGCATTCCAAAATTCTTTCTGCGCAGCAACCAACATAACCGCGAGCATGTTGCTCTTAACATGCACATTGTGACTCTCTTCCAAAAACGTATCGAGACCAATGCCATGACGGTCATCTATATAGGTCGACTTCACTTCATCCCAAACCCAACTCTTAACGACATCAGGATTAGTCACTTGCCAGCCCCAAAGATACTCAAAGAACTCACTGCCCATAGTGCGGGCGCCCGCATAACCTTCATCCATTAAAGGCTCTAGCCATTGAGGGTTTAGAAATCGACCGCGTAGCTCTGACAAAAGCGCTACGCTTAATGGCTCAATACTCACGTTAGTGTTGTCTTCGTGCTTAAGGATAAAGTTTTCAGGGACCTCGCCCTTAACTGTTTCAACTGCCAAGCTTAGGCCACCAAGGTAATCAAAAGTGTCGTTGTTATCTAACAGGCCATAGAGGTTGCTCGACCGTCCAAGATAAGTATTTCCAACGCTACTTAAGCGTTGAGTAAAAAGATCCTGACGAGACTCACCTGAAATGTTTGCACCATATGCATGACCCATACGACGGATATATACATTTGCGATATCTGCTCTGTCATCCCAACTACCAGAGCGCTCTACCAATCGATTTACACCCGCGCCATATGTACCAGGGGCATCACCAAAAATGCGGTAAATTGCCTCACGGCCCGCCTCCTCAGATGATCGACCCTGCTGCAACGACGACCTAGCATCTTTGACCCATCGCTGGGCAACGTGATTTATAGCTAATGATTCTTTCCCAGGGTTTTGCTTTTTTCCTAGCGGACTCAGGGCGGAATTTAAGGCCAATGATAGAGCTGGATAGTCTTCGCGAATGGTAGTGGATGAAGCATCTAAGGCCATCAGCACTGCTTGCTCTAACCAAATTATATGCGCACCATAGAGATCTCGAAACAAGCCTGAGGTAGTGTAAAGCGTGTCACGGCGAATACGAGGCTTGTCGTTCTCAACCATGTTAGCGATGTCCAAATGCTCCAAACTCTTAACAATACCGCGACTGCTCCACACGGGTTTGATGCCTAACATGTCAAACCCGAATGCAATCATAGCGCCTTCGTCCCGCACCGCATCGGAGGCCCATAACACAATTGCATCGGCATCTTTGGCTTTGGTCGTCGAACGTGCCTGGACTGCGAGATCGACACCAACTTGATAACCCAATCGAGAGGGAATTAGACTGCCGTCCAACGCGTAAAAATTACGCCCCGTTGGCAATACTTCAGGTGTGCGAATAGGGTCATTACCCTTACCTGGCTGGATATATCGCCCAGCAAGTCCAGCTTCAAGTGCGTCTATTTCAGCTTTGGGAGATGCACTGAGCTTTGCTTGCCAACTGTCTTTATTCGCACTCAATTCATCGGCTGTTTGACCCTGTGACATGGACCCTAACATTGTCTTGATCGCCTCATTCGACCAGTCTTGGCCAAAACTATGCAACCCAAGCGGCATAAAATTTTCTTGTAATTTGGTTAAATAGTGACCTACTTCGTGCACCAACAACTCGTCATCGACTTGGTCATAGGCTTTAATGCCTCGAATTTCTAGCTCACTCTCCATGCTTTTAGTGAGTTCTTCGGCCAACTTCAACTCATCGACCAACTCTTTAATAGCGACAATCGAGCGATGACGCATAGCACCGGCCGACTCTGGAGCCGCTTCGTAGCTTTCCACTAATTGACGTAATTCGAGCAATCTATCATAGAGCTCCGTGCTCTCCAGTGGCGGCGTTAAGTGATCAACCATCACAGCTAAGCCGCGACGCTTTGCTTGAATACCTTCACCCACGCCGTCAACGATATACGGGTAAACGCTAGGCAGATCGTCAATCAGAGAAATAGGGTAATCAACTTCACCCATACCAACTCGATGGCGAGGTAAGAATTCGTAAGTAGAGTGCCGGCCCAAGTGGACTAGCGCATCGGCGCCAAATGAATGCCTTAGCCACTGGTAAAAGGCAAGGTACTGATGCGTTGGCGGGAACGATAAATTAGCGTGCAGGATCTCTTCATTTAATTCCCACCCGCGCGGCGGTTGAGGGCCAATGAAAATATTGCCAAACTGCACTCCGGGTATCAGTAACTCATTGTTGTGCACCATTACTCTGCCTGGCGCTTTTCCCCAACCCCGAATCCCTTCAACGCCCGTGCTCGTTATCGCTATGACTAACTCTTGAGCTGTCTCCCAATCAATGTCGATTTGCTTGCCCGATGGGACATACAACGCTTCGAGTTGAGCCAACAAGTTGAGTGCTCGGTCACGCGCTTTATGGTCGGCGCCTTCCATTGCGTGTGTTAAATCTTCCACCACGCGCCTGACTAGCCTTTGAGATATTTCAGGGTTCTCGAATTTCACTGCCGTTTGCAACATAACATGGAGGTAGCCTAACGGCCCATTCTCCATTTCGTCTTGGATAACTCTCGGAAGCAGATCAAACCATTGTTGATATTGCGCCGCTGAGACAGTCTCGACTTTAGCTGCCATCTCTGCCAACGCGCCACGGTTTTCTGGCAGGTTTACACCGCGATCCTGCAAAATGTCGAGCAACGCCTCTCGCGACTCTGGCAGTTCACCGGTGTTATATCCGATACTCTTCAAATGCTGCAATATTTCTAACAATGACTCCGGGACGTTGAGGTTGTCGGCACCAATATTGTGCCTGCCTGGAGGATGATTGTAGTAAATAATCGCAACACGCTTATCTTTGTTTGCTTTAGTCTGAAGAACAAGCCAGCGCTGTGCACGGCGAACAAGTAACGCAACCTGGGTCGCTATCGGTTGCGATAGCGACAGTCTTACCCCGGTCTGTTGATCAAGGCTAGCCTCAGTCATTGCAGCGAGCACCAAAGGCTGCGAGATACCTTGCAACTCTGGCATCGCGACTCGATAGTGCACACTGTCCCAACGCAAACCCTCTTCTGATAAGCGGTACTCAGCAGCGGTACTGTCGCTTAAACGCAAACCTTTTATGACCGGAACATCGAGCTGCGCTAGATATTCGTTAACCTGTTCTCGGCCCTCGCCACCGCCCAACACAAAGTTTTGCAGTGATACAACTAAGGAAATTTGATCTCTATGCTTGGCGAGCAATCTCGCAGCTCGAACAGAAGACTCCCCCCATTTGGCCAACACGGTTAAACACTTGGTATTCTCGTTAGCCTCTAGCTGCAAGCATATCTGCTCAATCAGATCGCGCTCTCCAGGCCGAGCACCGGTTTCATAGTCGACTATGGCAACCCATCGATGTGCTTTTGATAGCGTTATAGAAGCAGGGCTAGCTATCTTACCCCCTAAAAATACTCGCAAGGGCGATTGCAGTTTGGGGTTCGGCACGATCATTGGAATGCCAGATAAAGACGCAAGGTGGCGAAACAGGCCGTCGATGTTATCCACATCGCGGTCAGCCCAAAAAGTTTTGCTCAGCAACCAGTCTTTATAGTCGGAGAATTGCTCCAAACGCGAGTTAGACCATTGCATAACATCTGTACCCTCGGCCGCAGGAGGGTCTTTCATCAGCTCGTCTACGTCAGCATTGAGCAGCATTGATGTGTTTAAAATACGTGATGCATTCACTAATCGCCTATCGCTGTGAACAGCAACAAAAGATTTAATGTCTATTCCAGTATCGGGATCTAAGTACGAATTAAATAGGCTTACAGAGTCACCAAATACACCACCAACGAAGACAATGTCAGCACCTTCTAACAACGCTTTTCTGTCTGTGTCGCTCAGACCATTGAACTGATCGGTGGTTCTAAGCTTGATTGAGTGTGACGCGTTGCTCTTTAAAAATTGATGCGCCCCACTCAAGACATCCGCTGCATTTCGCGGAGAAATTACGCCAACAATTTCTGCAGCTCCTGCAGTGAGAGTAACCGATGTTAGGATTAAAAGAGTAAGACAAGGAAAAAGAAACTGTGCGCGGATCATATTGCAAATAACCTAAGCTGGATCGAACAGCGCGGCATCCTGCGGTTAGGCTAGAGTGATCGCGATGACAGTTACAGAAATAAGAAATTCGCAAAAAACTTGAAGGCCAGCAGTTAAAACTGCTGCTAGAAAACTCTACTAGCGAGCCCGACATTGAACAATCTTTTCGCGAGATAACTCATACTAAGATCAGGCAGTCGGACTTAACAAACCTAAAGTATAGGCATGAATTACCGTTGCGCGTCAGTGCAGGCCTTTCACCCGCTTCCCCTGAATCAACTCAACCGTCTGTATATAGAAGATTGAACAACGATGAATGTAACTTATAACCGGACTTTTAGCGACAAAATCGTCCTAAAATTGCAAAACCAGCTAATCAGTTTTTCGAATGCATAAATTTCTACAGACCCTGTCCAATACTGCGGGCATGACGATACCTGCACCTAAACCCCAGGATATAAACTAAGGGACACTAACAATACCCCAAGGCACCAGGTTTCGTTTATAAAATCTGACCTTGGGCCAACTAAATAGTTTTCAGTTGCTGGATCCATTCATTCAGAACGATTGGCAAACCTGGAGCTAGCGCGGATTCTCCTGCCCACATAAGTTTTAGCCAAAAACGTAATCCTGGCACCTGCTGATTAAAACTTTCCGCTTTCAGCAAACCATGGGTGGCATGATGAGGTCTTTAACACTCCATCGGTGCACCGAGTTCATCACGGTTCAAATAAGCAATATTTGGATAAAAATTATGGCTGGATATTAATCATTTGGGACAAGATGTTTGGCACTTTTGAGAGGGAAGATGAAAAGGTAGTTTATGGCCTTACCCGAGATATCAATACTAATAATCCTATCAAGATAACCTTCGGACAATTCGGACATATATGGAATGATTTGAGGCAATGTCGAAACAATAGAGACTGTTTCAAAATCATATTTGGCGAGCTATCCTGGAGGCCAGAGTATTTCACCGAGAGCGAGAACTAATATCCAACCGATTTAGAGGTAGCTCAGGCTAGAATCAAAAAAAGCCTGAGCTCTGTTCTCTATAAGAGGACTCTACGTTGCTATTCTAAGTCGGTGTAAAGAAGGAACAAAAAAATAGGTCTTTCCTTACTCCAAAAATTTAGGCCCGAACCAAGCGCACTCAAAAACCACCAACTCAAACCTCTCTCCCTTTGCTATCGAACTCGATAAGAGCATCATTCCAACTTGGAATTGAGTCAGTCTCGTACCCAAATACTTTTCCACTACCTATCTGTGAAGTCGCTTTCATTGCCCTAACATGTGCAGGTGATGCCCTGTAGGCCATCATATGCTTTTTTGTTTCCCAAACAGTTAACGTTTGCTGGTATCCGTTGCGAGTTTTGAACTCACAAAACAATACCCCTTCTGCCTTTTGAGCAGCACTGGATGCTGGTATTGTAAGCAACCAAAATCGAACCCTTCCAATAAAACCCTTTGGTTTAAGCCCCGTTATTGAAACAAACATGTTTCATTCCCACTTATTAGATACGCCAGCATAGCTATTCCCACACCCGAAAACCAGTGCTTACCTGCCTCAATTGGCTCAATATAGCAGCTGCCTTTCAAGAGGAACCCGCAAAAAAACGTTAGCTTTCGCTAACATCAAATCCCAGCTTTCTATTGTTGCGACTCTCACCTTGGGTGATTTGAAGCCAGAGTTCGGTAAGAGAAACGCTTTGAATATATGCCATTTAGGACGCTCGGTTGGGCTATAGGTATTAGATAGCTGCGGTTTCGATGGATATCTGTGGATAGATCTTGCTCTTTGAACTATTGTAATACTTTCCGGTACAAGTTCGATTTTTCTGACAACAAGATCTCATAACCATTTATTAAGACAATAAGACCGCACTCGAGGAATAGATAATGCGACCAACAGCCGAACCTACACGCTTCTCTCAATTTCTGTCGGCAATTATACTGACCTGCTTTAGTGCCGTGGTGACGGCACAACCCTATCGTGTCCTACTTTCAAACGATGACGGAATAGAATCTCCGCGCCTTCATGCCCTGCATAAGGCGCTTTCGCAACTGGAAAATGTGGAGGTCGTTGTCTCTGCTCCGAATGCGAATCAGTCTGGCGCCAGCCAGTCCTCGATAGGATCTGTAACGGTCGACAACTTTGAGCAAGATGGTCGTTTCTTCGGCTACGCCGTTCACGGCAGACCAGCCGATGCGGTGCGCTTCGGCATAAAGGAGTTGGGGAAAGATCAGCCCTTCGATATCGTCGTGTCCGGCATTAATCGCGGTGCAAACGTTGGGGACGTTTCACATCTGTCTGGAACTGTAGGAGCCGCGATGGAAGGCCTGTATCACGGGCTACCTGCAATCGCAGTATCGGAAGCTCCTAATAGTGAAAATACCGCCATCACTGCAAGGTTCGCTGCCAGCCTCGTCGATCGATATCGCCGACTCGGCGCGCCTAGTGGCACGATGATCTCTATCAACGTCCCAGCAGGACCCCTGAAGGGAATAGCTGTGAGACCCATGGGAGATTCCTATCTGCAAACTGGCGGCTATAAGATAGTCGAGCAAACTGGCCAGAGCACGGATTATGAGTCAGTACGATTGATTGTGAATTCCGACAACCCAACCACTGATACCTACGCCTACCAGCAAGGCTATATATCGGTAACCCCTCTTAAATTCAATTGGACAGATTTCGAAATATTAGATGAAGTAGAATCCTGGAACTTACAGATAGACTAGTCGATGATCTCAGGGAAAAGCATTATAAAATATTAAACTACTCATTTAATTAAAAGGTCTGACAACAAACGGTTCCCGATTTTCACGTGTACCCATCGCCAAGAACGCTCGCGAGACAGTGGAGAGCAGGTCAAAGGAATAACCAACAGCTTTATAGTGAAGACCTAATCCATATAAAACGATCTGCGGTAACGAGGATTGCCGCAGAAAAAAATAAGCGGCAGCTGCTAACGATAGACTTGCAATCTATTTGAGCTATGTTGGAGCCATGATCTAGCCACCTAAGGCCTGCTGCTTATCGCTAGGTAAAACCAACCACCGACATCTTTGTGCGTTCGCACTCGCTTACAGACACCCTCCTATTTCGGTGATGTAGTGACTTATGTAGCTGCGCGGCCAAGATAGCGCTGAAAAATTACTTCAACGAAATTATCAGCCCCTGGCACGAACAAAACCGCCAGGACGGTTAGCACGATAGCCACGGCCATGAATATGTAAAATTTCTTCATAGTGTAAATCCTTGTATTAGTTCTTTTAGCTGACCGGCCAGAGACTTCTTATGTTCCTCGAGAAAGAGAGAATGAGGACTCTTTCAAGGACTCTCTATCACCCTCTATGGCTCCCTCTATGGCTCCCTCGGCGTTGCCTCAAACAACCATACGTTGCCGCCCTCCACCGACGAGCGATTCATAGCCGAGGGGTACTTGCCGGAGATAACCTCGGTTAGCCCATCTAGAAAATCACCGCTTTCTATGCGCTTCAATAGTCGTTCGTAACGCACACCTTTGATACGCAGCACAGCGCGACCATCATTCTCAGCCTGACCGGGCCAACTCTTCCAGAGGCGGCCAACGAAATTGTCCATATAACCAGACCAAATAAAAATCCTGTTGTCGTACTCAGCAATCCAGATACGCCGCGACTGCGCGGGGTCTAGTAGTTGCATCTCGATCGTAGGGATCTCATTCACAAAGCTCCAGTCCGGATCCGGACCGCGATGCAGCTCACCTGCGACTAATGGCCCACCAGAAAAAACTCGATTAGGCCCATCGGCGGATTTCTGCTTCGCCCCGGCCGTCGCAACTGCAACCACTGGGATGAGTAGCAGGCAAAGAATTACTATTATGGTGTTTTTAACTATTTGCATAACAACCTCGTTATAGAGCTTTCCAATACTTTGCGAATCCGAGTGTCCCGGCCCAAGTAGCAGACGATAGTCTAATGGCGTCTTACTGTCACCCAGCATTCCCTACCGACTCTTTGACTAGTCTCGGCGGTGGCTAGCCGACCACTTGCCCCCAAGCCTTTGCTTGTTTCCGGAAAATCACCGGCCTTAACGTCAGTGGCGCCGAAGAAATTCAAACATAACGAACAACCGTTCTATGTAATTGCCCATACCAAGGGCTGCAAAATAGAAAATCTAATCAAATTTTTATAATTTTTGGTCCAAATAATAAGCCAAAAATAGTACCCAAAAGGTATTTGTACATTTCTTCTATTTCTTTCTTACTGATACTTCCACCAAGTATGAGCATCTCAAGCTGTTCCCCAGGCTCGTTGACAATATAGCCGGAGGAGCGAAACCCATTCTTCTCATAGAATGCTTTTCGCTTTACCGTTTGCGGATAGTTCTTTGATTGATCATCAATTTTCTCAATGTTTAGTATGATTCTTGTCCCTGAATGCCTCTCTCTCATTGAATCCAAGACCTTGCTTCCGTAACCCTGTGACCGGCACGCTTCTGATATTGCGAAAAACTGGATGAACACAAGGCCCTTATACTCAATGTTATAAATAAAACCAATCCAAGTATCTTGTTCATAAATGACATAAAACCCTGCTTTTCCCTTTCTCATTTTGTATCTGAGAATCCAAGGTGGAACCCTTTGAACTTTGGAAAAGGCTTCCTCGTAAAGATCGAAAACATTCGAATAATTATCATCTTCCCGGGCAAGAGGCATGAATTTTATTGTCATATCGAATACTCATAACGCCATATAGAATAGGCGAATAGTGACTTAGTGGACTGGCCCCTTTGAATGGAAGGCGTATTACGACCTCATCCTAATAGGCGATGACAGGACAGGCAAGAGAAGAAAAAAATTGGACGCTATGCTTGGATTTAGCTCAGCCTAAGTGACTTAAAAAAATACAGTGTTAGCCAACCGTTATTGTTAACAGCTGCCAAAATATCAATAAGTGATTCACCCAGAAAATGAGAGCCTCAGGTTAAGCATGCCTGCGCTAATCCCGCACATTTTTGCATTTGCGAGAACATCCTGCGGGATGCGGGAAAAGCTCCAGAGCTTCCTGAGCAACTTACCTTATGCGTTGGCAAATTATTGATTACTAGTTTTTACAAGTCAGCTCCTTGGGCTGATAAAGGTCCTACTATGGTCGTCATCAAACCTCTTTTGAGCTCTCATAAGGGCCATAAGCTCTTAGAAACATCAATCGTTTTCTATAAAACGCTCTATCGAGCATAAATAGAACTTAGCGCTATCCTCGTAAAAGCTATACCGCCGCTTGAGCTGCTTTGGATAAGCAGCCGTTGCACGCAGATACAGCCGCTCAAAGCAGGCACCATATCAACGCAGTAGCTGTCTTGACTCTAGCCTGATCGGTGAGCTCGGAGATGAACGCCACGAGATAGCTTTTGGATAAAAATAGGGAGGGGGATAGAGAAGGCGAAGGAGAAAGCAAGCAACCTCTTAACCCTTCTTAATGCTCAACGCAAAAGCTGGCAGTTTAGATGGTTTTTAATTAGCAATCTGCCCAAAATCATTCATACCAACTCTAACTTAAATTGGATGGTCTTCAAGCTCAATCTTGGTGGCACGCATTGCCTGCGCTCTCTTGATCTGCAGCCGGGCTGGCTCTGCATAAAAGCTAAGCGGCCGCTTGAACAATTCTTTATGAAAATTAAAAAAATGATGGCGTTTAAGTTCTTTGAGATAGGCGCACGAAATATTCTGAGAAATCAGGAACGGAATTTTTAGTCATCGTCTTAATCCCTTCATAGTGTGCAGGAATAGATCGAGCATTCAGCCGCCAATTAACGGCGAGGCTCTAAGTCAATGGACAACAGCGTCGACCATATTACGAGCTGAGTCCGCAGCTTTTCTGGACATATTCTTCACTAAAAAATCGAGTAATTCAACGCTATCGATATCAGTGTCGCTGTCAATACGGAGCCGTGAGTGAGCACGCTACTTTAAAAAAGCAGCCATGCCAAAAAAATCTGATTAAGTAACCTTTCTCGATCTGCATCGTCTTAATATTTGAGAAAGCGAATAACTAGAATTTCATCTAAACCTTTGGAGAAGTAATTATGAACAACCTACTTAAGCCGTTAACAATTATACTAGCGATGACTATTCCTGCGATAGCGACCGCTGACATTAACTCTACCGACATTTCTGAAAATGAAGTTAAAATAATTTATAACGTCGGCGAAGCTTCTACAAACTATGGCCGAATCGAACTGGAGCGTAAAATTCGACGTGCGGCCGAGAAAGTTTGTGGACCACGAGATTTGAACCGGGCTGGCTCTATTGGACAAGCTGTAAAAAATCGCGACTGCTATCATAAAGCTGTGGCGAAAGCGTTGAGTTCAGTGGAAGCAAGTGCGTAATTGTTAAAAAAATGCTTTGGAGAATTCTCTACAGAACTAAACATCAGCATAAACAGAGAAAGGCCACTTTTTCCCCGTACCGCACACAGTGGCCTGTCTCTGTTGATTTTGCCTGGCTACTCGTCTAGCCATATCAATAGTAGGAAACTGCCCCACACAGTATCGACGGGCTTACTTTTCAAATTGAGCTAGTCGTTGACTCGTCTTTTTACTGAACATTCTATATCGGCTCATATCCGAAAATTTGGCAGGCCTCATGAGTCCCGCCGACCGATAGAGAGAGAGAGAGATACTGAACCGTCCCTATTTAGATTACTGGCCGCCAAGAAAATCCATTTTTCCAATTTCAACACCGTTATGGCGCAGTATATTGAAGGCTGTAGTCGCGTGAAAATATACGTTGGGAAATACAAAGTTTTGCAAATAAGTCTTGCCGGTGAATTTAAATTCAGTAGGACCAGCCTTCAATGTTATCTCCTTCTCCTCACAGCCATCGACCTTATCTGCCGGAACTGATTCGAGGAACTTTACAGTGTTAATGATGCGCGTTTGCAATTCTTCAAAGCTGGTTTCAGTATCTTCATAGCTAGGCGCTTCAATACCTGACAAGCGCGCTGCAGCGCCTTTGCTGACATCGCAGGTAATTTGGATCTGGCTTGTCAGTGGAAGCATGTTCGGAAATAAGCGAGAATTTGTCAGCACGCTACCGGCAATGTCGTTATCGCTAGCATAGCTGGCAGCCTTTGTTAAAAATGCAGATAGATTATTAAGATTGCGAACCAGAACAGGAATCGAGCGTTCGTACATGGATGTAGACATGGGTTACCTCATTGCAATGATAGGAGAGATGGAAAAACAGAACCGGAGAATATACCGACATAAGGGAAATAGACAGCAGTTAACTATCCTAGATCTCAGCTCCTAATTTGCCGCAGATTTAGGTTATAAGTTAGCCTATGAGCCGCGTGTTGAATTAGCGTCCGAACAAATAGTGAAGCCCGAGAATTATTCCCTCTGGCGATTGAGCGATTTATCATATTGACCAAGTTAACCCAATCCGTGAAGTCTTTGGGTTAACTTGACCGCACTAAAGGGGGGATAAAGCTGTTAATCATTGCTGCGATTTTTAGTAGCAAAATCGTCTATCATAGCGACACTCGCAAATTCAGGATTCCACGGATGTTTATTTTAAAGAAGCTTATTGTTACCGCCTCAGCCATCTTAGTTGTGTTCTCAGCACTTCTTACCCTAAGCTCAACAGCGACTGCTAACCTTGATCGGCAGCAGATCAATCAAATAGTTGACTCTTTAGACTCAGCCAACTTCGTTGGTTTTTCAGACTTTCTCGAACAGTTAACTACCTCCTCAATAGCCGATGCCGCAACAAGAGATATCGTCCGTAGCTATACCTCTGACCAACCATTAGAGCTCGGGCAAAGTAGCACGCTATACCGTTTGCTAGGCATTTATACGCGCCTTCAGTATGGTGAAGAAGCTATTGAAACGTTAAAACAACTTGTCGCAATTCCAACATTTGAAGTTGAGGGCGTTGAACAGCACGAAAACCCCAATTTTCTCCGATTCGCAGAAGTTCTTAAAGGCATCGCCAATGACTTTGATCTCAACTTCCGCAATATTGACCAGCGCGTTTATGAAATCACCCTTGAAGGAAGCAGCGAAGAGCTAGTCGCCTTTCATGCTCACGCTGACATAGTGCCTGTTAATTCTGACCTGTGGGTGCTGCCTGATGGAACGCATTTGGACCCATTCGAAGTTACCCAAATTGGTGATCGGCTTTATGGCCGCGGTACTCAAGATGACAAGAATGGCATCGTCGCTTCACTTTATGCCATGAAGGTCATCCAAGAAGAAGGTCTGTCTCTGTTGCGAAATATTAGACTTTTAGTTGATACCACCGAAGAGACTTCATCCACAGCAATACCCTACTACTTCGAAAACAATCCGCTGCCTAACTTTAACATTGCCCTTGATGGCAATTATCCAGTGGTTATCGCCGAAAAAGGTTACGGCACTGTAATGGCCTCATTTCCAATCCGAGAAGGCTCCGGCGAAGGGGCTGAAATTCTAAGCATTTCAGGCGGCCTGGCCACCAATCAAATACCTGCCGCATCGGTTGCGCGAATTCAATCTAGCCGGCCTAACCAATTGGTTTCACAGTTGAATGAATATGGCGCCCTCTACATAGCCAGTAACGGGGGCGACTTTGCGATTGAAGCCGTCGCTGAAAACAGCGCTGTTGTTCTCAGGATTACCGGCATTTCAGCGCATTCCTCTGAACCTGAAACTGGCGTTAATCCCGTTTCTCGGATGCTGGGGTTTCTGCACAATCTCAAGCAAGAAGGCATTTTTCAAGACAACCACATTACCGATGCCGCTAGCTATGCTTCGGTTAACTGGGGCTTGGACTACCTTGGAAATACGTTAGATATAGCCTATGCGGACGACTTTATGGGCCCGCTAACTACTTCGCTGACTTTTATCAATCTGGATCAAGCGCGCCTGCGCTTGGCAGTGAACCTTCGATTGCCAATTGGCCGAGAACCAGAGCAATTAATCGCCCAGATATCTGAAAAACTTGATGCCTGGGTTAATAGTTCTAATACGAATGTAACGTTCGATTACAGCGTCGGCGCTCCGATGTATCGAAACCCGGAGGGAGCTTGGGTAAATGCCCTTCTGGACATCGCAACGCAAACCTTGGAAATGCCAAGGGAATTCGGGTCATCAGCGGGAGGCACTTCAATTCACAACTTGCCTAATGGAGTTCAATTTGGATTGGCAATGCCTGATCTTAAATATACCGGCCACAATGCGAACGAATTTAAAACTGTCGATCAGTTTTTAATCGACTTGCAAATAGTGACTGAAGTTTTTACACGGATAGGTCGTATGCCAAAATTGTAGTTGGCATGATTTGGAACAGGCTAGGGTAAAATTCTAACTCTGCTTTAGCCTGACCCCCCTGCTTTTTCAAGAGACAGGAGGTCACCGTCGGGTATATTTCCAGTTCGTAATTTCTCCCAACGCCTCTCTCGGTGACTGAGACTGTATCGTTGATAGAGTAAAAAATGTTTGCTTGATTGCTGGTTAGAGTCGGTGATATTTGTCCATTCTTTATTATGTCTCGCGCTGATTTATGACAAACTGGATGCGATCTTTTCAGCGCTTTGAAAAAGGTTGCTGTTGTAGCGACGATCCTTCTAACAATTCCTATAATAAATATCTATACAGCTCATCGACTAATATTGAAGGCTTTATTGCTCAGCTGTCACCAGACAACCGCTTGCGTGTCGATAACAGCAGGGGTGTTGCAAGACAGCCGTGACGCTGTATCCTTGCATTTAAGTTAAACAAATTGCCAACTATGCCCTTGATTGAACCCTATACCTCATTACAAAAATCTGTGCTGGTCATGGTGCTATTAAATGCACTGTCAGTGCCGATTATGCTGTCCTCCGTCAATGTGGCCTTACCCTATATTGCCGCAGACCTAGAGCTTTCGGCGCTTAGTGTAAGCTGGATTCCCACTGCCTTTTTGATGGCAAGCGCGATGTTTATTCTCGTCTTCGGTCGCCTCGCAGACATGTTCGGCCGTAAAAAGATATTTCTTATAGGCGCGGTTTTTGTAGTATTCGCATCGTGCCTAGCCGCGGCAGCAACCGGTGCTATTAGCCTGCTTGGCGCTCGATTTTTACAGGGACTTGGCGCTGCTATGCTCTACGCAACGCAGATGGCCATTGTATCTTCAGTATTTCCGGTGGCAACCCGGGGGCGTGTAATCGGCTTGGTTATTGCGTTCATCTATATCGGTTTAGCCAGCGGTCCGCTCCTAGGCGGCATCATTGTCGACCAGCTTGGCTGGCGGGTTAATTTCCTTGTGCAGATACCCTTAGCTGTTCTGGTATTCTGTATCGGCGTCTACAAAGTAGAAGGCGACTGGGCAGCAGATGAAAGAGGGGCATTCGACTTTACCGGAGCGCTGATTTATTGCTCAGCTATATTCATTATATGCATCGGAGTTTCATTCCTGCCTGGCCCAAGAGGATATGTGTTGATAGCAGCGGGCCTAATCGGCGTGGGGGTTTTCTTTCAACAAGCGAGATCAAGCAAACATCCTCTTATGGACGTACAGCTTTTCTTTAGCAATAAAACTTTCACTTATTCATGCCTTGCTTCTCTCATCATGTACAGCGCTACCTTCATGAACGTTGTCTTGCTGAGCCTATACCTGCAGTACCTTAAAGGCTTATCGCCCACCGCTGCAGGGCTTCTAATGATGGTTCAGCCACTGACAATGGCCATTTTTTCACCACTCATGGGCAGATTATCAGACCACACCGAACCACGGATTCTAGCGTCTGCCGGAATGAGCATCACCGCTATGGGGCTAATGCTGCTAGCAATGCTGAGTAGCGGCTCTGAGACCATAAGTATTGTAGTCGCGCTGGTTGTGACCGGCCTTGGATTTAGTCTTTTCTCGTCGCCTAACGTGAACGCCATAATGAGCTCGGTGTCCCGAAAACATTTAGGCGCCGCCGCCGCCGCTGTTTCGACAACGCGCATCCTTGGCCAACTATCGAGCATGGTATTGGTGACTTTAGTGATGGCTCTCAATTTTGGTACTGCCCAGATCGAACCCTCTAGCTATATTGA
>CAJWGN010000056.1 GCA_913031035.1 uncultured Gammaproteobacteria bacterium
CCTGCTGTTTTAAACGGAGGGTTCGGAGCCATGGGAGATATCCAATAATACTGTATATATATACAGTAGTTTCAACCTCCAAAAATGTCAACAATATCCGCACGCCTAAACAAATTACTGGATAGAACAGCGCAATTTCGGTACTTTATTTAGATTCGAACCACTTGGTAACTAATTCTCGGCAGATCCTTTATGTCTTATTCACGAACGCTACTGTCCGTCATTATTATTTTCTTAATGACTTCCTGTGGCAGCCCAGAAGAAACATCAACTCACGCTTACGACCTCATTATTCGGAACGGCCAAATCTACGACGGTAATGGCGGGGCGCCCTATATTGCTGACATCGCTATTGTCGACGACCGCATAGCGGCCATAGGCGAGCTAGGGGATAGCACTAGCATCCAAATTATCAATGCAGAAGGTCTAGCAGTGGCCCCAGGGTTTATTAATATGCTTAGCTGGGCGACCTCATCGCTAATTAAAGATGGCCGCAGCCAAAGCGATATTCGCCAAGGGGTTACCTTGGAAGTATTTGGTGAAGGCGTCTCAGAAGGTCCACTTAATGATGTGATGAGAGCCCAAGCAACCACAAATAAAGAATACGGCGACACTGCTATTACGTGGACCACGCTGGATGAGTATTTAGAGTTTCTCACCGCAAAAGGTATCTCACCCAATGTGGCTTCTTTTATCGGAGCCACCACAGTTCGCATCCACGAACTTGGCTATGAGGATCGAGCGCCTAATTCCGAGGAGCTGGAAAGAATGGAAAACTTGGTAAAGCAGGCAATGGAGGACGGCGCCCTTGGACTAGGGTCATCGCTAATCTATGCGCCTGCTTTTTACGCTGAGACTGACGAGCTGATCGCGCTTGCTAAGGTGGTTGGAGAATATGACGGTATGTATATTTCCCACATGCGTAGCGAGGGTAATAGACTGCTCGAAGCCGTTGATGAACTCATCACTATCGCGAGGGAAGGTGACGTAGCTGGAGAAATCTATCACCTTAAAATGGCCGGCCAAAGTAACTGGGATAAGTTTGATAGCCTGGTAGAGAAAGTCGAATCCGCTCAGGCAGAAGGCTTGGCGATAACCGCAGATATTTATACCTACACCGCCGGTTCCACCGGTTTAGATGCAGGCATGCCACCCTGGGTTCAAGAGGGCGGCTATGATGCTTGGGCGCAACGATTGCAAAATCCTGCAATTCGAGAGCAGATATTAATAGAGATGAAGACTCCCAGCAATGAATGGGAAAACCTCGCATTAGCCGCAGGCCCGGATGGCACTTTGTTAGTTGGCTTTCGCAACCCAGCACTGCGCCGATACATCGGTATGACCTTGGCTGAAGTAGCCGCGCAGCGAGAAAAATCTGCCGCTGACACCGCCATCGATCTGGTTATTGAAGATGGCAGCCGTGTTCAGGTGGTTTACTTTTTAATGTCCGAAGAAAATGTCGCTAAAGGAATTGCCCTACCTTGGGTAAGCTTTGCATCTGACGCAGGGTCTCTTGCTAGTGAAGGTGAGTTTCTTGAACAAAGCACGCATCCTCGTTCCTATGGCAATTTTGCCAGGGTACTCGGTAAATATGTTCGCGATGAAAAAGTTATTACCTTAGCCGACGCTATTCGAAAACTGACTAAGTTGCCGGCTACAAATCTAAAAATTCGAGATAGGGGAGAGCTTAAGCAGGGACACTACGCCGATATAGTTATATTTGACCCTTCTAAAATTCAAGATCATGCGACCTTTCAAGATCCTCATCAGTATTCCACCGGCATGCAGCATGTATTGGTTAACGGGGTAACCGTTCTTAAAGACGGAGAACACACAGGGGCGTTACCAGGAAAAGTGGTGCGTGGCCCCGGCTGGAAAGGCTGGAGTAACTAAGCAGAAAAACTAACTGAATTGAGCAAAGGAAAAAGCTAACGAGCATAGCTAAAATACACAGTTAAAAAGTCGCTGGATTTTAAATTCTGAAAACCATCAATCCAAAAAAAGCCGGGTAACATCCCGGCTGTTTACGCTTGTAGAGATATCGAAATAATAACTCTTACACCAAGTAGCTGTCGAGTCTAGCTATCTCGCTCCTGACTCAGTTGCTCTGCTTTCTTCTGCACGCTTACCCCGCAGAATATTCACCATACCGTAGTTACCTTCGTGGCAAGCATACTCATAAAGCTGGCCAGCAACTTTAGTCATGGGAACAATGGCAGTGAACTTATCAGTGAAGGTAGATGGATCGTCGAGAGTCCATTCATAGTTAACAGTAACCGGGTCAACACGAGTGAAGCGCTCGGTGAGAATCTTGTCTTCAGAGGTTCCGAATGCGCTGAAACTTTGAGTCATACCGTTAAAGTTTTTAGTCACAACAACTAAGGTATCACCATCCCAATAACCCTTAGAGTCGCCAGACCATAAACCAATATCTTCGCTAATATGATCTTGCCCAATTGACACAATTGGCACGATACGCGCGTCATGAATCATCTCCACCACAATCACCGCATGATCCTTGTTTTGCACAATCTGCACGTTATTGTTGTAAAGGCTAGGCATGAAAGGAGGCCCTGCATTAAAACCGACAATGCAACGCTCAGACAAACCTCGGTCCTCTGGACCATCTTTAGAAATGCCACCTACTGTATAGCGCACAGGACGAGTACCAGGCACATCGTCACCAAGGCCGCCAAACTGAACCATCGTGTCTTCAACTCGGCCAGGCATTCTTCCGTTTTTCGGATAAACTATATGAGAAGTACGAATCTGATCGGTAATGCCTGCGCTTTCAACCCAGAAGTCGTTGTAGCCACCCGGACTCCCCTCTGTTGACGCTACCGCCTGATCCGACGATGCATCGGCTGCGGCAAGTCGCGCCTGCATAGAGGCGATTTCATCGCTAGTCATGAACTCCCGCTCACCAAACTGTTCTGGCCGCTGCATAGGCACGTTGGATGAAAAGTTCCAAACACCGTTAAGGTCTGGATCGCCCCATTCTGTGCGGGGTGCAATGTAAGTCCCTTGAGCGAATGTGGATGTTGCAAAACTCGCTGTTATAGCAAGTGCCAACAATGTCAGTGTGTTTTTCATGGTGCCTCCTTGAAATTAAACCTTACCCTACCCCACAAGGTAGTGATTTTGCCGCACTCCCGCAAGCAATCTCATAGCAATAGCGAGTGATTCCAGCCCATTTATCAGGACATGAGCATTATTGGACATATAGCCCTAAGCCTCCTATGCTGGTATCACAAAATATCGATCCTCTAACCACATTGCTGCGTCACCGATTTAATCGTGGCCACTGGAGTTTGTGATGAAGAAAAAGCGATTGTTTCGTGACGAAGTGAAAGACCGCCATACCAGCCATTGGGATTTGGATATGATGAGCCGAGAAGAGCTAGAGGCCATGATGGCCGGCTCAGAGAAAAAAGACGCCGGTGGTACTAAAAGCAAAGAGTCGTCTACTAAAACTGACGCTGATTCCTGATGTTTAAGCTATGCCAAAAAATTCGTGGGGCAAGCACATTAAATCTGTGATTGCCTGCACTAATCTCTGAGGCGCCTTTGTAATCGCCCTTTGTAATCGCCCTTGATAAAGCGCCTAAAATCTTGCCCTAGAACTCTGGTTTTGGCTTATTTTGCTGAACTTTCAAAATTCCCCACGCCTTGAAGACATCCTAAGCTCTTCAACAGAACCGACGTTTTGCACTGCTCACTATGTCCAATTCACCGTTAACGAATATCCGAGCGAAACGCTGAACCTTAGTAACAGTAATTGATCGCTTTAATGGTGACTCATGAAGATACAACCTTTAACAGTGACCCATCAAATGAACCTAGCAATACTGCGATAGCAAGAGCCGCCTCTGACTTCTCAAAGACCACTGTAACAAGTCACCGGTGACCTTACCGTTGAGGGAGGTTGCAGTAACAGAGAAGCTTTTGGCCGTAATGAGCAATTGCCTTTTAATATGCCAATAACCGTTGCAGGCAAAGAAGCGGCCCGCGATTGCAATATCCTTTGCTTGGCTCGCCACAATCGTCGATCCTATCCTTTCAGTGGTGACAATAGATATGCTGCCTGAAATAGCAGCTCAAGCTCGCCACCCATAGCACATTCCGAGGTTCTGTCAGGCCCAGTGCGGAAATTTTTAGCGTAGACCGAATAGGTCGCCGGCGAATTCACGGCTTTTGTGGGCTATGGCGCTGCCGATGGCAGTAATACGATATAACAGCGCTTCGATTCAGTTCACAGTAGAGCAATCACTTCGAACCCTATTCTTATAGCCTGGGGTATTCCTTATGCCCCGAGCAAGCTATTATCTTTCTTATTAAGATTCAAAAATATTCTTGACACGAATAATGACAAGCAGACACGAAGAACAGTGTTAACGTGATTGAGTTGATCAATCCTTTAGAGTTACAAAAACTAGAAACAATTTTGGAGAGAGCCTATGCAAAACTTTTCCCTATTTAAAAAGGGTTTAACAACCTTTCTAGCAACAAGCATCAGCTTAGTTGCACTTAATGCACAAGCGGAGTCTTGGCCAATTAAAGAAGCTGGCGCTAAAGCAGCCGGCTTTTCTGAGGAAGGTATTCAACGCTTGGATGCAGCCATGAATAAAGTTGTCGCCGACCAAGATGTCGCCGGTATGGTTTGGATTCTAGCTAAAGATGGTGAAGTGGCAACTTTTGAAACAGCAGGCCTATCTCGCGTTGATGACCAAGCACCCATGGAGATGGATTCACTGTTTAGAATCTACTCAATGACAAAACCGGTGACCGGTGTTGCACTGATGATGCTTCACGAAAAGGGCCTCTGGAATTTTGACGACCCTGTCAGCAAATACGTTCCAGAATTCGCCAATCTAAGGGTGATGACCAGCTATGATGAAGATGGAAAAATGGTGCTGGAAACACCAGAGAAGCCACCTACAATGCGTCAGCTTTTAAACCACTCTGCAGGATTTGGCTATGGCCTTGGCGGCAGCGACCCGGTAAACGAAGCCTTTAGAAACACTCAAGTGCTAGCGTCCGATGACTTGGACATGCTGATTGAAAGAGTTGCAGATATCCCCTTAATGTTTGAACCAGGCGAAGCTTGGTATTACTCTGTTGCAGTTGATATTCAGGGCTACATTGTTCAAAAAATTACTGGCATGACTTATGGCGAATACTTAGAGAAAAATATTTTTCTTCCTCTGGACATGACCGACACTCGCTTCTTTGTTAAACCTGAAGACAAACCTCGATTTGCTGAAGTTCACAACTGGGATGAAGAGCGCCAGCATTTAGTTCAGCGTCCTCACCGGACAGATCGACCTAGTTATCTTAACCCGGACCGTTTGGAGTCTGGCGGCGGCGGTTTAGTTTCTTCAACGCACGATTACGCGCGCTTCCTTCAAATGCTAGTTAACGAAGGTGAGCTGGACGGCGCTCGAATCATTTCTCCTGAGTCTGTTCGCCTTATGAGAACTAACAGTCTACGCGATGAGTTAAATCTACGCGGTAGCCCAACAAGCGAAGGCCAGCCTGGCCAAGGCTTTGGTGTGGATTTTGCGGTAATTGTAGATCCAAAGAAAGCAGACACCCCACAGGGTGCCGGCACTTATTATTGGGGTGGAGCTGCAGGGACTTGGTTCTGGGTTGACCCTACTGAGGACTTGTTTTTTATCGGCATGATTCAAGCCCAAGGAGCAAAAAGACCTGACGCTCCTGAGCTACGAACTCTATCTCGGGACATCGTTTATGCCAGTTTGCCCGAGTAGACCTAGACCCGCATAGGTATAGGTGATGTAGGCAGGTGGTGGAATACTTACTCCAGCACCCCCAGTTTACAATCTGATCTAAACACCTAACTTAATGAGTGGAAAAGGGGCCTTAAGCCCCTTTTTCGTTATTGTAATTTAATATTCGTTTGCGTCGTTAGCTTGGACGGGGAATTTCCAAATCCTTGGGCACCGCATAACCTCGTTGCACCGCAGGCCTATCAGCTATTCGCAGATACCAATCTTTTAAACTTGGGAAGTCATTCAGCTCCATCTCTTGCCATTCGTATCTTGAAATCCAAGGCCAAGTGGCGATGTCCGCTATAGAATAGTTGCCCGCTAGGTAAGCGCTTGACTTCAAGCGCTCATTAAGAACGCCGTATAGGCGGGCAGTTTCTGCACTATAGCGCTCTTCAGCATAGCTTGATTTCCCCGCATTAAATTTCAGAAAATGGTGAGTCTGACCCAACATCGGGCCTACCCCTCCCATCTGCAACATCAACCACTCCATTTCCTGCCAGTACTTCGGCCCCATAGGGCTAATCAACTTACCGCTTTTATGTGCGAGGTACATCAATATCGCACCTGACTCCATCAAATGAATCCCTGTGTCATGATCTACAATGGCAGGTATTTTATTGTTTGGGCTAATCGCCAAGAACTCTGGCTTATGCTGATCTCCTTTTGTTATATCGATTGGAACGACTTGATAGGACACTCCAATCTCCTCCAACATAATCGAGACCTTGCGTCCGTTCGGTGTACTCCAAGTATACAAATCGATGTTTTTGGCGGTCATTCAACAGTCCTCTGTTAACTGAGTCACTATGAATAGTAAGACTCGGCGTTCACCCGTTCAGAATTGATTCTTGCCACTCGCTAATCCTCTAACGCGAGCTAACAGTTAGCGATAAAGTCATAGTCTATTGGTTTCGACAAATCGATTCGTTCATGGCTTGAAGGCATCGGATACTTCAGTCCTGTGGCACAGTTGAATAACAATACCTGCTCGTCCTTCTTAATTCTTCCCGAGATAAGTTCTTGTTTTAAGGCGGCCAAGGTTGCAGCACCCTCTGGACAAAGCAAAATGCCTTCCTCTTTCGCACATTCTTTATGCGCCTCATTGATAGCCTCATCAGTCACCGCGACTGCAAAACCATTACTTTCTCGTACCGCATCCAAAATTAGAAAATCACCGACGGCAACTGGAACTCTAATACCTGACGCTATGGTATGCGCGTCTTGCCACGGCTCGGCGTGCCTCGTGCCTTCATCATAGGCCTTTACTATCGGAGCGCAGCCGGTTGCTTGCACCGCCACCATTCGAGGTCTCTTGGAACCAATCCAGCCGATTGCTTCCAATTCGGCAAAGGCTTTCCACATGCCGATCAGTCCGGTGCCGCCACCGGTCGGATATAGAATTACATCTGGTACCTGCCAATTAAGTTGCTCGGCTAATTCCAGACCCATGGTTTTTTTGCCCTCAATTCTATAGGGCTCTTTTAGAGTCGAGGTATCAAACCAGTTCATTTTCTCTTTGCCTTCCCCAACAATTCGACCACAGTCATTGATATAACCATTGGCTAGGAAAGTCTTAGCACCTTGAAAAGCAATCTCTTCAATATTCACTTTAGGTGTGTCTTCGGGACAGAATACAAAAGTCTCTATATCGGCGCGGGAACAATAGGCGGCCAGGGCTGCGCCGGCATTGCCATTCGTTGGCATTGCCATACGGGTCACCCCTAGTTCTTTCGCCATTGCTACGGCTAAGGCAAGACCTCTAGCCTTGAAAGAGCCAGTAGGTAGCCGGCCTTCGTCTTTTATTAAAATTTCACCACAGCCTAGCTTGGCCTGTGTTTTCCGCGCTGGCAAAATTGGTGTCATTAATTCACCTAGGCGAACAACGTTCTCTGATTGCCTTACTGGTAAAAACTCACGGTAGCGCCAAAACTCAGGCAGCCTGTCCTTTAGGTCATCCTTGCTAATCGACTTTCCTAGAGCCTCTAAATCATAACGGACCAGAAGCGGCTTTCCAGCTTCTGACAAACCATGCAATTGGTCCGCAGGGTATTTTTTGCCGGTATAGCTACATTCCAAATGCGTAACGAAAGTCGGGTATTCCTTCATAATTCTGCCTTTTATGTTTCTATTTTTAATTTAGTCTTTATTGGATGAGCGAAGCATAGAATCCGTCACCCCATCGCTGTTAAATGAATGGTGCAAGGCCGCGCCGATGTGAACGGCTATTAACAAAATCAATAGCCAGCAGGACCAAAGATGCAGGTCCGAAAAAAACGCATTCAGATCATCGCTCTCTTGTGCCCACTGAGGAAGATTGAGCAACCACCAAAGCTCGGTTCCCCAGCCGCTAAAAGATGATGAAAGATAACCTGTCAAGCAACAGAAAAGCAGCACGAGGTACATTGAGCCGTGGCCAATTTTGGCAGTTAGCTGTTGCAGGGGGTCTGTCCGAGCATTTTCCTTTATCCAGCGAAGAATGAAGCTGCCAAGCATAGCGAGAAGCAATAGGAATAAGGTAATCCCTACGTTTTTATGCAATTGGAAGGGCAGTACTCGAAAGGTGGAGTTCTCGGAGGGTAGCGGTAACGATAGCATCCACCAGCTTGAGATAAGTAAATAGAATACAGCTAACACACTGAGCCAATGGCAAAATCGAATAGCTTTAGACAATGCTAAAGGTTCACTGGCCAACTCAGAATTTGTGTTCTCTATCAAAATTTTCCAGCTGGATAGCTAAGCTTGTCGTTAATGTTTTTAGAAATAGTTCGAGCGCCTAAGGCCAAGCTGAGATGAATGAAAAACCACAACAAAAGTGGCCATAAGTACTGGGCTCGAAGCAAAGGACCTGTCTGTAACGCCGCTATAAACATGACGCTGTCGAGGACAACCAGCCCGCCTAATACCCATACCAGTATTCTCAGTGAAAACCGACTGCTCGAGCCCGAGTTCGCACTTAAGTTTAAAGCCAATCCTATGGATAGCAAGGCTGCCGCGATACCTGACGCACTGAGAATTTGCTGAACTGATCTAAACCAATCTGGGCTGGATTCCAGCGCAATTTCAACCTGCACTAACATCAACTCACATTCACGAAGGCTGATGCCTTCCTCTTCAAGTTCATCCGCACGGCAATCAGCCTCAGCCTGCAAAGCAGCAAAAGCATCAGTGGTCAACACTCCTTGCTTGAGCAGTTCATTGCTATTACTCGCGAAAAAAAGTACGCCGAACAAAATGCTTAGCACGATAAGAAGCCTGCTCGCCACGGCAACATTTTGATCTATGTAGTGTTCAGGCATTTCTATTTCTAATTATTCCTGTTGGTTTGAATACTTCTCTCTGAAACGTTCATAAAGTTCTTGTTGAGTACCATAAAGGTCAATTTCCCGGCCTTGTATGTAAGCACCAAGCACCTGACTTGTCCGCATATCCAAAGCGTCTCCGGATGACACAAATAGTGTAGCGTCTTTACCTGTCTCTAACGTTCCAACCCGATCATCAACGCCCAAAATTTCAGCGTTGTTTTTGGTTATCAGCGAAAGAGCATCTTCTCTATCAAGCCCATGGGCCGCTGCGGTACCGGCAAAAAATGGTAAGTTTCGCTGAGACTGCAATTCTGTGGCGCCGCCACCAATGCCAACTTTTATGCCGGCTTCCTGCAAAAGAAACGGCGTCTTGAAAGGCGCATCTACGTCATACCAATCTTGGCCAGGAAGCTCATGTATACGCTCATAGATTACCGAAATTTCCTCGGCCACCAAAAAGTCCTTAACCATAAGGGCGTCCATTCCACCCACAAGAACAATATCGCCAATATCAAAACTTTGCGCAAAACGAATTGCGCTGATGATTTCCTTGGCCTGGTCAGCGTGGACAAACAGTTTTGCGGCACCGCTCATGAGTGGTTGCATAGCGGCCAAGTTTAGATTCAATGGTGAACCACTATAGGTTTGAGCACTTTGAAACAACGAGTTCAGGAGCTGAACTTGAGCCTGATAGTTTTCATTGTCGGACGTTTCAAAAATACCAGTCTGCTGGTTCCTACTGCGCTCTTTTATAGAAGGCCAACGCATGTGCAAGCCTACATCTTCGGAGAGCATAGCGTCTTCCCAATTCCAGCCATCCAATTTAAAGACTGAAGACGCACCTGAAATCAACCCACCCTGAGGCGCAACTTGTGCCGTCAGAATCCCGTTGAAGCGGCTAGCCGGAATCAATTCAGAATCCGTGTTGTAGGCAATAGCCGAGCGCACACTGGCGTTAATATCGCCAGCCTCATAGACATCATCGGTGGCTCGAATACTGCCAACCTCTAGTAAGCCAAGTGTCGTATTCGCAAGGATGAAGCCCGGATAAACATGCTGGCCTTCCAAATTAATAATCTGGTGGTCACGCGTATCAATATTGTCACTGCCAGAACCAACAGCGGTAATAATTCCCTCGTCAAAAGTAATCACGCCATCGCCTATTACCTGACCATTACCCACATGGATAATCGCTCCGACAATCGCAATTGGACCGCTTTGATCAGCTGCCGGTATTGGCACGATTGCGTAGCTTAATCCCGACAGCAAGGAAAATAGTAATGTCGCCATTACAGATAACTTAACTGAGTGCTTTCTCATCATAATTCCTCTATTCGCTCATCGCTGAAATTTTGCTAATGATTCGGTCACGCTCATCTGATATCTGTTGCCTTAACAGGCGATCTTGCTCCCGACTGTAAAAAGGTATTCCGTCTACCCACGTTGTATCAGCAGCCGCATAAACAGATAAAGGATGATCAGACCAAAGAACTAGATCGGCATCTTTACCAACAAGAATACTCCCCATTCTATCGTCTAGGTGCAGTAACTTAGCTGGGTTCAGAGTAACCATTTTTAAGGCGTCAATTTCGCTTACGTTACCGTACTTGACCGCTTTCGCAGCCTCTTGATTAAGTCGCCGAGACATCTCTGCGTCATCTGAATTAAGGGCAACAACCACACCGGCTTGCTGCATTAATGCAGCGTTATAGGGAATCGCATAGCGCACCTCCCATTTATATCCCCACCAGTCTGAGAAGGTGGAACCGCCAGCGCCGTGTGCAGCCATCTTGTCGGCAACTTTGTAACCTTCAAGAATATGAGTAAATGTGTTGATATTGAAATCAAAACTATCTGCCACTTCCATTAGCATATTGATTTCTGATTGCACATAAGAATGGCTTGTTACGAAGCGTTCTTTGTTCAGTATTTCCAGCATTGCCTCGTGAACTAAGTCTCTGCGTGGGGCAACTCTATTTCGCTGTTGTGAGCGAGAAAGAGAATTGTATTCGTCCCACTCTTTTTCATATTCTTGTGCCTGTGAAAAAGCATTTACGAAAACTTGCTCTACACCCATTCGTGTTTGCGGGTAGCGAACCGACGCTGGATTTCTGCTGCGTTTTACATTTTCGCCTAGAGCAAATTTGATAAATTCATCGGCCCCTTCGATTAACAAATCGTTTGGCGCGTGACCCCAGCGCATTTTGATAAGCGCTGACTGACCCCCTATAGGATTAGACGATCCATGGAGCAACTGCGCCGCAACGACACCTCCTGCCAAATTTCTATAAATATTAATGCTCTCAGAGTCCACTACATCTTTCATTCTAACCATGCTGGAATTAGTCGCTATCTCATTGATATTGAATAAACCAATATGCGAGTGCTCATCGATAATTCCAGGCGTTAAATGTTTACCACTACCGTCTACCACGGTGGCATCAGAGGGGGATAAGTCATTACCAATTTCAGCAATCTTGCCGTCTCGAACAAGCACGTCGGTGACAAGAATACCGTCGCCCTCGTTCGTCCATACTGTTGCTCCTTTTATCAACAAGTCATTTTGCTGCGGCAGCGATTCTCGTCCATAAGGTCCGAACGGGTACAAGATTGGAGATGGCAATTCAGTGGAGTTCGCAACTACAGCATCAACAAGTTCTGCTTCTGAGTTATCCTCAAGCTGAGTTAGGGTCCAATCGATAAGAGTACCCCCGGCGCTACGACCATTACCCTGCCAGCCATTTACTGTTGACCAACCGGTTAGGCGAACACGCTCGTCTGTCTCCAAATCGTTAAAGCCCATGGAGATAAGATCTTCAAATAGTTCTACTGCGACCTCAGTACTTTCATCTCCAGAATCTATTTCGGCACTAGGGACCACACCACTAAAAGAAAGAGTAAAATCTAAATCTTGATCGTTAACAGTAAACTGGTAGCTACCCCCTCGTTGATCGAGATCAGCATTGATTTCAAAACGATTGCCTTGGATCCAGCTTTCGAGGATGACCGCATCGGCATCAAAAATGTCAGCGGAGGTGATAACAAAATTGGCCATAGCATCGGGCTGTAGCTGCCCAACTCGATCACCTACCCCTAAAAGTTCGGCGGGGATGCGAGTAATCGAATCTAGTGCTGTCTGCTTTGGCAGGCCGTTAGCAACGGCTTTACGAAGGTTGCTCCAAAATTCGTCAGAGGCGCCATCAGTGGTTATTGCAAATTCGATGTTATTCTCAGCAAGAATTTTGAGATTGTAGGGCGCAAGCTCCCAATGTTTAAGGTCAGCAAATGAGACATCATCGGTAAGCAGAATGTCGTCAACTTCTGGTTTTTCAGGAAAGTTTACTGGAACGATTAAAGTGGCACCCGTTGCCTTTATAAGATCAGCTCTTTGGTATGAGTCGCCTGCGGTTTTCAGGACGTACTGCATTTCAAATTCGTCGCCGACTTTATCTGCGGTAAGTGCCTGATGCCAATTATTCACTTCGAGTATCTTAGGCAAGTCAGCCGAGCTGTTCAGCGCTTCGAGAGAGTGGTCGGTAAACGGCCGTGGATCTTGGCTACCAAACCACTGAGCATCGAGATGAGTTTGACGAATTAGAGCGAACGCACCCATAAGCGACACCGGCACACTTTGCTTTGATGTGCCTTTGGAGAGGGAATAATGTGTTGCTGCATCGGGCACAATAATAGACTCATTGGCATTTTCATCGCCAAGAGTGATTAATGCAGAAGTTCCTCTGGCTATACCATCAGCTCTAAAACTTAGAACCGAGGAAAAGCCTAGTTCTCTATATTTGTCACGAACCTCTTCATCAGGAAAAAAAACGGTACTGGCGCGAAAGTCCGCCTTAATCGCATCGTTTACGTTCGATGCATTAGCACTTGAGAACATCACTTCAGCACTGCGAAAGGAGCGGCCCGATCCACTCTCTAATTCAGGCATACCATAGCCTGAATAAGCATCTATAAAACCCGGATAGATGAAGTCTCCGTCCAAGTCTATTTCAAAGTAACCCTCTGGCGCTGAAGCGGAAGTATTGATATCAACTATTTCGCCATTTCTAACCAACATTGTGCCGTCTTGAAGAAACTCTCCATTGGGCTGATAAATGGTCGCATTGGTAAATGCATAGGCGTTGTTGCGATCGTCAGCAACACCGTTTGGGGTTGCATTATCTTGCGCAAGTATTTGGGGCGCGATTACCAGAGCGCTTGTCGCTGTGGCGATGACTCGCAGTGTCACAATTCCGAGTTTGGTCATACGTTATCCTCCTGCCATGAATCATTTTCTTTACTTAAGCCTTTACCCAGGTCTTTATTTAAGTGCACGCTAGTTAAGTGCCATACATGTAATCAGGTGTCGCGTTTGAGTAATTCAGCTATAAAAAACTAGTCTACACAGCTCTGCGGTTAAAGTGGAATCTCAAATTGAATTTCTATTGATCTTATCTCGAACCAGAACTGCTCAGGATAATAGAGGTTTTCTGGATGACGCATACCTCGCCAATTTTTTCAGTGAAGGTATACTTAGACTTCATTTGGCTTTACAAATAGCACTTTGCTGCCAACTAAAAATACACCTGATCTGATTGATACTTCGGAGCTTTTTATGTCGACTCCTCTTAAAATTTCATGGCTTTTAGCCTCTCTCACTCTCGCTGCCTGTGGTTCGGATAATACTCAAACGCCAAACCCCAGCGAGGACAAGACCTCCGCTCATGCCGCAGTTGCATCGGAATCCGAAGTTCTAGCGAAACCAGAGCTAGGCAGTTTCGGCATAGACCTTGCCGATCAAGATACCAGTATTCAACCCGGCGATGATTTTTTTCGCTTTGCTAACGGCCATTGGCTAGATACCTATGAATTGCCAGCAGATCGAAGTAATTACGGCTCCTTCAACGTTCTGACTGACCGCTCTGATGAGAGAGTTCGAACAATCATTGATGACTTAAGCTCCATAGAGCCCGCAGCTGGGTCACTCGAGAAAAAAATAAGCGACTACTACCTTAGCTATATGGATACCGAAACCCTTAACCAGAGAGGGATTGGTCCGCTGCAACCCACCCTATCCGCTCTCGCGGAGATTGATACTCAAGAAGAATTGAGTGCGGCCTTCGGCAGAGCCCAAATCGACAATACAGCAACACCTTTCAGTTTCGGCGTTGGCGCAGATCGCAGTGACCCCGATCAATATCAATTAGGTCTTAGGGTTGGAGGATTTGGCCTTCCTGATCGAGATTACTACTTAGAAGACACAGAGAAATTTTTGGAGATAAGAGCAGAATACGTCACCCACATAGCAACCGTGTTGGAATTCGCCAACATAGAAAATGCACAGTCCAAGGCGGAAGCAATTCTCAACTTGGAAACTCAAATAGCGGAGCACACTTGGCCTCGGGCTGATCGCCGCAAACGAGATCTGACTTACAACCCAATGAACTATGATGATTTTGTCGCTGAATACCCTGGCTTTGATTGGGATACATTTTTTGCGGCTGGGGGAATCCAAGATCTTGAGGACTTAAACGTCAGCTATCCAAGTGCCATGGCACCGATAATTCAATTGGTTCAGGATTTACCTGTTGATGATTGGACCAGCTATATGACTTATCGATTCATTGTGGGCAGCGCCAGTGTACTGTCGGAAGAAATTGATAAAGAATCCTTCCATTTTTATTCGACCGTTCTCAACGATGTGCCCGAACAAAGACAGCGCTGGGAACGCGGTGTCGCCAGAGTAGGCGGTATGGGTAGCCTCGGTGAAGCGATTGGGCAAGTTTATGTTGAAAGACATTTTCCGGAATCTGCTAAACAACAGATGGATAGGCTTGTTGGAAACTTATCGACTGCGTTGGCTCAAAGTATCGCTGAATTGGAGTGGATGGGTGAAGAAACCAAAATAGAAGCAGGGCTTAAGCTTGAATCTTTTCGGCCCAAGATTGCCTACCCAGATAAGTGGAGAGATTTTTCGGAAGTTGAACTTTCTCGAGATGACTTATTTGCCAACGCTCAAGTTTTACGGGATTTTAACTATCAAGATGAAATCAGCCGCCTAGGCACAACCACTGACAGAGACGAGTGGTTCATGACACCGCAGACTGTCAATGCGTATTACAACTCATCTTTTAACGAAATCGTTTTTCCTGCCGGCATACTGCAAGCTCCTTTCTTCGACCCAGCCGCTGATCCCGCGGTTAACTATGGTGGCATTGGTGCTGTTATTGGCCATGAAATGGGTCATGGCTTTGATGATCAAGGCTCAAAGTCAGATTCTCTTGGTGTCCAAAGAAACTGGTGGACGGAAGAGGACCGTGCTAATTTCGATGCCTTAACCTCAGCACTGGCAGCGCAGTACGATCAATTTGAACCGGTTCCCGGTTATTTTGTAGACGGCAATTTTACGCTAGGAGAAAATATCGGTGATCTAGGAGGTTTATCTCTGGCTTATCGCGCTTATAAAATATCGTTAGGTGGTAAAGAAGCTCCTGTTATAGAAGGCTATACCGGTGATCAGCGTTTCTTCCTATCTTGGGCACAAGTGTGGCAACGAAAACATCGCGAAGGTGCCTTGATTCAGAGACTCACGTCGGACCCTCATTCACCCGCTGAATTTAGAGTCAACGGTGTGGTTAGAAATTTTGAAGAATGGTATGAGGCCTTTGATATAACGCCAGAAAATGAGTTATACCTGCCACCAGAAGCGCGTGTTCGAATCTGGTAAAGAAAAAAAATCAAGGAGAAACTAATGCTAATCACTTTAAAACGATCTTATCTACACTTACCGTTGGTTGCTTTTTTTTCAATACTTCAAACCTTTGTGCCTGCCAGCTTTGCTCAGGAAAGCTTCGACATCATTATCAAAGACGGCCGTATTGTCGATGGCTCTGGCAATCCTTGGTATAACGCCGATGTTGGAATTGTAGGCGAGCGCATTACTCGCATCGGTAATTTAGATAGCGCAAACGCGACTCAAACAATAGATGCCACAGGCCTTACTGTCACGCCAGGTTTTATTGACCCCCACACCCATGCACTGCAAGGCATTTTTGATGTGCCCAACGCTGAAAGTTCGTTGCTTCAGGGTGTTACGACGTTAACTGAAGGCAATGATGGCAGCTCTCCCTTCCCTATCGCTAAGCATTATCAAGAAATTGCTGCTAAAAAAATAAGTCCCAATTGGGCGGTCTTTGTTGGCCAGGGCACTATCCGTGAATTAGTTATCGGAAAGGAGGACAGGGAGGCCACCGCTGTCGAGATGACACAAATGAAGCAAATGGTTCGTGACGCAATGGAGCAAGGCGCTCTGGGCATTTCAACTGGCTTGTTCTACGTGCCAGGTAGCTTTACTTCTACAGAGGAAATAATAGAGCTGTCAAAAATAGCCGCGCACTATAATGGAATTTATATTTCTCACATGCGAGAAGAAGCTGATCAGCTCATTGATTCGGTCAATGAAACAATACGTATTGGTGTCGAGGCAAACATCCCCGTGCAAATGACGCACCACAAAGTTATCGGTGCTCAAAACTGGGGAGCATCTAAAGAGAGTCTTAGGTTAGTTGACGAAGCCCGCGCCAGAGGGATTGATATTACTATCGACCAGTATCCTTATACTGCGTCCCAAACTGGCATTAACGCTCTGATCCCGCAGTGGGCTCAGGAGGGAGGCCGTGAAAAACTTCTTGAAAGGATTAATAACCCTGAAACTCAAGACGTCGTAAAAGCAGCTGTTATCGATAACATTCTCTTTGACCGCGGAGGGGGACATCCGAAAAATATTTTCATATCCCGAAACAGTTGGGACCACTCAATGGAAGGCAAAAACCTTGCTGAACTCACTATTGAGAGAGGCTTGCCGGCAACGCCGGCTAACGCAGCCGACTTGGTTTTTGACATTATCAGAGGCGGAGGCGCTACTGCGGTCTACCATGCAATTGGGCCCGAGGATGTTGATCGAATCATGCGACACCCTGCCAGTGCCATTGGGTCAGATGGGCCGGTTGGCATTTTTGGTGAAGGTGCACCTCACCCTCGTCAATATGGAACCTTCGCAAGAGTTTTAGGATATTACGTCCGAGAAAGAGGAATTATAAGTCTCGAAGAAGCCGTTCGTAAGATGAGTAGCGCATCCGCAAGAAGACTGGGAATACATGATCGTGGCCTGCTAACCGGTGGCTATTATGCAGACATTGCTGTTTTTGATGCCGCCGAGGTTATTGATAAAGCTACATTCGAGAGTCCTCATCAGTATGCTATCGGGATGAAATACGTTTTGGTCAATGGTAAAGTTGTTGTAGAGCAGGGCGTTCACACAAACCGCCGGCCGGGAAAAATTTTGTACGGTCCGGGTTATTCCGAGCAATAATAATTTCTGCAGCGGTAAATGCCTGCATCATGCCGCTATACCGGGTGTTATCTGACTATAAATAACTAAGGCATTTCAGTGCGAACGAAGCAAATCCGATTCGCCGCAACCCCCTGTGCTTTGACCTGCCTTCCACAGGGTTGCATTCGTAGTTCCGAATTAGTTCCAATCTATATAGCTTCCAGCATACCAACCAGCCCAGCTGCTCCGGCGTCAATCGACCCTGCGTTAGGCCTAGGGCCCGCGACTAGCAAAAAGCAAACCCTAGGAAGCACTCTGAAGGCTATCGGTCATGAAACTTTGTTAAGGATGCTCTGGGTTGACTCTTCCATCCTCGATCCTTCCATACCTTCATACCTCCATCCTTCGATCACTCCATAGCTTCATCCTTCGATCCTTCATACCTTCATACCTTCATACCTTCATACCTCCATCCTCCATCCTCCATCCTTCGATCCCTCCATACCTCCATCCCTTCATCCCTTTTTCCCTTCATCCCTTCATCCTTCGATCCTTCCATACCTCCATCCCACCATCCCACCATCCCACAATCCCTTAATACCTTCATACCTTCATACCTTCATACCTTAATCCCTTCATACCTTCATCCTTCGATCATTCCATACCTCCATCCTTCGATCCTTCGATCCCTCCATCCCTTCACCCCTTCATCCCTTCATCCTTCGATCATTCCATACCTCCATACCTCCATACCTCCATACCTCCATACCTCTTCTAAAGCTTGTTCTTGGCTTTATAATCCAAAGAAGAAAGTCGTAGCATTACTCGATAGATTCAAAATAAAAGCATCCATAAAGTGCGCACATTGGACCTAACGCACTGTTTTGGAGCTTTTTTAAGGGGCAACAGCCTTTCTTTTGACACTTTATCGGGCTTTCTAATCTCTGGCCCGTTTTTTGCTCTAGTGATTACAGTGGCGACGAAAAACGCCTATAGGCAAATCAAACAAGGGAAGGGAATAACAATGAATATTAGTAAGAAGTACCTCTCAATCGCCACAGCAGGGCTGATGCTTAGCGCAGGTTCTGTTCAAGCTGATGAACTTACAGCGAATGCCGGGGCAGCCAGCAACTATCTTTGGAGAGGCCTTACTCAGTCTGTAAACGAAGCAGCAGTTTCAGGTGGGATTGACTACGCGATGGACAACGGTTTTTACCTTGGCACGTGGGCGTCCAATGTCAGCTATGCCGCTGGTGACGTTTTCTCCTACGAGCACGACATCTACGGCGGCTATGCCTTTGAATCAAACGGCATTAGCTACGACATCGGTTACCTTTATTACAACTATGACGATGAAGCACAGTTCGATTTCAGCGAGATCTACGGTTCAGTCGGTATTGGCGCGTTCACTGTCGGTCTAAACCTGCTTGTTGATACCGAAGCAAACGAAGGCCCTCGTCAAGACTTCGGTTTTGGCCAGGCTTATTACCTGTATGCCGATTACGCAACAGAGATTCGTGATGGTTTAGAACTAGGGGTTCACCTTGGTTATCACGAGGGTGACTTCAGCGAAGCGTTTAATGGCGTTCCTGGTGCATACGTAGATTATAACGTATCGCTGTCTAAGGATGGTTTTATGTTTATGATTTCTGCCACCGACTTAGATGACGCCGGACCAGATAATTTGGACAATGACGCTATCAAGTTTGTTGTTGGTTATTCAATGGATTTTGAACTTTAAGTTAAAATAAGCTTTTTTCTGATAAATTTCAGACGAACTTCTGAATCACCGCCTTAGATTATTCTTAGGCTTGATCGATTCGATAACCGTCTGGGGTCAATTCCCTCAGATAGAAATTCGTTTGCGGTGTCAGCCCACAGCTGCACCGCAATCTTTATTCCTTACTGCTTTTTGACGTGCTTCGCTAAGCTGACTATTTCAACCATTAAGAGTGCTTCTTGCTGTCTCAATCAGTTGCAGCACAATAGGGTGCTTCAATTTTCGCTCAGGCGAAATAGCATAGTAGTTTTCCATAACCGTTTTTGTATCACCGATTTTTTCAACACCATACCTTTCTTCGATTTCTTTACACATAACGTTTGGCGCTGGAAATATTCCTGCCCCTTCACCTCCGAACACTTTCATAAGCCCACTATCTTCTAGTTCAGCAACTATTTTAGGGGATATATTTTTCTCTTCAAACCAATCTTCAATTCCACGTCGAATAGGGTTGTTTGGGGTTGGCACCAACATCGGCGCTTTATTCAATGATGCAGGAAAATTCTGTGAATATTTTTTTGCATCAGCACTCTTTACAAAAAACGAGATACTGCTTTCGCCTATGGCATGGCTGAAAGCCTTAACATTGAAGCCCGGTGGAATCGCACAATCTGACAGAACAATATCAAGTTGGTGAACTGCCAGATCGCCGAGCAAATCATCTAACTTGCCCTCCTTACAAACAAGGCGTAAAGGTTGCTGGGCACTAAGTGCTGGCTGAAGAATACGAAAAGCTATTAGTTTCGGTATGGAATTTACTACGCCAACCTTGAGGCCTTCTGGCACACCAATATCACCGCTGCGCATCTTCGAGCTAAGCTCCGCGCCTAAAGAAAATATTTCGTCCGCATACTGAAAGACTAAATGCCCGGTCTCGGTAAGAACAAGACCGCGGCCTGCACGAGAGAAAAGAGCTTCACCAATTGATTCTTCTAAAAGTTTAAGCTGTCCGCTGATAGTCTGGGGTGTTAGGTGCAAAACGCTGGTGGCTTTAGTAATGCTGCCTTCTTTGGCAACTGTCCAAAAGTATTGCAAGTGATTGTAATTTAAATGGCGCATATTTAGCTCCTGTTTGACTGCTATTTCTCTTCTGTTTCCCAAGCAACAATTCATTGATTACGCCAACCAATGTGCTGTCATAATCTCAGAAAGGACAAATTATGGGACATAGCTTTCTTATAAAACGGATTTAACTTACAGTTATTATGGCATTTCCTTATTGTTCGTAATATTCGAGTAAAAGGAACTATTATATCGAGTAATACGAATATAGGTGTCTGCTTGTTTTAATTCTTAGTCAGCAAAAACGCCAGCAAGGAAATTTCTCACAGGAATAGAGAAGGTCAACGGAGGTA
>CAJWGN010000057.1 GCA_913031035.1 uncultured Gammaproteobacteria bacterium
AAAGGGATCGTAGCCGTGCCACGTTGCATTTTTAACACATCGCCTTGGTTCATTGCGGAACGTGCACGTACATTCACACGGCCCACTGTGTTGATATATATAACAAAAAAAAACAAAAACAAAAAACAAAAATAAAACAAACAAAAAAACAAAAGATTTTGACGTTCAAAATGAAAATAAAATAATTTTTTATGAGTAAACAGTGTGTAATGACAATAAAAAAAACAGTTTTTCAATATATTAATATACAACTTACCTGCTTCTGCAATCAAAGTCGTTGGATTCGACATTAAAGAAGGATCTTTCTTCAACCCCGACAACGTTTCACTCAACACTTCCAATGTAAAGATATGTCCCGCTACTACGTATTGTAGACCTCTGACGTTGTAATTCACAATTTCTAAAAGTTTACCGCTTGATTTACCGATTCGATCGACAAGAGATGCCAACATAGCATCGTCAAAAAAGGTACCTACACGCATAGGATTCGCTGCTACCATGCCAAAGGAAGATCGACCTTGTGCATCTCTTGGCACGGCCGATTGCATGGTCATCCCTCTCAAAAAAACGAGTTCCACCACATGTTCAATACTCATCACTTGAGAAGCACTGCACAAAGCAGCGTATTCTCCTAAGGAATGTCCTGCAAAAAAATCTGCTTTATTTTTTATTGCTTCCAAATTTATATTTAGTCTATTACTCTCAAAGTAGTTTAATTGATTCGATTTTTTGGGTTTTTCGAAGAGACGCAAGTTACTCCCCAATTGATTAAATCAATCTCCTAATAATAACTGATAGGCCAAGTGCACTGTCTATAAAGAACATGGAGTCCCAATGGTTTTGTTATTTTCGCGTTATCCCGTTTGTCTAAAAGTTGCTCAGGTGTTTTCTTTTATTGTCGTCACATTATTTTGTGCAAGTACGGTCCTAGCTGCGGAGGCTCCTGCAAGTAGCACCTTCACGCAGGAACAATATGAACGAGGTGAAGCGGCCTATCAGCAGGAATGCGGTTTATGCCATGGTTCAGAGTTAGACAATGGCGTTGCCAGCACTCTGCGTGGGCAGACATTTCGAAAAACGTGGTCTCGATTAGGCGTAACAGTTGGAGATTTATATAACAGAATCGCCAATACAATGCCGCCGGGGCGGTTGGGGGAGCTGAGCGAATCAGAGAACCTCGATGTGCTAGCCTACCTTTTAGGTCGCAATAACGTTCTTCAGGGGTCACAGGAGCTGAATGCAGAGTATGACTATCTCAGCGCCATCCCAATTTCCCGAGGAGATGAAGAGCTTGATATTGCAGCAAACTTTATTGAGGGTTTGCACGGTTCAGAGCCAACTGGCAGTGGCCCCTCTTTTGCTGATCTTTTGTCAGCAGCGGATAATTCGCAGGATTGGCTTTACCATAATCACAATTATCAAGGTACTCGGTACTCAGCCCTCGATGAAATTGACCGCAGCAACGTCACAGGCTTGCAGCAGACTTGTGCCTATCAGCTAAACAGTAGCAATAGCATGCAAGCCGGCCCTATTGTTCACGACGGTATCATGTACGTTACTGATGCGACGCACACGGCCGCAATAAACGCAGCGACTTGTCAAAAACTTTGGGTGTATGAATGGGAGCCTAAAGATCGCATGGTATGGGGAAACAATAGAGGCGTTGCCATTAAGGATGGCTATGTATTGCGGGGCACTCCAGACGGTTACCTATTTGCCTTAGATTCAGCTAACGGCAATTTGCTATGGGCTCGGCAGGTAGCAGACCCGTGGCTAGGCGAGACCTTCACAATGCCGCCGATTATTTATGAAGATTTGGTAATGATCGGGCCGGCAGGAAGTGAGAACGCAATTTCCGGGTGGGTTGCTGCATTTTCCATAACCGACGGAGATCTGATTTGGAAGTTCTTAACAGTTCCTGAAGCCGCCGCCGGTGGTGGCGAAACCTGGGGAAATCCTAATGGTATTCCGTTAGGTGGTGGCGCAGTTTGGACGCCATTGAGTATGGATATTGAAAAAGAAGAGCTTTATGTCGCGGTGACTAATCCAGCTCCAGATTTCCCTGCTTATTTGCGCCCAGGTGAGAATCTGTACACCAATTGCATAGTTGCCTTGGACGTTCGCACGGGCGAATTGAAGTGGTACCGATCTATCGTGCCTAACGACGATCATGATTGGGATTTAACTCAGGTCAGTCCGGTTCTCAAGAAAGGAATTAACAATGTCTCAATGGATATGATTGCGACAGTGGGTAAAGATGGCATTTTACGTACCCTTAATGGCGAAACTCACGAGCCGCTTTATGAGACGCCGGTCACTACAATTGAGAACTATGACGTGCCAGTTACTCCAGAGGGAGTGCGCGCTTGTCCTGGCGTTAATGGCGGGGTCCTATGGAGTGGTCCGGCCTATTATCCAGCCGATGGATTGCTTATCACGCCAGCGGTAGATTATTGCAATGTGTTTATAGCCGACTCTGATCCTGAGTTTGTTCCAGGCCAGCTTTATATGGGCGGGGCTTGGGTTAGAGATGAAGAAATGTCCGGCTGGCTTACCGCGATAGAAGTTGAATCCGGTGAGGTTAAATGGAAGTACCGGTCTGAGCGGCCAATGGTTGCTGGGGTTACAACAACAGCTGGAGGTCTAGTACTTAGCGGAGATTTAAATGGTAATTTGCTGTTGCTGGATGCAAGCACCGGGGAAGTTATGCATTCCATTTATTCCGGAGCAATGATCGGGGGGAGTGTGATCACCTATGAGGTTGAGGGTAAGCAATACATTGCTGCCGGTTCAGGTACCGCTAGCGGCTTTTTTGGCCCAGGACCTAACCCGACTCGCACCAGCAGTATGATTATCTATTCTTTGGCCAATTAAAGGTCAAATTATAGTAAGGCTTGGCGACAGTGAAGTGGGCTGGAGGACTTTGGCAAAACTCTTCCTAGATTTTTGGAGGGGTGGCTTGCCGGGCTCTTAGCTCACCCTGGTCCATTCTAGCCAGCCTCTAGATGAATTGTCTTTGGACTGAGGTTCGATTGAGCCAAGCGCGAAGAAATACTCCTTTGGATTCAATTTTGATTAAGGTTTTTGATTAAATGTCGTTGGAGCGCGATTTATAGCCAACATTTAGTCAACGCTTTTACCTCTCATAAAGGTAAATACGCAGTGGTTTGCCGAATTAGGCAAGATGAAATTGGGCTAACTTAGATTGGGCTAACTCAGAATGGTCAGTGCTAGCGGAGTCCGAGCCAGCTCAGCTGCGTTTGGCCATAGCTGGGAATGAGATTGGATGTGCGCCGAAGAATTTGGCAGCTGAAGTCGGCTCACTTCAGCTCCCAATCGAGTTTTTTTAGACTACTCGTTTGTCCCGTAACTGCTGAATTTCCGCTTCACTATAGCCCAGCTCCGCCATTATCTGGCCGGTGTGTTCGCCCAGTGTCGGTGGGCGTCTTCTGATCTCTCCCGGGGTTTCTGAAAGCTCGACCGGTGTCACCATAAGCGGCGCAGGCTTTTCTAAGCCGGGATACTCTACCGGCTGAAACATGCCTTTGGCTGCGACATGGGGGTCGTCCAGGACATCCTGAGGAGACATTATCGGTCCCGCGGGAAGCCTTGCCGCCTCCATAGCGTCAAGTACCTCTGCTGAAGTTCGTATTGCACACCATTCGGCTAGTCTTGCGCTGATCACCTCACCATTGTTGCCACGGCTAATGTCATCTTTGAAACGAGGATCGCTTAGCCAGTGCTCTTCTCCCATTAAGTCCGCCCAGCGCTTGAACAATGGCCCGCCAACTGACTGCACTAGTACCCACCCGTCTTTGGTCTTAAAGGTGTCTGCGGGGCCTGATGTCTGGGATCTGTTTAAGGTCGCGATGCGATTTGGGGCAATGGCATTTTGTTCGATGGCAGTGCCATTTGTCATGGTCAGTGCCGTGGCGAATAATGACCCTTCAACCATTTGGCCTTTACCGGTTTTTTGCCGCTCATAGAGAGCCGCCATGGTTCCGAAAGCCGATAAACTTGCAGTGCCAAAGTCGATGAACGGGGGGTTCGCTTTAACTGGCTGTTCAGGGGTTCCGGTCATGTACATTGCGCCAGACATGGCTTGGCCAAGACCGTCAAAGCCAACGCGATTGGAGTAGGGGCCGCCGCGGCCAAAAGCAGACACTGTAGTAAGAATGATGTCGGACTTAATCGCTTTAAGACTTTCATAGTCCAAACCCATGGCCTGTAAGGTGTCTGGTGGTAAGTTGGCTATGACGATATCTGCGGTAGCCACCAGCTTCTTAACAATTTCTTTGCCTTCCGGCTTCATTGGGTTCAAGGTCATGCCGAGCTTATTGCGCGCGAGCTGAAGGAACAAGGCGCCATCGCCCATATCAGTGATTGGAGAAAGAAAACGATCCTCACTGCCGTCGACTTTCTCAATGCGGATAACTTCCGCACCCATGTCGGCAAGCAAGGTTCCGCAGTATGGGCCGGCTATGTAGCGGCCAAAATCGAGCACTCTTATTCCTTCTAAAACTTTAGTCATTTAGCGTTTCCAGTGTGGTGAGGGTCTTGAAATTCAGTCTAAATCTTATCATAGCTAACATACATAGCGCGTTAATAGGGGGGTAAAATAATTTTACTCCTCTATTAAGATTTGTGAGGTAGGTACAATCTTTTAGTAAATCTTTACGCATGATGAATTCTAGCGGTAGCGAAGTCATATTTTGATTTTAGATGCTTAAAAATCTGCATGAATAGACGAGGAGAAGTGGGCGATAAGTTTGGCTGACAAAAAAGCACCTAAGCAGGCGCTAGTAGAATTGTACGCAACTCCTAAAAAACCCCAGTAAGACGTATGCAGTATTCGCAAAGGCGCAGGCTCGGTAACAACTAAAGGTAGCCGTCCTAAATGCAAGGGTTCGGTCCACAGGCTGTTTCGCTTGCTCAAACTGGCTTTGGCGGTTACAGCTCTTTAGTCGCTGGTCTGGCGAGGGACGCGCTCAGGCCAATCCCTTCCCTCGCTATCAACTGCTCCTCAGCTGTTCTACAATTCGGCTTAAGCCGTAATTTACAACGCTGTTGCTAAAGCTGCCGTTGTGATCAAACTAATCTCGCGGTTTTCTTATTCTAAGATATCAGTGAGTAAATACTCAGGAGCCACCAATGCCTGCAATCCGAATCAACTTAATAGCTTTGCTAAGCCCATTAATACTTTGTCAGTCACTAGTCGCAGTGGCGGCTGAAAATCCAGGGTATATCGAGGATCCCTCTCGACGAACCACAGGGATCGGGAAATTTTATATGGGACGGGAAATTTCATTCGTGATGGGACATCAAGCCGCGGGTTGGCTGAACCGTCCTGGCCGAATAACCGAAGAAATGCCTGATGAAGTGGTAGAAAATATGAATCTTGCAGACGATGCTGTGGTCGCAGATATTGGGGCAGGATCAGGCTATTTTTCATTTAGAATTGCTGAGAAGGTCCCCAATGGTAAGGTGTTGGCAGTGGATATTCAGCCAGAAATGCTGGCTTTGATAGAGGAAAGAAAAGCCGAGGACGGGGTTGCAAACGTTGAGGGGGTTAGGGGAGAAATAGATGATCCTAATCTTCCTGCGAATTCGATTAACGCGGCGATTATGGTTGATGCTTATCATGAATTTGATCATCCGTTTGAAATGATTAATGGCATCAATGAAGCTTTAAAGCCCGGCGGTCGGATTTTTCTTTTGGAATACAGGGGGGAAGATGCCTCTGTTCCTATACGGCCCCTACATAAGATGACAGAAGAGCAAGTGGTCAAAGAAATGGCTGTGTTCGGCTTAGAGTGGACAGATACTTTGGATTTCCTACCATGGCAGCATATGATGATATTTACTAAGGGAGAGTAAGGGTATTAATCCTAATTAGGTTGCTGAGTCTTCATTTTTCTCTGGTGACCTGGTCTTGGCAGCTGCCGCGCAGCCGATTCAACCATCCCCAACCCCAGCCTTAACTCAAGTGGTTATTTTCTTCGCGACCTCAACTGGTCGCGGAAAAATTGCTTTCGGTCGACTGTTTACTCCCCGTCAAAAGGGATTCTCCTCACCTTTCGTAAGCACCTCCAAAGTCATTCGAAGGATGCTAGCTTCCAGTGAATTTTTTTGATTACTTTTGTAACAAAAAGCATTTCATGACGTCTTAATCATCAAGCAACACAGAAAATGTTGTTAAAAATGATTGCAGCCATGATTTGTGGAGACTCAACTATCAACCAAGCCTCGAGGTAGGTATGAAGGACCTAAGATATACGCAGCTGATTAAACCGATGAAAACATATTTCGAGCATTTAACGCCGCTTGCCAAATATTTTGTTCATTTTCTTGAGGGGAGCTTGGTGATCGTACTGCTGACGTCTCAGCTGCTTTATATCGAGTAATTCGCCGGACACAGGCCATTAGCGCCAAGGTGCGTGTTTTGACAATAAGGCGGCCGGTGAACCTTCATAATTCTCAGTAAGTTAGAACGTACTGCGGATCTTCAGCGCATAAAATACACCTTCAGTAGTACAGAAACTCTCTAATTCTTCAGGAATAGCATTGGCTGTAGCGCCATCAAAACGAGTTCTGGATCTGCAGAGTTCTCTGTCAGATGCGTTGCGCGCGTCAAAGCGATAAGTAACGCCTTTGGATGAACGTTTCTCGAGGAACAGGTTAAGGTTGTATTCCTCAGTATTTCGTTCGATATCGAACACGTCTATTTGATTGCGGCCTTCACCGTCTTGGTCAGAATGTGAGTAAGTGGCGCCGTAGCTAAAATTCCATTGCTGAACATCTTGACGGTAATTGGCTCGAGCGTACCAACGGTTGTTCTTGCGACGACGACGTTCTGCATTTAAAAACGGATCGGTAACTACAGAGTCGGCAACGCTTACCCTAAGTGTAAGTAGGCCATTTGGAATGCCGACAGGGTCAAGTTTCGTACTAGCGTCCAAATTAACACCGTAGCGTTTACCATCGCCAATATTGCCTCGGGCTGACTGAAGATTGTCAGGCCCGGTAGAGACATCGATTCTATCGATGACGTTTTCACTTGTGCGGTAATAAAATTGAGAATTTAAAACGCCTAAGTCATTTGGCAACCGGTATTCTAAATTTAGATCGTAATTCCAAGATTGTTCTGGCTCAATGTTTGGGTTGCCTCCTTTAATATTTTGGTCATCATCGTCGCCATCTTGAGTTACGCTGAAATCCGAAAAGCTTAACTGTGAAACGACTTTCTCAATTGTGGCTCGCAGTTGAATAGATTGGGTGATATCAAAGCGATAATCTACTTTGGGTCGGATGAAGCTAAAGTCACGCTGGTTTGTTACGTCACCGGTTTGCGTGATGGTGGAGTTTTCTATAATCAGGGTGCTTTCCAGTGCCATTCGGTCATTTAACTGCCAGTTATGAATAGCGAAATTCTCATAGCGAATCTCTTCAATAGTCGAGAAAGCATTGTCGATGTCGCTGCGAAATAGTCCGCCAGTAATCTCTGAGCGTGCTCCAATGGCATCGACATTGTTGGTGCCTACATACAGTCCGTTGTTGCGAATAGTTTGGGCCGCCTCAATGCCAAGCTCAAACCCTTGGCTGTCGGAAAGATCAAATGTATATGAGGTTCGTGCTATGCGCTCTTGGTCTCGGCCGAGAGAGTTAATGAACAAGTTTTTGTCTTCAGTAGACCCTAAAACATCAAAGCGTTCTCGAACATAGTCGGTGTCTTTGTCGTTAACGATTGCAAGAAGTCTGAATTTGCCGCCATTGCTGAATTCGTATTCGTAGTCGCCGCCAATTTCCCAGTTTTCGCTATTCCATTGATTACCTTCTCGTTCGAGGCGGGTGGTAATTTCCACCCCGGTAAAATCGGTAATCAGTCTATCCACATCGGTCGGAGGTGATGTTTCGCTATAGAGCGCATTAAATTGAACGATCGAATTAAGAAACTGATACCCTATGTTCATACTTGTTTCAAATTCGTTTTGATCGCGGACATTGTCCGCGCTGCGTGTTTCTAACAGGTTGCCGTTAGCGTCGCGACTGCTTTCACGGCCGAGGCGTTGGCGATATCTAGGTTCGGATTCGATGTGGAGGAGGTAATTGAAATCGCCGTTCTGCCCTGAATATGAGAGCTTGGCTCCAGGTTGAAGTGTTCCATCTTGCAATCTGTCTGTGTTTAATTCGGCAGCAATGCTCGATCGAGATTTGGCATCCCTCAGTACAATGTTCACTACCTGGCCGCCGCCTCGGACATCTATTTCTTCTGAAGTGCCTCGTATGATTTCAATAAAATCGACTTGGTTTGCTGCGATTCGGCTAAGTTGAGCGCGACCTGCATTTGATTTGCCTGTGATGCGCTGGCCATTGATGAGCACTTCATTGGCACCTCCCCCCAAGCCCCGACGATCACCGCCACGGCCGCCTAGGGCTAAGCCGATGCCTGGGATACGATCAATCATGTCATTTACTGACACCGGTGAAAATTGAGAAAAGAATTCCGCATCATAAACAATGGTAGAGTCATCTGGAGAAGCTGGGTCTTGCCCTTGCGCTATAGTTTGGCTGGATAAAGATATTGCAATGCTTATGATGCCAAATTTGAATAGTTTGCTTGATAGGCGCCGTGCCATGGGTCACTCCGGACAGTTTTTTTGATAAAAATAAATAATTATTTGTAAGTAATAGCTGTACAACGAATAAGAACGGCGAAGAGACTACTATCATTCTTTTGGTTTCAGCGAATTGCATGTAGTTATCGGGTAGAAGAGCGTAATTATAGCTCTGCTTACCTTTTGAAACTGTGACAAATTGTATGCATCTGATGACAAAATTGCCATAATTCAGCGGTGTTAGCGTATTTTTCGCGATTTTCCAAAAACAGATAAATCGACCGGACTTAGATTTTCTTTAGAGCTAACGTGCTTGCGTTTTGAGCGTACTCGATACAGCTGATTCAGCAGTCACCTGTTGAAATTGCTCAAACTGAAGTTTTTGGCCCCCATTATCTTTTTTACAGCGCCTTACTTGTCAAGTAGCCTAGCGAACGCTTACAGGCTCTGTTGATTTTGCGATGGGGACGGTATTGGAGGATAATAGTGAATATTGCTGATGTGGCCATTTTTGACCTTATTAACGTCCAAAACCCCATTAAATCCATACAATTCAGATAGATAGAGGCAAAACTATGCAACGCGAATCAATGGAAGTTGACGTGGTAATTGTGGGCGCTGGTCCTGCAGGCCTGTCAACAGCCTGCCGACTCATGCAAATGGCAAAGGAATCTGGCAAAGAATTGTCAGTTTGTGTGTTGGAAAAAGGTTCAGAGGTCGGTGCCCATATTCTTTCTGGTGCGGTGTTTGAGCCAAGTGCCTTGAACGAACTGTTCCCTGATTGGAAAGAGCGCGGTGCGCCCTTAAAGACGGCAGTGACTGGTGACGAAATTTATTACTTGCCAAGTGCAAAGTCTAAATTCAAGTTTCCCGGTTTCTTCGTTCCCAGACCGATGCACAACGATGGCAATTACATCATTTCGCTGGGGAACCTCTGTCGTTGGTTAGGCGAGCAAGCCATGGAACTTGGGGTGGAGGTTTTCCCTGGGTTTGCTGCCGCTGAAATTCTCTACACTGAGGATGGTGCAGTTAAAGGCGTGGCCACGGGTGACATGGGCGTTGCTGGAAACGGCGAGCATAAATCATCATTTGAGCCTGGCTTTGAATTTCATGCCAAATACACGGTATTTGCTGAAGGCTGCCGAGGCCATCTAGGAAAGGAATTAATCGGCAAATTTGATTTGGATAAGAACAGCGACCCCCAGCAGTATGGCATTGGCTTAAAAGAAGTTTGGGAAATTCCAGCAGAGAAGCATAAGGAAGGGTTGGTAGTTCACACGGCGGGCTATCCTCTGGTGGGCGACAGCTATGCGGGCGCAAGCGGTGGTTTCTTGTATCACGTTGAAGATAACCAAGTGTCATTAGGCCTGATTGTTGATTTAGGTTATAAAAACCCACATCTGAGTCCTTTTGATGAGTTTCAGAAATTTAAACATCACCCAGTGATTAAGCAGTATATTGAAGGCGGAAAGCGCCTGAGTTACGGGGCGAGGGCTCTCATTAAAGGCGGGCTAAATTCGCTACCTAAAATGCATTTCCCCGGTGGATTATTAGTTGGCTGCGACGCGGGCACTTTAAATGCGGCCAAGATCAAGGGCAGTCATACCGCGATGAAATCTGGAATGATCGCCGCTGAAACAATATTCGCTGAGTTTGGTAAAGACACTCAAGAAAACGACCTGGCGGAATATGCTGTGCGCTTTAAAGAGTCAGAATTGCAAATTGAATTGCACAAAACCCGTAATTTTAGCCCCGGGGTCCACAAGTTTGGGTTTTGGTTAGGCAGCGCGCTGACTTTTATCGAGCAAAATATTCTGTTTGGTAAGTTTCCTTTTACCGTCCATGATGAATCATTGGTTCACGAGTCACTAATGGAAGCGTCGCAGAGCCCTAAAATCGACTATCCAAAGCCAGACGGTGTGATCAGCTTTGATAAATTGTCGTCGGTATTTCTGTCCAATACTAATCACGCGGAAGATCAACCTGTTCACCTGCAATTAAAAGATCCCGAAATACCCCTGACGATTAATTGGCCAAGGTACGATGAGCCCGCTCAGCGCTACTGCCCCGCTGGGGTTTACGAGATAGTTGAAGAAAATGATGTGAAGCGTTTTCAGATTAACTCTCAGAACTGTGTGCACTGCAAAACCTGTGACATCAAGGACCCAAGTCAAAATATACATTGGGTTGTTCCTGAAGGGGGTGGTGGGCCAAACTACCCTTCGATGTAAGCAATGTAAGGCTAGGCATAGAACAGCCGCACTTAAAGGCGGCTTTTCTACTTCTGATTTTTTGCTATCTCTACACGACGCGAAACATAGATTAACACTAACTCAAACGGCGCTAAATTTGTTGTCATGAGGACATTACACACCACTAGACGCTCGAAAGTACTGTCGCTTATAAGCAGGTTCTCAATATTGCCGCTGTGCTATTTATCATTTCCATTGCTGGCTCAGCAAGGCGTACTTGATGACAGGTGGTTCAAACTCTCTACCCCTTCCCCCCCATTTTACTGTCTCCGACGAGTTAGCCTTTAATTACCCAGCTTCCCGTCTTAGTTTCTTGGCCTATGCGCCAATTCTTGCTTCTTTTCAATCTGTAGCTTTATATCAGCATGCTTGAATTCTTGAAAAAATGTCGCGGATTTTTTAGTGCCGCGCTGGTACAAAGAAGGTTTGGCTGGATTTTAGGGCACATAACTATTGAGCATGTGAAAGCCAAATTCTCTAAGCTGAGCCCGAGCAGCAGCCAGATATTGCCGCAGGTAGCAGGTAAGCGAATCGCTGAGGATGGGGCAGTCTTTTTGTCGCGATGATGCGTTGGTATGGCGGCGAATAGTATAGATTGCTAATCTGAAGTCGGAAGCACTTTTAACTTATTTCTACACGCCAATTGAGAGTTCAAATTTATAGCTAGAATGGCTAATCGGTTATTTAGCGTTACTGTTAGAGGAGCGTAATCCTCGCTTTGTTTTTGATCAGTGGTTCTCAGCTATAACGGCTTAATTGGATGCGGAATTTGAAAACTGTTTACTGGCGACGTCTTACACAGCGGGTGCAGTAATAAGGGTAGCTGATATTACTGAGTTAGAAGATTTGGATTCTGAGCGTACACGAGAAACTGAGTTGGGTTTAACGCTGGGTGAGTTGGCTACTAATACTGGAAAAATGAAGAGTTTGGAGTTATTTTTTCGGTAATAGTTGACGCGGAATCAGGTGTTGCCCGTGATTATTCTGGATTGTGTGACGCTTCTTAGGATTTTGAGGAAACTTATCTAAATTTTTTACAGAGCCGTTGCCAGTTTATGAAAATTGACTCATCCGTTAGTTCGATTACTGCCAATGACTAAAATGGCGCTGAGGCATGAAAACTATGACCAATCAATTCGAATTTTCATCATGATCGTGGCGGGTATTATCGCTATCCTTTTGCATTTTCGAAGGCTTTGCGAGGGCGGTGCGCTGTTCACACTTCTGTTTGCGCTTGCGTCTTGTGCGGCTATAGATCTTGATACAGGCTTCGCCGTAGATCAAGAATTGCAGAATAATATCATCGACCAGTCAAGCGATCTGTTTGTTGAAATTAAACCCCTTTTTCTTTCTGATGAGATTAAGCGATTACTCGATGGCGTTATTGAGCCCAATGACAGCGAAGTTAAGCGGGTTGAAAAAATTCAGGACGTTTTATACGGAGAAGATTATTTAGGAATCATCTATTCTGATCAAAAGACGCACACAGCAGTAGAAGTGTTTCTGGCCCGTGAGGGGAATTGCCTGTCGGTAATGAACTTGTATGTCGCGATGGCGAGGTACTTAGGGGTCGATGCGGCTTTTCAGACCGTTGCTGTCCAGCCTAACTGGGACAGGCAGGGTGATTTTCTGGTGCTGAGTCAGCATATAAACGCCACTGGGCGCTTTAACGCCCAAAGGCGATATGTTGTGGACTTTACCCCCGAAATATCCCTGCAGCAGTTCACCTCCTCTATTGTCACCGACTTGGAGGCCCGTGCCTTGTACTTTAATAACCTTGGGGTTGAAGCTTTAATTAGTGGCGACTATGAGGGGGCTCTAAAATATCTCAAAAACTCTTTGTTTCTAGATTCTGAGCAGTCGATTACTTGGAATAATATTGGTACGACTTACAATCGCCTTGATAATTCGGAGTATGCTGAATACGCATATCAGCGGTCATTCAATCTGGATAAGCGCAATGCCATGGCAGTTAATAATCTTGCTAAATTTTATCGTCGCAGCGGCGATCTTGATTTAGCCCAGCAATATGAAAAGGCGATTGAGCGGTTCAACAATAAAAACCCTTACTACCATTTTGCGATTGGTAGATTAGCGTTTGCAGATAAGAACCTGCCGCAGGCTCGCGTCGCATTTGGTCGAGCTTTGAAGCTAAAGGAAGAAGAGCCTGGCTTTTACTTGGCCTTAGCGCGGGTATATTTGGCCTTGGGCGATGTCGAGGAGGCCCGGCGCCTTGCAGAGTCTGCGCAGCGGTTAATCGCTCTTAATGAAGAAATTTATGTGCCAAGTTTTCAAAAAATCCGCATTATTAACACGCAACACAATTCTTCGTGATGCCAGCCCAGGCATTCGCATTAAAATGCCCAGAAAATGATATTTTATGGGTTGGCTGGGACTGCCCCGGATTAGTTAAGGTCCTCATCTTGCCAGTAACGAGTGCCTTTCACAGTGGCCTGCAGGGCTAGGCCACTTTGAGTCAACTGATACACGGTGACATTATCTATAACTGCTTCTCCGCCAACCGCTGCCCCTAAATCTCCGGCCTTGGCAGCTGCGTCTGCTTGGCCGCCGACAGAAACGCCAACGTCCATAAAGCGGGCCAAGGCGGCTGCATTATGAAACACAAAAACCGCGCGAAAATCCTTCACCCCAGCACCCAGACCAATACCAATTTCTCCCATGCGCATATAGGTATCACCCTTGGACTGATTGTCCCGAACAACACCGAATCCGCCTCCGAAACTGGCAAAGATGATGTTGATATTAGCATTCGCAAAAACCGCATAACCGGCCGCATTATTGAGCTGTGCTTGGGTGTCAGGTTTTAGGCCATATAACTCTGTAAGGACTTCCTGGCGCATGGATTGAATGCCATCGCGACGCTCCGCAGGAGTGCCGCGATTAAGTCCTGTGGTCGTGCAAGAATTTAGACAAGCTGCTATTAGCACTAGCCCTAGCAGCAATTTACTTTTAGGCAAGAGAACATCCATAGTCTTAGTTCACTTCGGTTGTAAAAATATAATTTTGAAATAGGGTGTTAGTTGCATCAATTGTAGATTTGTCGTCTACATTGATTCTGATAACCAATCCTCTCTTCTTCTCTATTTCGCTTGCGACTTGGGCTGAGATGCTACTCGATGCCAATACTTCTTTAACCAGAGTTTCGGTAATCTGCTGGCGCAGGGTCGGCCTGAAAATTTTGCCGACGGCGGTTAGCGGCATGGCATCAATAAATTCAATTCTCTTTGGGATAGCTGCTCGCTCTGACATTGTATTGGCGCAGTGCTCGATAAGCTCCTCGGCGCTGATCTGAGAGTCTGCTACTTTAACAATGTATGCCATGGGGAGTTCGCCTGCGTAGCGGTCCGGCAAGCCTATGGCGATAGAAATGGATACATCGGGATGGGCATTAAGTGGTTCTTCGATTAACTCAGGGTCGATATTGTGGCCCCCTCTAATTATCAAATCTTTGGCGCGGCCTGACAAATATAGAAAGCCATCGCTATCTAAATAGCCCAGGTCTCCAGTATTGAACCATCCGTCTTCTACCCATGCGAGTTTGTTATCTGAGTCTGCTTTATAACCTGCGAACACCTGGGGCCCCTTCACCATGATAGCGCCGCTTTCTCCCAATTCGCAGTTTTTGATAACCGTCGTTCCATCGAGATGGACAATACGAATCTGCGAGTAGGGGATGCGCATACCGACACTGCCAGGAGGCTGGTTTGCCGGGGCTCTCGAAATTAGGGCAGTAGTTTCAGTCATGCCATAGCCGTTACTGACGTCTACCTGGTGTTGTTTTTCAAAGTTGACCTTGAATGGTTCTGATAACGGTGCAGCGCCTGAGTTAACGTTGGTCAGCGTGCTAATGTCCGAGTCGCCCACTGGCAGATCAGAAAGTGCCATTAAAACCGTAGGTACGGTTGCGAAGCTTGTAATATTGAAACGATCGATGTGTTTCCAGAAACTTTTCATTGCCACAGGCGAACGAAACCCGGACGGCGTCATCAACAGAATTCGGTAGCCGACGGCAAAAGCCGCGACGCCCTGGATAATGCAGCCGTAAATATGGAACAGCGGTAGCCCGCAAAGAATAGATTGCCGGCCCTGGTGGGCTGTATACACTTGCATTAGCTGGCCAAGAAAAGCCATGTTCTGATGAGTTAGTAGAGCAAGCTTAGGCCTCCCGGTGGTGCCGCCGGTATGAAAATATGCGGCTATTTGATCGCCGGAGAATGTTCGCTTACTGGTGAGTTGATCATCCGGTTGGTCGGCTATTGCCGTTTCGAAATCTAATATTTTATAACCATCTGCGGGCGCAGATTCGGCTAATGGTTCGCACAATCCGGGGACGTTTACCGCTATTACTGCAGTAATTTTTTTATTTCCGTTGATCCCGGCGATGACTTTATCCCAGATATCAGCGTGCTGAGATTTCCCTAAACAGATAACGACGCTGGAATTTGAGGCCGCTATGATTTCCCCTATGTGCTCGGCTTCCAACATGGGGTTTATGGGGTTGGCGATGCCTGCAGCTTGACTTCCCCAAGTAGCAAAATGAGTTTGAGGGAGAATGGGCATGATGATTGAAACTGCAGTATCAGCATTTACTCCGAGTTTGGTCAGTAAATTGGCAGTGCGGGTAATTTGCTGGCTTAGCTGGGTAAAAGTGACTTGGCTTGTTGGTTCGTCGGGCAGGCCCTGCATGATGAACTCTAATGCGATGTCATCACCGAATCGGGCGGCGCTGGCGGTGATCAGATTGTAACTGTCGGTGAATGGAAATTGTTCTTCTAGCGGCGTTTTTTCAAATTCTTCTACCTTCGCCAAGGTCTCCATGATGGGTTCCGGTGCAGGCGTGTTGGCAAGTTTAAACATAGCGTTTTTCCATTGTCAGGTTTTACGGTTGAGCGAAAATTCGACTAAATTCTTAAGAGCTGTTTTATATTCTGAATCTGGCAGTGCTTCCAAAGCTTTAACCGCGGCGGTCGTTTTTGTACTGGCTAATTCTTGTGTGTATTCCAGTGCCCCGCTGTTTTTGACGAGCGCTATAACTTCTTGGAGTTGCGGTGGGGTTAGAGATTCTGCCCGTAGGCTCTGTTGAATTAGATCCCGGTCGGCTGAACTGCCATTGGCCATTGTATAGATTAGTGGCAGGGTTGATTTTCCTTCCGCGAGATCATCGCCAACGTTTTTGCCCAGCTCTTCAGCATCGCCTATATAATCTAAAGCATCATCGATTAGTTGGAATGCGAGCCCGAGTTGCAAGCCGAACTCTGCCATTGCGCTGACGGTTTTTTGATCTGCCCCGGACAGTATAGCGCCGCTCTTAGCGGCGGCCTCAAATAATATTGCTGTCTTATTCTGAATAACCTGCATGTACAGTTCTTCAGTTGAATTAGGATTGCTTTTGCTGATTAGTTGAAGGACTTCTCCTTCTGCAATTTTATTTGTGGTGTCGGCCATGATTTCCATGATTCGCATATCACCAATTTTCACCAGAACCTGAAAAGCTCTAGAGTAGATAAAGTCGCCAACGAGTACGCTCGAAGGATTGTTCCATTGCGCATTAACTGTAGGCCTGCCGCGGCGCAAGGTGGACATGTCGACAACGTCGTCATGTAGCAATGTGGCGGTGTGGATAAACTCAATTACCGCTGCCATGTCTATATGTTGATCCGATTTGACCCCGCATGCTTTGGCGGCCAGTAGGACGAGCATTGGCCTTAATCTTTTGCCTCCGGCATCTACTATGTAGTGGCCAATGCTCTCGACTAGAGCGACCTCAGAGTATAGTTGATCCACAATGAATAGGTTTACTTTGTCTAGGTCGGTTTGGATAAGCGATCGGATTTGTTGATACATGTTTGACGCTGCTTACGGTTTAGTTGATGTTCGCGCGGTAAAGCCCAGCTTAAAATCCGCCACTAATTCGAACGTGCATGCTAGGGAGCCAGCTAGATTCTGTCAAGCTGGCTGGGGCTCGTGCTTCATGAGCGAATTGGGGCTGATCTGAGTATTCTTAAAGCCTCTTACATAATATTCATGTTCACAGTCCCATTTAGCTTGATAAGCGCATATCTATCCCGTAAAATGCCCGCCCCTATAGAGATGGGTAAGATTTCGGTTCGCTCCCCAGTCAAAAAGCGGGTTTTGGAGATATATATGTACGCGGTTATAAAGAGTGGTGGCAAACAGCACCGAGTTGAAGAGGGCGAAGTCCTTCAACTGGAGAAACTAGAATTTGCCACAGGCGAGACAGTAGAGTTCGACGAAATTCTTATGATAGGCGAGGGCGAGTCTGTACAGATTGGCACTCCTTATTTAGAGGGTGGTCAAGTTACTGCAGAGGTAATTCGGCAGGGTCGTTCACCGAAAGTTAAAATTATCAAATTCAGCCGACGCAAGCACTATCGCAAGCAGCAGGGCCACCGTCAGTGGTTTACTGAAGTTAAGATAACTGGCATCAAGGCTTAGGTTTAGCAGGAGTTAGTCATGGCACATAAGAAAGCAGGTGGTAGTACTAATAACGGCCGCGATTCAGTATCGAAACGCCTAGGTGTTAAGATGTTCGGCGGCCAAGTAGTTAAAGCTGGAAATATTATTGTTCGTCAGCGTGGCACTCGGTTCCACCCGGGTGAAAACGTAGGCTGCGGCAAAGACCACACGCTCTTCGCGAAGGAGCATGGTGTTGTCAAGTTTGAAGTTAAGGGTCCGAAGAACCGCAAATTTGTGCGGATCGTGACAGCTTAATTATAGATAATTGTACAAAAAGCCTCGTCATCCGACGGGGCTTTTTTGTTTCTGGAGTTGAGTAGTTTGACTCCCTTACTGACCCATAAAATAACTCGTGTTACTTAGAGTTTTATTAGCCGAAAACAACCATGAAATTTGTCGACGAAACAGAAATAACAGTAGAAGCAGGTAAAGGGGGCAATGGTGCCTTAAGCTTTCGCCGCGAAAAGTATATTGAACGCGGTGGGCCAGACGGTGGCGATGGTGGCAATGGTGGCAGTGTCTATATGCAGGCCGATGAATCGCTTAATACATTGGTAGATTTTCGCTTTCAGCCCCGTTACCGGGCTGAGTCTGGTCGGCCTGGCCAGGGCAAAAATTGCACCGGCCGTGGCGGTGAAGACCTTTTGGTTAAAGTTCCGATTGGTACCAGTGTAATCGACGTTAACACTGAAGAGCTGATCGTCGATCTTGATGATCCCAACGAGACAGTGATGGTTGCTAAGGGTGGAATCCGTGGTCTAGGAAATATTCGGTTTAAGTCTAGTACTAACAGAGCGCCACGAAAAACAACTAACGGCACTCCTGGTGAAGAGCGGCTGCTGCAACTGCAGTTGCGATTAGTGGCAGATGTAGGCCTATTAGGATTGCCCAATGCGGGTAAGTCTACCCTTATCAGGGCAGTGTCAGCGGCCAGGCCAAAAGTTGCTGATTATCCATTCACAACCCTGGTGCCTAACTTGGGAGTCATCTCCCTAGGTATGGAGCGCAGCTTTGTGATGGCTGATATTCCTGGTTTGATTGAAGGTGCGGCTGATGGGGCAGGCTTGGGCTTTCGCTTCTTAAAGCATTTGTCGAGAACTCGCCTGTTAATCCATTTAATTGATGTGTTGCCTGTGGATGAAAGCGATCCGGTGGATAATGCACAAAAGATTATCGCTGAGCTTGGTAAATTTAGTGCCACGCTAGGTGAAAAAGAGCGTTGGTTGGTTTTGAATAAAACCGACTTGATTGACCCTGAGGAGCTTAAAGAGCTCAAGGCTAAAATCATCTCTGCTCTGGACTGGAAAGGTGAAATATTCGAGATTGCAGCGATTAATAAAGACGGTTGTCGAGAGCTCTGTGAACGACTGATGGATACCATTGAGATCCATCGGCAGAGTTTGCTGGAAGATGAAGACTACGTAGAGCATCAAAAACAACTGGAGCGAAAGATGGCATTTGAGATTCGCGCCAGCATAGAAGCCAGTCGGGGTCGACGCAAGGCAGACGGTGTAGATGATGAGTTTTCGGACGAAGAACTATTCGACGAAGATTGGGACGAATAGGGAAAACGATGCGTACGGATTTCGACAAGGCACGCCGCTGGGTCATCAAGGTTGGCAGCTCGCTTGTTACTAACAATGGGTTAGGATTGGACCTGGCGGCCATAGCTGGCTGGGCTGACCAACTTGTGGCTTTGCAGAAAGCAGGAAACCAAGTGGTGCTTGTGAGCTCTGGTGCTGTTGCAGAAGGTGTTGCAAGATTGGGCTTGAAAACTCGTCCGACTCAAATTCATCTGCAGCAGGCTGCGGCGGCGGTAGGTCAAATGGGTTTGGTTCAAGCCTATGAAGATTGTTTTCAACAGCAGTCGGTTCACGCAGCGCAAATCTTGTTGAGTCATGAGGACTTGTCAAATCGGACTCGTTACCTCAATGCTCGCAGTACCTTGAGTACCCTTCTAGAGATGGGTGTCGTGCCTGTGGTAAATGAAAACGACACTGTGGCAACCGCCGAACTTTGCTTTGGTGATAACGATACATTGGCCGCATTAGTGGCTAATCTTATCAATGCGGATGTGTTGGTAATTCTAACGGATCAAGAAGGGTTGTTCGATGCAGACCCTAGGTCTAATCCTAGCGCGAGGTTAATTGAGGGTGGGTCGGCAAATGATTCGGCTCTGCAAGCTATGGCAGGAGGTAGCTCAAGCATAGGCCGAGGCGGCATGCTTACCAAGGTCAGCGCGGCTAAGCTTGCAGCAAGGTCAGGAACTGATACCGTCATAGCGAATGGTAGGCATGAGAAAATTATCACGCGACTCGCCGGCGGGGAGTCGATTGGAACGTGGCTTAAAGCTGACTCTGAGCCTGTTACGGCGCGTAAGCAATGGCTGGCCGGCCAGCTTAAAGTTAAAGGAACACTCAGCTTAGATTCTGGGGCTGTTAGGGTCTTGAAGGATTCTGGTAAAAGCCTGTTGGCTGTAGGTATTATTTCTGCGACAGGTAGCTTCGCTCGCGGTGAGGTGGTGGCTTGCGTAGATGAAAACAATAACGAGATTGCGAGAGGTCTCGCCAATTACAATGCGTCTGAGGTGAATCTACTGCTAGGCCAAAGTAGTGAAAAAATAGAAGCTATTTTAGGTTATGGCGGCGACGCAGAAATCATTCACCGAGATAATCTTATCGTTGGCCGTTAGCGTTGCTTTGATTCAAATAAAACAAAATAAAAAACCGGCTATTGCCGGTTTTTTATTTATCGCGGTAAAGCGATAAGTGTCTGCTGTTTAGGCTTGTAGGGCTTTGACTGCCGAATTGAGACGGCTTTTATGCCTTGCAGCTTTATTCTTATGAATAATGCCTTTGTCAGCTAGGCTGTCTATGACCGGGACTGCAGTTTTATATGCTGTTGTCGCGTCATCGTAATTGCCACCAGCGATTGCCACGTCAACTTTCTTTATATAGGTGCGAACCATTGATCGAAAAGAGGCATTGTGACGGCGGCTTACTTCGGCCTGGCGTGCGCGTTTTCGGGCTTGTGCGGTATTAGCCAATTTAGGGCTCCTTAAAACTTAAATTCGGTGACTCAAAGAGCCATTGCTGTGATGCTTCGGCGGCGTCCGCTTAACTACTCGAATGCAGGCCATAAAAGACGCGACACTATGCCGT
>CAJWGN010000058.1 GCA_913031035.1 uncultured Gammaproteobacteria bacterium
TCCCCACCTGAATGATCCCGACCCACCGAACAGGGAGTGCATAGCATCTTTACCTTCTTTATAGCGCTCGATAATCACTACCTGCATCGCCGCCCATAGCGGGCCCGCCATCGTGAGATCCGGTCCTATTATGCTCATTAGGGTATTGCGCCCGCCAAAAATAAGGTGCGCCCGGTTCGAATCGTAATCGATATGTTCGTCTGGACGCAGTGCGTCTGCTTCGCTGATAAGGGCACGGCTTTGTAATACGTCTCCAAATAGAACGATATAGACTGCAAGAACAGTCGGTATGGCTGTGATGAACAAAATCAAGGGTGGGAATCCAAGTCCTATTACGGTGTACTCGCGCCAAAGTGTCTCAAAATCTGGATTGATTAAGCTCCACTCTACATTAGGCCAAGGTGCTTCCCCAAACAATGGTGCAATGACCACGCTAAGAAGAATAACTGGAAGTATGCCAAGTTTACCAATCATGGCTAGGATAGGGTTTCGTCTTTTTATCTTGTTAAAATGTTGTGAAAAAATCAGATAAAACGCGATTCCCACTGCGATTGATATTGTCCACGGGTAGGAATCGAATCGACCACCTAACTCAAACACTGATATGACTGCCGCAAATCCGGCACCAAGAATAATGCCAGACTTGATTGCGGCTGGCACATAGGAAACCACGCGGTTTGCCATGCCAGTAGCGCCTAGAAATAGCGCGACGAGCCCCAGAGTGAGCTGAAAAGCAACAAGTGCATGCACGCGATCGGGTCCTTCAGGGAAGGCAGAACAATAAACCATAATTAAAGGGATAGCAGGCGTTATCCAGCCAGGAACCACTGGGTCTCCCAATAGGTGATGACTTAGATAGAGAATCCCATTGAGCAACACCACGGCAAGTGCGACCTCAAAGGGCATTCCTAGCAGCTCGATCATCAAAGGAATCGCAGCTAAATCTACTGCGCACATCATTAGACCTTGTACATAGTCCGGCCATTCAAATCGGTAGTGAATAAAGGGTAACCGAAGCTTGAAAGGCCCTAGTTTGATGAAAGGCGATTCTTCTCCTGTCTTTCGGTTATTCCAAATATTATTCATAGAGCTTCCAGGGAGTTCAATGGTGATGTTTCTTCTTTACGGCCCATAAATCATCGGGTTTGCGGCGGAGCTTTTATAGGTCAGATATGGCCAAGGGCGCTAATACTTTGCACGCCTTTTTTTCTGCTCTGATTACGATTAAGCGCAACTCTGTCGTGCCTTCAAATGGGTAACGTATATCTTCCTAGTAAATGGGTTCAGCAGTAAAAAGTCAGTTCTTTGAAATCGTAGTGTTGTTTGATCACCATAGCTGTTTGGTCGATGACACGTAATTACACGCTCAAAACTTAATTAGAAAAAAGCTCTCAAGCTGATCATTTATTGGCCAGGCGAATTTTCCTGCGTTCTCAATGCCTGTCCCATTTTCAATCTGTGGGGTCAGGCTGACTTGATTAGCCTAATTCGAATTACAGCCACTGAAAAAATCAAAGTATCATGGCATCTCTAAGTGGGCGGCGCGATTTGGCTTTCGAATAATCTAGCAGCATCTTCAGATTAAGTTTCTCGTGCATCTTAGATTGCCTGCCCTAATTCCTCAGTGGTGTTGCCAGTACATGCTGCCCCGGAAAAGCATCGCCCAGAATCTCTCCATTTTTAATTACGATTTTTCCATCCACCAGCAATGTCTGAATGCCCACTGATGCATTGTGTGGCTGCTCATAGCTGGTTTTCGCTGCAATCGTTGCGAGATCAAAAACCGTAATGTCGGCATCCATACCAATCTGCAAACGTCCTTTAAGGCGAAAGGCTGGGGCGGATTTCTCTAGTAGCTGAGCCGGCAGCAGTGTGATCTTCGATAGGGCTGTCATTAAATCGAGCGCCTTTTCATCACGGACATATTTCCCTATTAGCTTGGAGAAACTCCCGACACCTTGCGGCGGAATATTTTCGTCGACAGTGCTAGCGACAAGTCCATCACTGGACACGATGACATCGGGTGCTTCCACTAAGAATCGCGTCCACTCTTCTTTGACATAATGATGAATGATGTCAGCGCTTGGCTCCTCGCGGCGTGTGCGCTCAAAACTCTCTTTGGTAAAAAATTCACCAGTAGAGGCGCGCTGTACATCGTTATAGTCGATGTTAAATATGGTGCGCCAGTCGCGCCCAAATACAGCGGCGCCAATAGATGTAGACCCCGCGTTATACGGAAGTACTTCAGTGGATACGTCTACGCCATCAGCCCTCGCCGCACGAATTTTCTGTAAAAAAAGATCAGTATTTTGCATCCCGCTATGGGATAAATGGCAAATCAAAACTGAAGTCCCAAATTCTTCTGCTCGACGTAAGACCTCATCCAACCCTGTTGGGTCACCTGCAATGCCCCTGCGAATGTGAACGAACAAGGGGGTGCCAAAGTCTGCAGCTAGGGCGAAGGGCATATTTAGCTCTTCCTCGCTTACAGCGACACTCATATAGTCTAGCGGCATACCGATGCCGATTGCCCCGTTGCTCAATGCTCGCGTCAAATTAATTTCGATTTGAATCAATTCTTCAGGGCTGGCTTGTTCCGTCATAGTGCGACGGGCGCCTTTACCTTCGTCACTAACTTTTCTGGGGCTTTCGACTATATGGGTTTGGCGGTAATCAGACATAGCCGCCATGCGGGCTTGCATATACCCTGCCGACGCGCCGTAATTTAGAATTGCTTGACCACGAATTAGCGCTCCATAGGCATCGATAGGAAAGCTGCCTACTTCTAGATCTAATGAAGTGGTGACACCATCTTGTGCTTGATAAGCGAATCCCAATGGAGTTGGGCTATGGTTGTGAATATCTATAAAGCCAGGGGCGATGACATGACCAGTGGCATCAATTTCTAGATCGCCAGCCAAAGGTGTTTGGGATATGGCAGCGATTTTATCGCCGTCTATGCCAATGTGGCGGATGGCATCCAGGCCACTCTCCGGATCCATCGCACGGCCGTTTGCGATTACAATATCATAGCTTTTCTTTATATCCTGAGCTGAAAGAGAAGGGGCTAAAAAAGGCAGCAGGGAAGCTATGGCGATAGGAAAGTAACGGATCATGATGGACGCTCCTTTAAAGGTAGCAAAGTAGTCTATAGGTTGGCAGTGCGCGCATCAAATAGAGCAAATTAATAAATGGGGTTAAATACATGGGATCAGAGTAGAAATACAGTACTTTGAAATAAAGACGCACTTTGATCCCCACAGCCGATTAGTCGATGATGCGTAACTACCTATTCAAAACTTAATTAGATAAAAGCTCTCAATCTTATCGTTTATTGCCCGCGCGAGCTTTCTTGCGTCTTCAATGTCTGTCCCGTCTTTCAAAAAAAATCCAATATTAGATCTTTCGAAATCGGGTATCTCCTTACCTTTAAACAACTCAAATGCAAGGTAGGGCTTGCCCTCCATAGACTCCTTGACTGTTACCTTCTTTTTACTTGTTTGTGCCTTAGCCATGCAGTAATTTTCCTTTAGCTAGATATTACTTGAGTACGAAATATACACTATTATCTTAATGCGCCTCAGTATCTCATTAGCTCTGTGTGAACTCTAGGTTAATGCTTTTATATTAAGAATCAGAATGCAACAGGGCGAGGTGACGTAGCCTAGAGTGCCGAAGGGTAGGGTTAGCGAGCAGGCTAAAGTTCTAATGCGACGATACATCCGAAAGTCAGGTTAAATAAGCTGCTACAGCTCTCTGCGTTACTTCGCTGTTTCCTAATACTATTTCTATGTGCGTGGGTTGCTCGTTCTTGCGGTCAGTTTCCCGAACATAAATCCATTAAATGAAACAGCTTTTGATTAAGGATATATACCGATTATTCTATATATTTTGGCTTTGATAAATGGGCTAAATTCCTAAATGTGTTCGTCATTTTTGCTGACTGAAATGATTCTGTGCAGATCTAATACAGCTAATAATGCGGTGGCTAAATGAGGTGTTGGCTTTTAGACCCAGGGAACACGATATTTTTCCGACCATCCATTCGCAGATAATTGAAATCAATGAGGAGTCTTGGCAGCCCGAAAATAACGCCGTTATCGAACACTTTAAATGCTCACGCGGCGGTATAACTCATACTGTGTTCACCGCTGGCTCAGGTCGTGGTGCTGTCTTAATGCACGAGTTGCCCGGCATGACTAAACAATTTTGGTGGTTGTTAATTGGCTTTCATTGATTCCCAAGGCCAAGCCCGCTGTGGCGATCGCACTTGGATACTGTTTAATCGGAATTTCAATCTATTAGAAACCGTGCCTCTCCTATACAATTGACATAAATAGCACTGCAGAAGCACCAATACACAACCGGCACTACCGTTATTTGCCTAAGAATAAGCCTGGGCTGCCAGCGGGTGAGAGCTCGGTTTATATAATGCAGCTTTTAAACAACGCACTATAAAACACAAAGGTTATAAAAAATGTCAGCACTGGTTCTAGACGGAAAAACCCTCGCTAAAAAAACAGAAGCCGAGCTCTCAACGCGAGTTGCTGCATTGAAGGCGGCCAGCAATGGTGCAACTCCCATACTTGCAACGATTTTGGTTGGTGATGACCCCGCGTCAGCTACCTACGTGAAGATGAAAGGCAATGCCTGCGAGCGTATTGGGATGAAATCTGTAAAGGTAGAAATGCCGGCGAGCACCACTACTGAGTCGCTTCTTGAAAAAATAGCGGAGCTCAACAGTGACGAGAATGTTCATGGCATACTGCTGCAGCATCCTGTCCCAGAGCAGGTAGACGAAAGGCGATGCTTCGATGCCATAGATGTAGAGAAAGATGTTGATGGTGTGACGTGCTCGGGCTATGGCCGTATGGCAATGGGCGTGGATGCTTATGGCTGTGCGACGCCTAAAGGCATCATGCGGCTGATTGAAGCTTACGGGATCTCTGTGGTTGGTAAACACGCTGTCGTTATCGGCCGCAGTCCTATTCTTGGCAAGCCCATGGCAGCCATGCTTCTCAATGCCAACGCCACAGTGACCATCTGCCACTCTAAAACCCAGAACCTCGCTGAACTCGTTAAGCTCGCGGATATTGTGGTGGCCACTGTTGGCAGACCAGAGTACATAAAAGCAGGGTGGATTAAAGACAGCGCCATCGTAATCGACGCGGGCTATCATCCAGGCGGTGTTGGTGATGTTGAGCTTGGTCCGTTGGTAGATAGGGTTGCGGCTTATACGCCAGTGCCAGGAGGTGTTGGCCCTATGACGATCAATACGCTGATAGTGCAAACGGTTGAGGCCGGCGAGAAAAAACTATTAACCACTTAATTAAAGGCTGACTGGGATAGAAGCTTTACTCTCGAGTCAGCGGCCCTGTCGAAATCTCACGGACCATTTTGGAAACAGACCTATGATGAAATTGAGCCGATACTGCTACTTTTTGCTGTTGGTTAGCGTGCCTGCTCTCGGGCAACCGCCTTTCAGTGGAACTGTCTTTGTAGATCCAGATGTGCTGACCTCAGCGGACCCCTCGACGTTTGTTCAGGTTATAGCCGCCGGTGTCGGTTCCCGCCAGATGTTTGATCGGCGTGCAAACAGCGGGGCGGGCGGCTTTATTATCGTTAAGGCGCTGCTATTTAAAGCCTTTTACACAGATAACGACACCATTGAAATTCAACTAAACCCCGAGTTCGATGTTAGTGATGCAGAAGTTAAAGCCAATTTCTACGGTCATGCTATTGGTCAGCTGCCGGCATTGCTGCGGATAGATGTGCAGACGGCCTGAATTCACAACGGCGATCAGGCTTTCGGTGGCGGTAATAACGACATTCTTATTCATACTGATGCCGCGGGATACCGCGGGGAATGGCTAGAGGAAACAATCTATCATGAAGCTTGCCATACCTCGCTTGATTCAAGGTTGGCGAATTCGCCTCAATGGTTAAATACCCAATCCCTTGATGGAGCGTTTATTTCCACTTACGCAAGGGATAACCCAACTCGTGAAGATGTAGCCGAAAGCTGCTTGTTGCACTTTGGGCTACGAAACAACCCAGATCGAATTTTCACTAGAAACTTAGCCTTGATTGAATCGACTATCGCGAATCGACTAGCAGTTTTGGACACCATGGCCATTAAGGCAATAGTTGAATCAGATCGTCACTCTTGGTTTGATCCCAACGCGCAACTTCTGCAGCTGCCTGCCGTGAAAGTAGGGGATGTCTATTATAAGCTGACATTAAAGCTGGCTGATCCTGTTGGACTGCGTTTCACTTTGGTATCGGCTGCAGAGACAATGGCCAGCAGCTACCCGCTGTTGACACAGTTTTCAGAGGACGTATTGAATATCCCATTACTCTTAGTGGCGGGAAAACGCTATAAAATCAAGCTGGCACTAATCGGCGTTGATCCAGTTAAATTTCAGCTGACCTCGGCATCCGAGTTGAAGTAGTTTCATCATATTGGATCGGTAGATGGTTATATTTCAGCTCTGATTGAGCGCTGTGGTTTGATTTTTAAAGGGGATTTGGCATTATTGCAATAGGATTCGATGTGATTACAACCTCTTAACCTCTTAACCTCTTAACCTCTTAACTTCTTAACTTCTTACCATTTTGAGGACCTTGCGCTAATCACGACCATCACTTAATTTATCAAAAGGCTGGTTTAACGTTCAAGCCAGCTTTTAAGCCGCACTGGTGGCCGGCTTTAGGAATTGCTACTAATGCCTTTATGCTTAAACTATTGATTAAAGACCAAACTTAATAGGCAGCGATGAAGAATCTAATTTCAGCTGAATATTGGGATAGGACACAGTGGCCCCATTGTTGGATACGATCACTTGCGTCATATTGAGAATGCCGGTTTCTAGGTTGACGGACGCTGTCGCTAACTCAGCAAAGCCAGATAGCACGTCAAATTCAAGTAATTTAAACACTACCCCAGGCAAGGCGGTGAGTTTGAAGTTTGCAGAGAACACAAGCCCACCGGCATTGAGAGAAGGTAAGTGAAGGATTTTTTCTTGAACGTAAAACGTAGGCGTGTTTTCTTCTGCAGGTAGAACAATGTACCGACTAAACAGTGCGCCAAAGCCTGTGGTTTCTGGTCCCTCTTTAGAGCGCTTTATGCCAGCGTCTTGCACTTGGGCAAAGGCAATAACGGGGTTCGGACGTTGAGCGGTGACAATTAATGTGGCGGCAGCATCGTTAATTTCACCCTCACCTGGGATGTTCCAGCTGAACTTAAGGGCATCCTCCTCTGGGTCAGATGCGGTTATGGCAAGATTAAATTGATTGTTGCCAATACTCGTTTTGGTCAGCGTAGCCACGGGGTTTTTATTGTCCGGACCCGCTATCGCGTCCACCGGCAGTATGAACTTTCCGATCTGATTGCCCCCATTGCCAATAGTGACAATCCAATCCCCAGTAATTGCTGTCAAGATTTCGTAGCTTTCAATAGGGATATAGGTGTTTCCACTTTCTAAATCTAAAATTTCGCCTGTCATCAAATTGGTGTGACCGTTGGGATCGGTAAGATAAACCGCTAACGCGCCATCAGAGGTTGTCCCGGAGTGAAACAGTTGCAATCCTACTATTGAACCGGTGACAGCGCCGGCTGTGATAGTTTGCACGGGCGCTTCTATAAACCCATCAGGCTCGCTTGCCGCCCCGAGTAAAAACTGGCTTGCTGATGCACTGACAACGACACCGCCGCTTGCCGGCGTAGGGTTTAAATTAATGGCCAAGTTAGGAATTGTAAGTACGTCTGGTGGACCATACATTGCTTGAAGAGCCGCAATATCGTCGGCTTGCGGCTCATTGAAGCGGCTATCTTCGGGCCGCATGATAGAAACGGGGCTATCTGAATGAGCTAAGCCAAGCAGGTGTATCATCTCGTGAACAGTGGTGGAGACACTAGGGATACCATAAGTAGAATTGAAATCTAAAGAGCCAGATACGTAAGGAAAGTACCCGAGCTTTAGAAACGCATCTGGATCAAAAAAGCTCGTTGGCCCTGCCGTTGCCAATGTAGTAGTGCCTTCTTGTGAAAACCAAGCAACCACAACTATGTTATTTGCGGCATCGGCTTCTGGGTCAGCAGAGACACCTGAGTAGTCAAATTTGATGTCTGCAATGCCTTCAATGGTTACAATGGATTTGCGCAATACCGCCTCTAACTCTTCGATTGAAACATCGGCTGGCGCGCCAGCGTGGTTGTACGACATTTTAACGACGCCATCCGGAAACCGGCCAAACGTAGGACTGCCTCCAACGAACTCTGATTGTTTATCAAAGTACTCACCGGTAGCGGCGTTATAGATACCGTGGTCGATAAAAACTGGTTCAATGGCGCTTGCTGCAATCGCTGTCGTAGCGAAAACTAGCACGATAAGAGCTTTTGAGAGATTACGGACAGGCATAATTGAAGGTTCTTAGTTATTTAAATAAATGTTAATAAAAGTAACTTTAAGTAATATAATATAATTTAATCCAATGTGAATCCTAACATAGCATTTACGAAATAGGTTAATGGCCGCCGTTATGAAGGATGGCTAGGCTACCTGCAATATTTTTATAAGCTGCGCGGCAAGTTAGATGTACTGGATGCGCAAGCAAGAGTTTCAAGGTAGTTTCCCTGATTAAATTTTTACCACGCAAGGGGGGGGGCAGAGAGGGGCGAGTGCTTGGCTTTTCTACAGTAAAAAAAGAAAGTTACGCTGGAGCTAAAAGATTTTCGATGCTCCTCTAAAATCGAGGTGTCAATCAAAGCCCCGACCTATTTGATATCCTTGTATCCTGAAAAAATAGATTGTGCGATGACTTCGCAGTAGTCTCGATAATAGCTGCCGGTTTTTCTTGCCGGTCAGCTTGTATTTGCGGGGGGATGATTTAAAGACAACACTTCGAGAAGATTCTCACTTGGATTAAGGCAATGCCTTTTAACAACGCCACTTTTCATAGTATTAATTTCATCCATATATAAGCTGATGAAACTAGCTAAGGAAGGGGCTATAGACTTTTTGCGGCAAAAATGACGAGCAACGCGGGGAATTTTAGATTGGCGCTACTCTTCGCCAAGCAAGGAGTTAGATGCACAGCTGCTTTAAAAGCTTTGCATCGTTAGAGAACTCGTTGAATAGCGTCTACAGGACAAGGGAAGCATTGCACACCGAACTCTCTCCGCAAAAGACATCGGGTCTGCTTTGATTGTTTGAAGGTGAGCCATTATGAAAATGTCAGCTTAAGTTTCGGCTAAGCACTGCGCTAGGGTTACTTTTTACAATATTAATTCTGCGCATGTATTTGATTTTATTGGTTTACACAGGTTAACTAGGAACTCATAGAAGCCAGCGGTTTAGTCAATTGCTAATACCCTGCGGAGTGCAGTATGTATGAAATAAGCTGGATGTCAGTAATTCCGCCTTTGCTGGCGATTATTTTGGCAATAATCACCCGTCAGGTCATTATTTCTCTGAGCATAGGCATTTGGATAGGGTTCTGCATTTTGGAATCTGTGAATCCGATTAGTGGTCTGGCCCTAGCGATAGAGGGCGTGATTAACGTCTTCAGTGACCCAGGCGATACTCGCGTTCTCATTTTCACGTTGATAATAGGCGGGCTAATCGCGACTATTGAAAAATCCGGTGGGGTCAGGGGCTTCATTCGTCTCCTAGAAGAGCGTAAATGGGTAGATAACCCAGCTCGAGCTCAATGGTTAGCGTATTTGATTGGTGTCGTCGTGTTTATTGAATCCAATATTACGCTGTTGGTGGCTGGCTCCATCTCAAGACCATTATTTGACCGCTACAAAATCTCTCGAGAGAAGCTAGCTTACATAATCGATTCAACCTCGGCGCCTATCTGTATTCTTATTCCGCTAAATGCTTGGGGGGCTGTGGTAGTGGCTTTACTAGCATCCTCTGGCATTGATCAGCCAATCGATGTGTTCGTTGGCTCTATATTGTTTAATTTTTATCCGATAGCGGTCTTAATTACGGCTGCTATTGTTATCTGGAAGGGCATTGATATTGGTCCAATGAAGTCGGCGCAGGCCCGCACCGAGGCTGGTGAGGTGCTGTGGCCTAATGCCTCACCCATGGTAGACCCTTCAATACTAGCGGCTCTGTCGCGCGAAGCGGACACTAATGATCAGGACAAAGCTCGCTATATGGTTTTGCCGATTGCGGTTATGGTTTTTGCCATGCCGTTAGGGCTGTATATCACCGGTGGCGGGGTGATTAGTGATGGCTCGGGCTCTACCTCGGTGTTGTGGGCGGTTCTTGCGGCACTGTTTACTTCCTGGGCCTTAGTCTTGGTTGCAGGGCGTTCAAAAATTGATGAGTTAATGCAAACTTTCTTGAAAGGTGCGGGGGGCTTGCTACCGGTTTCTATGATCTTGCTGTTTGCTCTCGCCTTGGGTGACGTGGCGAACTTACTTGGCACTGGAGTCTATGTGGCCCAGTTGGCTCAGGATACGATTCCAGGGTTTCTGCTATTGCCTGTGCTGTTCATTATTTCCAGCTTCATTGCCTTTTCTATAGGCTCGAGTTGGGGCACCTTTGCCATTATGATTCCTTTGGCTATGCAAATAGCCACGGCGTTAGATTTATCGGCATCAATGTTTCTGGCAGCGGTTTTGAGTGGGGCAGTTTTTGGGGATCATGCCTCGCCAATTAGCGATACCACGGTGGTGTCTTCTATGGCATCGGCGACTGATCACATTGACCATGTGCGCACGCAGCTGCCTTATGCGCTAATTAGTGGGGGGGTGGCAACGTTTGCCTTTTTTCTGCTGGGTTTAGGTTTGTAGAGTGCGCTATTTGAGAGCAGGTCGTTGTGTGAGCCCTTTAAGGGCTGGGTTGTCAGAGTAGCTGCAAGTGGCAAACCCTTAAGTTATATTTAAATCATTAAATACAGTTACTTAAGGGTATTTATTTAGAGTTTACATCATGGTTGAATTGATCTCACTTCAGTTAAAGGTAGCATTTTTATATCTTTGAATTTACTGCTTTTTAACTCCTCTTCAGTCAGCAGATTTTCGATGCAGGCATAAGTATCAGTGATAAAAACTGATTCGTTGCTAGAGGTAGTTCGCGTAATGCCGAAGCTTACCTTTTTACGATCCGCGGCGGGGATTTGGTTGAGCATAGCTTTAGTGGCCCATACCGAGCCATTGCGAGCAAAATCACTGATTCGTTCAGCGTGGTTTATGGTTTGTCCTAGCACTGTATACTCCACGTGGCCGCCGGCATGATAGCTGCCAAACCACTCTTGTCCTTCGTTGATGCCAATATTCAAGTAGATATCACTAAACCAGCCTTTCCGGCTCTGCCACTTTTGGGTGATGTTTTTCATCATTTCTTTTAGCTCTAACGAGCACTGAATGGCGTTCAGTTTGTAATCGCAATCTGGCTGAGGAAAGAAGTAGTAGACCATGCCATCGCCAACGTGCTTTCCATAAGTTCCGTAATACTTGCAATAAATTGGCTCACTTTGCTGCCAAATGTCGTTAATTAGCTCAAAGTACTCTTCTGCTGGAAGCTCAGAACAAATACGCGTGGAATTTTGCACGTCAGCCACCATCACAGCCACATTGGTCAGGTAGGGCTTGCGGTTCTTGAGCAGTTCATTGATTACGTAATTGCGCTTGCTTAAAAACTCAAGCAAAAAGTCATCTTCTAGCTGTATTGGGCTGTAAGTAAACAGAACCCCTTCTCTGTAGAAGCAAACATATAGATCACAGTACTGCACTTGGGTACCTGAGCCCGGCAGGATATAGGGGTAGTGGATCACAGGCTCTTTGCCGTTGGGTTTTACTGTTTCATAAACGGATTTCAATGTGCTGAGCTGTTCAGGATCAAGAGCAGAGTAGATTTTGATTAATGCTTGTTGGCTTAGACGCTTCTTGCCCGCCGCCACGTGCGGCTTAAGCAGGTCTAATAAGTTACCCTGTGAACCGGCAACCTGAGAATCAAATACTAGTTTAAATAGGTTGCGGGATTCTAAATCCCTAGGAATATCATCGATTTTACTAAAGAAGGTCTCGGTGGCACTCTCATTCCACCAAATCAGTTCAAAGTTGTTGTTAACCATGTACGCGGGGCCGGGTAGGCTGTCGATAGAGTTATCAAATGAGAGTTTATTCAATGAGCCTTCGGAGAAGTTAGGCATATGCCTTGAATTAGAAGGGATGTCGGCTTGTGTCGATTTATTGCTTCCAAGGTGGGTGGCTATATCAGCCATCGAAAGCCCTTCTTTTTTCAAGTCTTTTACCCGTTGAATAGTCTGTACCGCAGCATCTGCGAAGTAACCGAGTCGAGTTGCGCGACCGGCATCGTCAGGAGAGGTTTTAACCACTGGATTAGGCAATATCCCTAGGGCAACGTAGTTGTTTAACGTGGCTCTTGATATGCCTGCCATCTCTATTATTTGTTTGCTGTTCAACATGATTGCGCCCAGTATACTCAAAAGATTATTATGCAGTATAGTTAGACTGTTTGATAAAGCCAGCTGCAACGCTATACAGTCTAATCTCTGAGCATAATTTAAGTCAATTTAGACAGCATAGTTTAATCCTATTTGGACAGCATAGTTGGTGAGGTTTAGACAGCCAGACCTCCTGTACTTAAAGCTTAAGCCGTGTAAAATCCTATAAATCTAATATTTCATGGCACCATAACGTAGGCAACCTCATAAGGAATAGACAGTATGAATTTCACCCGAATCAGTGTCGCCGAAGCACAGGAATTGTTGAAGACGCAGCCGGCGACACAGGTGATCGATGTGCGCGATGAGGTGGCCTATGGCCAAGGCCATATCAACCACGCTCGTCATGTTCAAAATAGCAACGTTGAGGAATTTTTGGCTGAGGCTGATATGGGGCAGCCGCTAATAGTCTGCTGCTATCACGGCAATATGAGTCAAGGTGCTGCTGCTTACTTTGCGGAACAAGGCTTTGCTAGCTCCTATAGTTTGGACGGCGGATTTGAAGCTTGGCAAGAAGCTCAAACAGAAACGTAAACCGAATTTAAAATCCTCATTAGAAGCCTGGCCTTGTGGGCTATGGCGCGGCGCCCTGAGCGTCCGCTTTTTCAAATATTCGTTTCGTCGTCATTAGCCCCACCATGTAAATCATGTTGAGCATTGCCCAGGCAAATATCTCCAATGGCCATAGCTCGTGAGTATTATTGTCACTAGATCTGGCTAGCGCAATTATCACCACCATCAGGGCAAGTATACCGATGGGAGCCAAAGCGCCCCAGCGCCATCCTTTTTGCGGCCAGTTTCTAAAAGCCGCAACACACAGTGCGGCACTTGCAAGAGTTGCGGAAATTACAATAGAGGCTATTACTAGATTCCAAAACCATGGGTTGACGGCACCGTCAGCCAGATTGTTCTCCGCCGCAAAACTGCTAGAGCTCAGTAGGGCTAATGTACAAAATGCCAGCAAGCTGCAAACAGATGATTGAGCAGGGGTCTTGTGGAAAGTCGTATTTATCATTAGGTATCCAGTATTGTGTCTGACAATCGTTAGGCGGTGGCCCACCGTCTGCATTTAAACAAAGCCCAATCAATTCGGGAAGGACTGATTGCGTTGTTGTTCACTTTATTGAGTATACTGTAGTTTGCTGTGCTGACATTTTGTGGCGTCATGTTGGAAAATTTATCTTAGAACCGCCTCTATAACTACCTCGAGATCTGCCTTGCGAGCGACCTTGGATCTATCGTGAGAAGCGCCGAGGTCTGCCCAGAAAACTAACCTGTGAACTGTTTTAGAACTAACAAGAGAATCAACAATGCCCGAAAAGATCATCGAAGCTTATGAAAACTTAGTTGAACTGAAGTATCAGCTTTATAACGGCTTGTTCTTAACATTGCCGCTTGATGCCATAGAGCAAACAGGTCTATTCATACCTTTATTAGAAGAGGCTAGTACTAAAGGCTTGGATAAAGGGTTCAATCCTACTGAGATCATTGAGGGATTCTTTGCCTTACACAGACCTAGTTTTGGTGAGCACGAGCAAGTCCAGTTTCTGTTTAAAGTCATTCAGTACATAGAGCGCCAGATCGTTTTGGTAGATGCTTTAGAAGATGCGGCCTATGATCAGATTCATCAGACCGAAAAGCGAGATCAGCTGCGCAAGCTAATCGAGCGGGTTTCGTCGGACTCTCAGATGGGATCAATGCGCGAGGTGATGAAATCGTTTTCGGCTCGGGTAATTCTCACCGCCCACCCCACACAGTTTTATCCAGGTTCTGTGCTAGCAATTATTAATGATTTACAAGACGCGGTTACTGATAACAATATTAGTGACGCTAGAACTTTGCTACAGCAACTTGGCAATACGCCCTTTTTCAACAAAAAAAAGCCCTCGCCCAAAGATGAGGCTGTGCAGCTAACGTGGTATCTCAGCAATATTTTTTATCCAACCATTGGCAATATCCTCGACGAAATAGCAGAGCAGGTAGGAATAGAAGAAAGCTTTAATGATCAGCTAATGAGTATAGGTTTTTGGCCCGGTGGAGACAGAGATGGCAATCCTTTTGTTACTTTCCAAACAACAGAGGAAGTTGCTCGTAAGCTCAGAGAGTTGATTATCGAATGCTATTACAACGATGTTAGGCATCTTAAACGGCGATTGAGCTTCAGTGGAGTGCAGGAATCATTAGATCTAATTGAAAAGCGGTTTTACAAAGAGTTGACTGAGGACGGCTCTTTAAGCTTCACCGATGTTGGCGAGTTGTTAGATTCTCTTTCCGCGATAGAAACGATTGTTGAAGAGCGTTATCAAGGATTGTATGTGGAGAAGATTGCCTCTTTTAAACGAAAGATTGCTGCCTTTGGCTTCCATTTTGCGAGTTTAGACATCCGCCAAGATGCGCGGCAGCTTAGCAAGATACTGCTCGATATCGATAAAACTCACCCAATACTGTTTCCTGATGGTTGGCGTGAGCTGAGCGAAGCTGCTCGTATAGATATTTTGCTGTCAGTTAAGGGTGATGTAAATATCGACCTGCTTACCCATGAGCTGGCTAATGACACCTTGAGCTCTATGCAATCTATTAAAGTTATTCAAGCGAGCAACGGCGAGCTAGGCTGTCATCGTTACATAATTAGCAACTGTTCTGGTGCTTACGACATGGCGGTCATGATTGCCCTATTTAGGCTTTCAGGGTGGGGCGATGACCCGATCTCTGTTGATCTAGTTCCACTTTTTGAGACCGTCACAGATTTAGCTGAGTCCGGTCCAAATATGACTCGCCTTTACGAGTTGCCACTTTATGCTGAGCACTTGGCAAGGCGTAAGAATAAGCAAACGGTTATGTTGGGCTTTTCTGATGGCACTAAAGATGGCGGATATCTCATGGCTAACTGGGGCATCTATCAAGCCAAAGAAGATATTACGTCGGTGTCTCGGGCGGCCAATGTCGAAGTAGCATTTTTTGATGGGCGCGGCGGACCTCCTGGACGAGGCGGGGGTAACACCTATAAGTTTTACGCGGCCCTCGGTAAGAAGATCGAAAGTAATGAAATACAAGTTACCGTGCAGGGGCAAACCATCAGTTCTTACTATGGCACCCCTGCAGCGGCCAAACACAACCTGCATCAGTTACTTGCTGCAGGTATCGAAAACAATCTTTTCGATCGTCCAGAGCGAGAGCTAGCGGATCATCAAAGGGTGCTAATCCAAACGCTAGCTGATAAAGCCTTAGAGAAATATCTTGCGCTGAAGGGCGATCCGCTCTTCCTTCCTTATTTAGAGCAGATGAGTCCGATGCATTATTACGGGCAATCGAATATTGGCAGCCGGCCCTCTAAACGGGGTAGCGACTCTAAATTGAAATTTGAAGATCTCAGGGCAATTCCATTCGTTGGTGCCTGGGGCCAGCTTAAGCAAAATGTTCCGGGATTTTATGGCGTGGGAACCGCTCTCAAATCAGCGGCTGATGAAGGCTTGCTTCCAGAATTGCAGCGGCTGTGCAATGAATCTAAGTTTTTTAAAGCGCTGCTAGAAAACAGTATGCAAAGTATGAGAAAGGCCAATTACAAGCTTACCGCTTATATGGCAGAGCATCCTGTTTATGGTGAATTCTGGAAGACCCTTTATGCTGAATTTCAGCTCACCCAAGAAATGATCTTAAAAGTGTCTGGCCAAACAGAGTTGCTAGGGGATAATCCAAGCAGTCGGGAAAGTATCGATCTACGTCAACGTGTGGTTCTCCCTTTACTAGTTATACAGCAATACGCTCTAATCAAAGTGAATGCTCTAGAGGAGGGGCCTGTTGACGGTGACACTAAGAATTCTGAAGCAGAGGCTCAGGCAGAGCTGGCTAAGCTTTACGAGAAAATGATCATCCGCAGTTTATTTGGCAATATTAATGCTTCTAGAAACTCTGCATAAACAGGTTTTAGACTTTAGCCAGCCTAAAGCTATCTGCCTGAATAGAATCGTGCTAGGGGGATACTCACATGAAGGAAGGGAAGAGAAATGGAAGTCAAAAGCTAGCATTCAAAGGAATTAGGAGCGCAGAAATACCGCGCTCCTAATCTCTTCAGTGCTTAGTGTCCTGCAGCCAAATATCAGCGTATTGCATTGCCTCTGCTAAATCCTTATCAATAAATCGTTCAGATTCCCCAGTTGCTGCTAATGCTTTTTGAGCGCCAAACAAAGACCAAATATTGTGGGGGTGATCACTTAAATCTTGGCGATACTCACTCAGCGCCCTATCAAAAGCTCCTAGCTCGATATACACAGAACCAAGCCAATGCCGTGGTGAAAACGGCAGTGGTTCTGGTTCGTCGTAATTCAAGTTGTCATAATACTCAGTAGCTTCTCTAAAGGCCGCGGCTGCCCCTTCAAGATCGCCGCCGGTCCGCGCAATCTCCCCTCTAAGAATTCCTGTTAATGTTCCAACAATGTCTTTGCCCGCATGAAAGCGAAATCTGGCCTGGGTAGTGCCTGTAAGTTCTTGAAGCTCTTGTAAGATTTGCTTTGCGGTATCGACATCACCAAGTTTTAACGCGGCATAAGCTTTGGAGAAATCGTACATGCTTTTATTGATTTCGCCTTTAGGGGCTTTGGTTATTCCTTCTAACTCGTCAAATCGGCCGAAGCGAATGAGGGACATGGCATGCATGGCAGTATTTTTATTCAGTTTGGCGAGATCTTTAGCGGCCTGAATAGACGCCGAGCTTTGACCGCCCATACTGGCGGCATAGTAGAGCATGGTTAAGTTATGGGTGGGATAAATAGCGAATCCTTTGCCAAAAGCAGCTTTTTGATCAGAGTGCCAAGCAAGAGTGTTAGAGCGAACAGCATCGCTCCATAGCCCCATTTCGTTCCAAGTATGACTTGGCATGTGGTTGATATGGCTGGCACCAGGAATAGAGTTGCCGAGGTAGTGAGCGCAGGGGGCCGCGATTTCAGGTTTTGGCGTTGATTCTGTGGCATGAACCAGCAAATGGCAGGCCCCAGGGTGACGAATGTCTTTTTCTAAAACCCCTAACAAGACATTGTGCAGTCGAACCACATTTGGATCGTCCAAAGATCTATAGCCCCGGCGTTCCTCTAGCAAAAACAAAGCCTGTCCATAAAGGGTGCTGATATTTAAGTCGTTTGGGTGTTTCGCCGCCACGTCGCGCATAGCGTCGGCATAGGCTTGGTCTTGGTCTCGGCGAGTCTCAGGGTCAAAGTCTTTTACGTAGCGAAACTGCAAGCTGTTAATTAAATCGGTTTCTTTTGATGTGGCAATATCAAGTCTAGCTAAGGCCTGTTCCATTGCAGCATAAGCCCGAGGGGCTTGGGCCGTTGTCATTGCGCCATTTAGATAGGAACCCCATGCCCAAGCCTCACCCCAAAAGCAAATCCCACAGTCTGGGTCAGCAATATGCGATGCTTGAAAAGAGCGTGCCGCATCTTCTTTGGCAAAGGAATACATTAGCTGGAAGCCTTGATCAAAATACTCTTGGGCCAAAGCCACATCGGACGAAATGGGAAAATGGAAATCGCCCATCGCGTCAGGAAAAAGTGCCATCGGCTCATTGAACGAGTCGGGATAATCAATTTCTTGAGCAGTCGCATTTGTTAATGCACAAACTGCAATGCTGAAAATAGCCACAAAAGGGGCAAGACGGATTCCGATTTTTAAATTCGACGCCATAGTTAAAACCTTTGTTTACCACTTAAAAAAATTGGAATTTGTTAATGAGGGGGCCACCCAAAATAACTTCAAGGTGGCCACTATTTCGCGAATGACTGCAGGCTGGGTTATTTAGAGTGAGAAACCTACTGATGCGTTTGGTCCCAGTGGTATGCCAAGCACTACCCAGATTACAGTCATCAAAATCCCTGACCCAAGCATAAGCATAGAATAGGGCAGCATGGTCGCCGCTAAGCTGCCGAGTCCGAACTGTTTTTGCCAGCGCTGGCAAAAAATAAGTATCAGCGGGAAGTAAGGCATCAGCGGGGTGATGATGTTGGTAGCGCCATCGCCGACTCGATAAGCTGCTGTACTCATTTCAGGACTGATACCAACCAGCATTAGCATGGGAACAAGTACCGGAGCTAGCAGAGCCCATTTTGCACTAGCTGAGCCAATGAAAAGGTTAATGATAGAGCCGAACACAATGATCAGGCTGAGCAGAGCGGCATCGGGCAGGCTAGAGCTTTCTAGGACTGCTGCGCCTTTGATGGCGAAAATCAGACCAAGGTTTGACCAGTTAAACATGGCGACAAAGTGCGCGGCTGTAAAAGCGAGCACCAAATAATAGGAGAGATCCGCCATTGCGCCGCTCATCATTTTCACGATGTCCCGGTGCCCGGTTACCGTACCTGTTGCTGATCCATATGCCCAGCCGGCGGCTAAAAAGAAAATGAAGAACCCGGCTACCAAGGAGCGATACAACGGATTGTAACGAGCTTGAGGAATAGCGCTTTCATCTACAAGCGGTGTTCCCGGGCCGACAGTCAGAAAGACGAAGACGGCAATGATAGCTAAAGCTGCTAAACCTGCACGCTTGAGACCCGCGATTTCGTTAGCGGTTAAGGCCGCATTACCGTCTTTAATAACACCAGCGGTGCTGCTTTCAAGATCATCCGTATTAATAGGGGCAAGTTTTGGTTCGATTATCTTATCGGTGACAAACCAAATGACGGGTAGAAACACAAAAGTCATGCCGATTATAAAGTAGGCATTGCCGGCTATATTTGCATCCCACGTAGGCTGAATCGTTTCGGCAGCGGCTTCTGTGATTCCGAACAATAAGGCGTCGAGCTGTCCAGGCAGCAAATTCGCTGAAAACCCTCCAGAAACGCCAGCAAAGGCTGTGGCGATGCCGGCAATCGGATGGCGGCCGGCAGCAGCAAAGGCAACACCTGCTAGCGGAATTAACACCACATAAGCGGCGTCTGTCGCGAGATTGCCAATCATGCCAATCAGCGCAACGGCGGGGGTTAGCAGAAATATAGGCGCTTTAGACATTGCGCCACTCATGGCGGTTCCAAAAAAACCAGAGCGCTCGGCAACGCCAGCGCCTAGCATGACAACTAGAACATAGCCTAAGGGATGAAAGCCGGTAAATGTCCCCGGCATGTCTACTAATAGCCTTTGAATATTGCTACCGGATAGTAAGCTTTCAGCAGACACGACAATAGCATTTCCAGCTGCATCTACTTGGGTGGGATGAAGGGCCGAAACTCCTGCCAGCGCGCAAATCACACTGATAACAACCACTGCCAATATGCAGTAAATAAAGATAAACACGGGGTCAGGTAATTTGTTGCCTGACCTCTCTATCCACCCAAGAAAGCCTGTCATGTTGCTGCTGCTGCTAGTTAGTTCAGTCATATTATTTTGCGCTTTAAGTTTATGATTTTGCTGTTTTATTGTGCTCTTGCGTGCCAATTTTAGAGACTAAGGCTTAGCGAAACAAGCGAAAGAACTTCTGTAAATCTTCTAAGTAGAGCTCAGGTTCTTCTAGTGCAGCAAAGTGACCACCTCTTGGCATGACGGTCCAGTGCCGAATGTCATACGATGCCTCGGCCCAGCTCTTCGGTGTTATGTAGATGTCAGCGGGAAAAATAGCCACGCCAGTAGGTACGGCAATGTAGCCCATTTCCTTTAGGCGTGGCGCCCGTTGGTTTTCATAGTAGATGCGAGTGGACGAAGTTATTGTCTGGGTGTGCCAGTAGATTGAAATATTTGTGAGTATTTCATCCATGCTCAGCCGGTCGTTAAGATCGCCATCCGCGCCTTGGGTAAGATCGGTCCAGCCATGGAATTTTTCTACAATCCAAGCCGCTAAACCGGCAGGGGAATCATT
>CAJWGN010000059.1 GCA_913031035.1 uncultured Gammaproteobacteria bacterium
GCTGGAACAGCGGTGCTGGTATTGGAAGACGGAAGTGTCTTTCACGGAAATGCAATAGGGGTAGAGGGAAGCTCTGCGGGAGAGGTGGTGTTTAATACCTCAATGACCGGTTATCAAGAAATTTTGACGGACCCCTCTTACGCAAAACAAATAATCACCTTAACCTATCCTCATATAGGAAACACCGGCACAAACGAGGAAGACAATGAGTCTGATCACGTATGGGCGTCAGGGTTGGTCATTAGAGATTTACCATTGCTTGCGAGTAACTGGCGCAGCGAACAAAGTCTTAGCGAGTTCCTAAAGTCGCGGAACGTCGTTGCTATCGCGGAAATAGATACCCGGCGGTTAACCCGGATTTTGAGAGAAAAAGGCCCTCTTAACGGCTGCATAATTGCGAGCTCTGCACTTTCAGATAGCGCAGCTGGAGATGCTGGTAAGCTTGCCAAGGATTTTACCGGCTTGAAAGGGATGGACTTAGCTAAAGTCGTGAGTACTAAAGAAAGCTACGGCTGGGATTCCGGAGTATGGGATTTAATAGGGGGTTATGGGTCAGTCCGAGGCGCTGAGTACAATGTGGTTGCTTATGATTTTGGCGTGAAGCGCAACATTTTGCGGATGTTGGCGGCGCGAGGATGCAAGGTGACTGTTGTGCCTGCCGAAACCTCAGCCGCTGAAGTCTTAGCGATGAACCCTGATGGGATTTTTCTCTCCAACGGCCCGGGAGATCCAGAGCCCTGTGACTACGCGGTTGCAGCGATCAAGGAGTTTCTTGATCAAAGCATTCCTCTGTTTGGGATTTGCTTAGGTTGTCAGCTGCTAGCCATTGCCTGTGGAGCCCAAACCGTAAAGATGCAATTAGGCCACCATGGCGCCAATCACCCGGTGCAAGATCTATCCTCGAAAAAGGTCATGATCACTAGTCAGAATCATGGTTTTGCGGTTGATCAGGCGACCTTGCCAGGAAACCTTAAAGCCACTCACAAGTCGTTGTTTGATGATTCTCTGCAAGGTATTGAGCGAACAGACAAGCCAGCTTTTGGTTTTCAAGGCCATCCGGAGGCGAGTCCTGGGCCTCATGATGTTGCTCCTTTGTTTGATCATTTTATTGAATTAATGCAAGCGGCTAAATTGTCATAGGTCGGTTGCTGGATCACTTAATCCTGAACCTGAACTTTCACCTGAACTTAAAACGAGCGTTACAGCCTAAATCATGCCAAAACGAACCGACATAAAAAGTATACTTATTCTGGGCGCTGGCCCAATAGTAATTGGTCAAGCTTGTGAGTTTGATTACTCGGGTGCGCAGGCCTGCCATGCCCTCAAAGAGGAAGGCTACCGCGTCATTCTTGTGAATTCGAATCCGGCCACAATTATGACCGACCCCTCTATGGCTGATGCCACCTACATCGAACCGGTGAAATGGCAAATGGTTGAGAAAATCATTGAGAGAGAAAGGCCTGATGCGGTGATATCCACCATGGGCGGGCAAACAGCGCTGAACTGCGCCCTTGATCTAAAACGCTTCGGGGTGCTCGAGAGATACGGGGTTGAGCTGATTGGGGCCAGCAGTGAGGCGATCGACAAAGCCGAGGACAGGGAGTTGTTCGACAAAGCGATGGTAGCCATCGGTTTGGAGACCCCTAGACATGTTATGGCTCGCAATATGGAACAAGCGAAACAGGCCGTTAAAGAAATTGGTTTTCCCTGCATTATTAGGCCTTCCTTCACCATGGGTGGGTCTGGCGGCGGAATCGCTTACAACAAAGAAGAATTTGAAGAAATCTGTGAACGTGGGCTAGAGCTTTCACCGACTAATGAGTTGTTGATTGATGAGTCTTTGATTGGATGGAAGGAGTACGAGCTTGAAGTAGTTCGAGACAAAAATGACAATTGCATTATTGTCTGCTCGATTGAAAACTTTGATGCCATGGGCGTGCATACCGGTGACTCCATTACAGTGGCGCCGGCACAGACCTTGACCGACAAGGAATACCAAATTCTTCGAAATGCCTCCATCAACATCCTTAGAGAAATTGGGGTTGAAACTGGTGGTTCAAATGTTCAGTTTGGCATCAATCCAAAAGACGGAAGAATGGTTGTCATCGAGATGAACCCCCGAGTCTCCCGCTCATCAGCTTTAGCCTCAAAAGCCACTGGTTTTCCGATAGCTAGAGTTGCCGCAAAGCTAGCTATTGGCTACACCCTTGATGAACTTCGCAATGAAATCACCGGAGGCGTAACTCCAGCATCCTTTGAGCCCTCGATAGACTATGTGGTTACAAAAATACCGCGTTTTACCTTCGAGAAATTCGGCGATGCCGATGATCGCTTAACCACCCAGATGAAGTCAGTTGGTGAGGTAATGGCTATTGGTCGAACTTTTCAAGAGTCTTTGCAAAAAGCTTTGCGTGGTCTTGAGGTCGGCATGTGTGGCTTTGATCCTATTCTTGATAGCAATATAAGTAATGCGAAAGAGATTTTGATACGTGAGCTCTCCGAGCCTGGTGCTCAGCGAATTTGGTATTTGGGAGACGCCTTCCGGCTGGGCTGGTCCATAGATATGATCTATGAGCTTTCCGGAATCGATCCGTGGTATTTGGTTCAAGTTGAGGATCTGATAAAAATTGAAATGAATTTAGCAGGAACCAAGCTATCCCAGTTGGACAAGTCCGCCATGTTTCAATTGAAGCGTAAAGGCTTTTCCGATCAACGTTTGTCGCAGCTACTGGAAGTGACGGAATCTGAGGTGCAGGCGCTAAGGTATGAGCTAGACGTTCGCCCGGTTTACAAAAGGGTTGATACCTGCGCTGCAGAGTTTGCATCAACTACCGCCTATATGTATTCCACTTACGAGGAAGAGTGCGAGGCATTTCCCACTGATAACAAAAAAATCGTTGTGCTTGGCGGTGGCCCTAATCGTATCGGGCAAGGCATCGAGTTTGACTATTGCTGTGTTCATGCTGCGCTGGCAATGCGTGAAGATGGCTATGAAACTATTATGGTGAATTGCAATCCTGAAACGGTATCTACGGATTACAACATTTCTGACCGGCTGTTTTTCGAGTCTCTTACGTTTGAAGACGTTACTGAGATTGTTAGATTAGAAAATCCAGTGGGTGTCATTGTCCAGTTTGGCGGCCAAACACCGCTGAACCTAGTTAAAAGATTAGAAGAGGCGGGCGTGCCTGTTATTGGCACGTCGCCAGATGCCATTGACCGGGCAGAAGATAGAGAACGTTTTCAACAGCTTATTCAAAAACTAGAGCTTAAGCAGCCGCCGAATAAAACTGTGCGTAGCGTCGAAGAGAGTTTGATTGAGGCAGAGAAAATTTCCTACCCTTTAGTCGTTCGTCCATCTTATGTGCTGGGCGGCAGGGCGATGGAAATTGTGTACAACCAAGCCGAGCTCAAGCGCTACATGCACGAAGCGGTAATGGTATCTAACGAAAGCCCGGTGTTGCTAGACTATTTTTTGAGCTCAGCTATCGAGATCGACGTCGACCTAGTTTGCGATGGCAGACAAGTGGTGGTCGGTGCGATTATGCAGCATATAGAGCAGGCGGGAATACACTCGGGCGATTCGGCATGCTCGTTACCTCCCTATAATCTTCCTATGGATGTACAAGATAAAATCCGAGAGCAAGTAGCGAGCCTGGCATTAGAGCTAGGAGTAATAGGTTTAATGAACACTCAGCTTGCTTATCAAGACGGTGAAATTTATATTATCGAGGTGAATCCTCGGGCATCCCGCACAGTGCCTTTTGTCTCCAAATGTATCGGCGTATCTCTAGCTAAAATAGCGGCTCGCTGCATGACGGGCGTGTCGCTGAAAGATCAGGGCTTTACCAAAGAAATTATACCCACAACGTTTGCGGTTAAAGAAGCTGTCTTTCCATTCAATAAATTTCCAGCAGTCGATCCAATTCTTGGGCCGGAAATGAAGTCAACCGGAGAGGTGATGGGTGTTGGTAAGACATTCCCTGAAGCTTACGCAAAAGCACAAATGGGGGCGGGGGACGCGATCGCAGGCCCAGGTAAAGCGTTTATTAGTGTTCGTGACCCAGATAAGCCCCACGTTGTTGAGGTGGCCAGAAAAATCCTTGCACTGGGCTATGCTCTGGTAGCGACATCGGGTACAGCTAAAGTGATTGAAGAGGCGGGTCTGGAGGTTGAATACGTCAACAAAGTGAACGAAGGTAGACCTCATATTGTCGATATGTTAAAAAACGATCAGATTCAAGTGGTTTTCAATACTACTGAGGGTAAGCAAGCAATTGCGGACTCCTCGACAATTCGCAGAACTGCGCTCAAGCACAGCGTATTCTGTACAACAACAATAGCCGGAGCTCTTGCTGTTTGTGAAGCCTTAGAGTTCGGGACAAATATGAGTGTTTACACCCTGCAAGAATTGCATGCTGGTCTTAAATAGCCGGCCGATTTGCCTAGCCATTAAACCTAAGAATTAATTATGCGAAAAGTACCGATGACTGTAGACGGCGCGGATAACCTCCGCGTTGAGCTCAATGAGCTTAAAAGTACAACCAGGCCCAGAATTATAGCCGCAATCGCCCAGGCTAGGGAGCATGGCGACCTGAAGGAAAACGCTGAATATCATGCGGCAAGAGAGCAGCAAAGCTTCTGTGAGGGACGTATCGCTGATATTGAGAGTAAGCTTGCGGACTCGCAGGTGATCGATGTGACCAAAATAGAGCCGTCTGGCCGGGTGATTTTCGGCACGACCGTGACTCTGCTCAACTTAGAGACGGATGCTAAGGTAAAATACCGTATTGTCGGAGATGATGAAGCCGACGTGCGATCAGGCAAAATTTCTGTCAGTTCGCCGATATCTCGCGCATTGATGGGAAAGTTCGAAGGCGACGAAGTGGTAGTAAAAGCGCCTGCCGGCGACATTGAATTCGAAATTGAGCTAGTCGAGCACATTTAGCCCGTCAGCTCTCCGGACCTAAAGCGAAACGCCTTAGACGAGGCGGCGTTTTAAGTTAGAGAGCTTCGGATCCTGTCTTTTTGATGCTCTGTAAAGCAATACAATGTTCCCAACACTCTGAATACATTCAGCTTTAAATTCTTTACAGATTTCGGTGGTTAGAGTTTTTTTCTCATCGCGTTCACCAGCAGCTATCTTTATTTTGATCAGCTCATGGGCTTCTAAAGCACGGTTAAGTTCTGCGCCTATATTTTCGGAAAGTCCTTTTTGTGCAATCATGACGATTGGCTTGAGCTTGTGTCCAATGGCTCGAAATTTCTTTTTGTCGGTGTTCGTTATAATCATAGTGGCGGTGCCGCAAAGCGAAGTTGATCATGGATTCTAGCAACAAAACCAAAGTCTGGAAAATGTTATATCGTTGACGCGCAGTTTACAGTACCTGCAGGATGCAAATTTAATGGCTAGATCTAAAAGTAGTAAGTCTTGGTTGCAAGAACATTTTGATGACAGCTACGTGAAACGTAGTCAGGAAGACGGCTATAGATCCCGTGCTAGCTATAAATTGTTGGAGATCAATGACAAGGATAAGCTGATAAGGCCCGGTATGACTATCGTCGACCTTGGCTCGGCGCCCGGGGGATGGTCACAAGTGGCCGCTAAGCTCGTGGGCCATAAGGGCCGCGTTGTCGCAACCGATATATTGGCGATGGATGGTTTGGCAGGGGTTGAATTCCTGCAAGGTGATTTCACCGAGCAAGAAGTTGTCAATGAATTGCTCGGATTACTGGACGGTGCAACAGCAGACCTTGTAATCTCCGACATGGCACCCAATATGTCTGGTATGAGGGATATAGATCAACCTCAAGTAATGTACTTAGCTGAACTGGCTTTGGATCTAGCAAGAACGACACTTAGGCCTGGGGGATCCTTTTTAGTAAAGATATTTCAAGGTGAAGGTTTTGAAAGCTACCAGCGTGATATGCGCGAGAGCTTTGGGAACATTAAAGTCCGAAAGCCGAACGCTTCCCGGGCGCGGTCACGAGAGATTTATTTGCTTGCCGCAGACTTTAAGGGTCTCGATAGATTTGTTGTGAAATCTTAAGCCATCGAAGTAGAATGTAATTTATCTCTGTTTAACCCGATCTGTTGCGGAAAGACTAACGTATTAAGTGTCGGGCACCCAATACACAGAGTCACACAGTTGTGGCTTTCCGTCTGACAAGACAAGAATTTAGTTACCTGGGGGATAAACCCTTGAATGATATGGCAAAAAATTTAGTTTTATGGATGATCATCGCCGGTGTTTTGCTGACTGTTTTCAGCAACATAAACCAAGAGACAACCGATGACAGTATTAATTACTCAACCTTCGTCAAAGAGGTTAGGGCTGGGCGAGTGGAGAGAGTCGAGCTCGCTGGTATTGATATTGTAGGGGTGCGCTCAGACAACACGAGATTCCGGACAGTCATGCCTCTTATTGGGGATGATCGGCTGCTTAGTGATTTGTTTGAAAACGACGTTGACGTTATTGCGAAAGAGCCAGAACAGCAGAGTATATGGACACAGCTGTTGGTCGCAAGCTTCCCAATTCTTATCATAATTGCCTTATTCTTTTTCTTCATGCGGCAAATGCAGGGTGGCGGTGCCGGCGGAAAAGGCGGGCCTATGTCTTTCGGCAAGAGCAAAGCCAAGCTGCTAGGGGAAGACCAAATTAAGATCACATTTGCAGATGTTGCAGGTGTAGACGAAGCGAAAGAAGACGTACAGGAGCTTGTAGAATTCTTACGCGAGCCAGATAAATTCCAGCGCTTGGGTGGTAAAATACCGCGCGGAATTTTAATGGTAGGGCAGCCGGGAACAGGTAAGACACTCCTTGCTAAGGCTATAGCAGGTGAGGCAAAAGTGCCTTTCTTCTCAATTTCCGGTTCTGATTTCGTTGAAATGTTTGTGGGTGTTGGTGCGTCTCGAGTACGTGACATGTTTGAGCAGGCTAAAAAGCAGGCTCCATGCATTATCTTTATCGATGAGATTGACGCAGTCGGCAGGCATCGTGGTGCTGGTGTCGGTGGTGGAAACGATGAAAGAGAGCAAACCCTAAACCAACTGCTCGTTGAGATGGACGGTTTTGAGGTAAATGACGGCGTTATTGTTGTTGCTGCCACCAACCGACCTGACGTGTTAGACCCAGCTTTGCTAAGACCTGGCCGTTTCGACCGCCAAGTGGTTGTGGGCCTGCCTGACATCCGTGGGCGGGAACAGATATTAAAAGTGCATATGCGTAAAGTTCCAATCGATGACAACGTTAAGGCAAGTCTTATCGCTCGCGGTACCCCTGGGTTCTCTGGTGCTGATTTGGCAAACCTTGTTAACGAAGCTGCGTTGTTTTCAGCCAGATCCGGTAAGCGTCTGGTAACGATGGAAGAATTCGAGAAGGCCAAAGACAAAATCATGATGGGGGCCGAGCGCAAGTCCATGGTGATGTCTGAAAAAGAACGATTGAATACCGCCTACCATGAATCTGGGCATGCCGTTGTTGGGCGTTTAGTACCTGATCATGATCCGGTTTATAAAGTCAGTATTATTCCTCGCGGGCGCGCCCTTGGCGTGACTATGTTCTTACCGGAAGAAGATCGTTATAGCCTGAGTCGTCAAAGTATTCTGTCTCAAATTTGCAGCCTTTATGGCGGTCGGATCGCAGAGGAGCTAACTCTCGGCAAAGACGGTGTTACCACCGGGGCGTCAAATGACATTCAGCGTGCTACCGAAATGGCTCGCAATATGGTGACTAAATGGGGACTGTCTGATGAGCTAGGTCCTTTGCTTTACTCCGAAGATGAGGGTGAAGTGTTTCTGGGACGCTCCGCTGCTTCTCAAGCTAAGTCGGTTTCAGGGGACACAGCGGTAGCAATTGACCGCGAAGTTCGAAAGATTATCGATGGTTGTTACGAGCGAGCAACAAAGATCTTGACAGATAACAGGCATCTTTTAGATCTTATGAAAGATGCGTTGATGGAATATGAGACTATCGATCAGGCGCAGATTAACGACATTATGGAAGGCCGAAAGCCAAGACCTCCAGCGAGCTGGTCAGATTCCAATAATAGTGGTTCTGACTCAAGCAGTGGATCTGCTGAAAAGCAGTCCACAACCGAAGAAAAATCTAATCCAATCGGCGGTCCTGCAAGCGAACACTAAAGCGGTGTCCGCGGCAGGCCCCAGCCGCTTCTTTCAAGCTACGTTTTAAGATAAGCCCAATGCGAAAATTGACGCTAGGAGTACGACAGATTGATCTGTCTACTCCTGTTTGCATGGGTATTGTTAACGTCACTCCAGATTCATTTTCCGATGGGTCGAAATTCAGCAAAATAAAATCACCGAATCAGTTTGATGTCGATGTTGCCAAAGTTCTTCAGACTGTGGCTTCGATGGTAGCCGAAGGCGCCCAATTTATTGACGTTGGCGGAGAGTCCACGAGGCCCGGCGCTAGTCCGGTTTCTGTTGCGCAGGAGCTGGACCGAGTTATTCCGGTGATCGAGGCGGTACGCAAAAACTTTGATATCTGTATATCGGTGGATACCAGTTCCCCAGAGGTGATGCGGGCTGCGATAAGTGCCGGCGCAGAACTTGTAAATGATGTGCGTGCGCTGACCCGTGAAAATTCTATTGCCACAGTTGCCGCTACAAACGCTGGAGCTTGCCTAATGCACATGCAGGGAAAGCCTGTTTCGATGCAAGAAAAAACAGTCTATAGCAACCTGCTTGAAGAGGTTTTTGAATTTCTTGAAGTCAGAGTAAAGGCCTGCGTTGACGGCGGTATTGAGAGATCTCGCTTGCTCGTTGACCCTGGATTTGGCTTTGGTAAATCGGTTGAGCATAACTTCCAATTACTAAAACATCTGACGAGATTCTGTAGTCTCGGTTTGCCCGTTCTGGTCGGTATTTCTAGAAAGTCCATGATTGGAGGAGTTACTAACAGACCTGTGGATCAACGCTTGCCGGGTTCTATCGCGGCAACCATGGTGGCTTTGTCGGGTGGTGCGAAAATTGTGAGGACCCATGATGTCGCTGCCACCATGGATGCAATTAGAGTACACTGCGCCCTACGAAATGCATAACGGGTAGGGTAGATGCAAAAGAAACAAAAGCAGTATTTCGGTACCGATGGCATTCGTGGAGCCGTAGGCACAGTGCCTATCACTCCGGATTTTATGTTAAAGCTGGGATGGGCGGTGGGGCGTGTTTTCGCCAAGGACACCAGTGCTCGTAACAAAATATTAATTGGCAAAGATACTCGAATCTCCGGCTACATGTTTGAAGCCGCGCTCGAGGCCGGTATCACAGCAGCAGGTGTTGATATCCAGCTGACAGGCCCTATGCCAACACCAGCGGTCGCTTATTTAACTCGGACACTCCGAGCTCAGGCTGGTGTAGTGATAAGCGCATCTCACAATTCTTTTGAAGATAACGGAATAAAGCTTTTCGCAGGCGATGGCACAAAGCTGCCTGATGACGTCGAATATGCCATTGAGGAACAGTTAGGCAAAAACCTAACGACGGTCGCGCCGCAATTGCTGGGTAAAGCGTCGCGCATAACTGACGCGGCTGGTCGCTACATTGAATTTTGCAAAAGTACAGTTGGCTCAGAGCTGAAATTTAACGGACTCAAAATAGTTGTTGATTGCGCTCACGGATCGACCTACCACATTGCCCCCTCGGTATTTGAAGAACTCGGCGCGACGGTCACCGCTATCGGAGCTTCCCCAGATGGTTTGAACATTAACGCCAACAGTGGGTCGACATCACCGGAAGAGTTGGCGAAAGCGGTGTTGGCAGAAAAAGCAGATATCGGAATTGCCTTCGATGGCGATGGCGATAGGTTGGCGATGGTCGATCACAATGGCGAAGTGGTTGATGGCGACGAAATTCTTTATATTATTGCTTGCGACAGGCGTCGCCAAAATATTAATTTTGGCGGGGTGGTTGGAACTGCAATGAGCAATCTAGGTCTGGAGTTAGCGTTAGACGCTCTAGATGTGCCGTTTGCGCGAACAGCAGTGGGTGACCGCTACGTGATGGCTGAAATGCTTAAGCGCCGCTGGAACCTAGGTGGAGAGTCCTCCGGCCATATTATATGCCTTGATAAGACAACTACTGGTGACGGCATCGTTTCGGCCTTACAAGCCCTTGCCGCGATCTCTCATAGCGATCAGCCATTAGCTGAGCTCAAAAGTCAAATGTGCAAGATGCCCCAATCCATGGTCAATGTGAAGGTCGACAATAAGATTGACCTCTCTAGCAATAAGGCGGTGAACTCGGCCGTAGCAGAGGTGGAGTCGCAATTAGGTGACAAAGGGCGTGTCCTGCTGAGACCTTCAGGCACGGAGCCTTTGGTTAGAGTCATGGTAGAGGGTGACGACAAGGACACGGTTATGAAATTGGCTAAAGGGTTGGCAGAAGTTGTTGCCGATGAAGTTTCTGCTTAGCCATTTATTGCAACGATTTGAAGACTTGGTTAGACTTGGCGCCCGTTTTGATCTGGCATCAACATTATTAATAGGAATTCCGAGGTTCAAATCTCAATGCGCCGCAAACTGGTCATTGGTAATTGGAAAATGCATGGCTCCAATCTGCTGGTTCAGGAATTGTTGGGCAGCTTGAAAGTTGGCCTTGATGAGGCAGGCAATGTAGAGGTGGGTGTTTGCCCAACCACACTGCATTTGGCAGCGGCGTCGGAGACATTGATTGGTAGTCAGATTAAGCTAGGCGCGCAAAACGCCAATGCTCATACCAGTGGTGCGTTCACCGGTGAGGTGGCTGCTGAAATGCTGCCCGAATATGGTGTAAGCTATTGTTTAGTCGGGCATTCTGAGCGGCGCGAGTTGTTTTTGGAAGACGATACGCAGGTGGCAGAGAAATTTGCCTCGTTGCAAAAGGCAGGGTTAACCCCCGTGCTTTGTGTTGGAGAATCTTTGGATCAGCGCGAGCAAGAATCCACCGAGCAAGTCATACTGGCTCAGGTTGAGGCTGTTTTAGACAAAGTTGGGGTTCAGGCATTTGTCAACGCGGTGATAGCATATGAGCCCATTTGGGCTATTGGCACGGGGATGACCGCTACGCCCGCTCAGGCTCAGGCTGTTCATGAGCTGATTCGTCAGCATGTAGCGGCGCGAGATGTTGGTGTAGCTAAGAATTTAAGAATTATTTACGGCGGCAGTGTTAAAAGTAGTAACGCCGCAGAGTTGTTTGGCCAGGCCGACATTGACGGCGGTCTGGTGGGTGGTGCTTCTTTAAGCGCCGAAGAGTTTATAGTTATTTGTAAAAGTGCGGATTCTAAGTAATGGAAACGGTAATAGTTGTTGTTCATGTAATAGTCGCTGTGGCGATTATCGGTTTGGTGTTGCTCCAGCAGGGTAAAGGCGCAGACGCAGGTGCCTCTTTTGGGTCTGGGTCTTCTCAGACGGTCTTTGGAGCCTCCGGCGGAGGAAACTTTTTGGTGCGTGCTACTACGGTCGCAGCAGCAATCTTCTTTGCTACTAGCTTGTCATTGGCCATATTTGCGAAAAGTAACGCAGGTTTTGCCTCTCCAGACGGCATTCCGATTATTAATCAAGATTTGCTGCAAGAGCTCCCTTCAGCTCCTGCGTCAGATGTTCCTCAGTTGGAAGTCGCGCCGGTATCGGGCGACAATCAAGATGTTCCAAGCCTTCCGGGCGTGGATAACTAGAAGTTTATGCCGAAGTGGTGAAATTGGTAGACACGCTACCTTGAGGGGGTAGTGACCTTTGGTCGTGCCGGTTCAAGTCCGGCCTTCGGCACCAATTATGTGGGCCTGTGCGCAAACACAGGCCCCTTTTTTTAAGGGTTTTGAATTCATTCAAGCGAAACCCACACCAACCCTTGACCTTAGTCCTCTGTGCTCCGTATAATGCGTCCCCCTTGAAAGAGAGAACTTAGGGACGCGAAAGCGGCAATAAGTTTAATCAAATCAAGGTGCTAAAGAAGAGTTGATGCGGGGTGGAGCAGTCTGGCAGCTCGTCGGGCTCATAACCCGAAGGTCGTAGGTTCAAATCCTGCCCCCGCTACCATTTTAAGTTGTTTAGTTTTAGGCGGCCCGCGGTTCGGGCTCGATTTTCAAAACGGACCGACCGTTGAAGCATCACGGGGTAGCCGATGAGAATCCAAGGTGTAGACCTTGCTAACTCATCAATGTTTTAGTAGTTGAAATATCGCTTCACTTGAGTTTATGGCTCTCGAACAGAAGCATTTGAGAGTGGGCCTTCGGCCCATTTTTTGTATCTAGACATTTAAATCTGGAGTGCAGGTTGGCAATCTGTAGCGAATTAAATTGAATAGTGGTGCGCAAAAAGTAGCAGACCTAATCGAACCGACGGTTGAGGCCTTGGGCCTAGATCTTTGGGGAGTAGACCTTCTTCAGCAGGGTAAATTTACTATGCTGCGAATCTACATCGAAAGCGGTGAAGGTATCACCGTCGATGATTGTGAAAAAGTCAGTCGTCAGGTCAGTGCAATTTTAGATGTAGAAGACCCTATTAGTGGTGAATATACGTTAGAGGTGTCATCTCCAGGATTAGATAGACCGCTGTTTAAAATGTCACAGTTTGAAGAGTTCGCTGACAGTGAAGTGGATATCAAAATGCGAAGTCCTATAGATGGACGTCGGAAATTTAAAGGGCGTATTACTAAAATTGATGGAAGTGCGATTCGCATCGATGTCGACGGGACTGTGTACGATTTAGACCATAGCGATATTGATAAGGCGAGCGTAGTATTTCGATGAATACTGCTCAGCAGCAAGAGCCTTTAGATCTGCTGCAATATTTGAGTAAGGTGACCCAGTTATGATGAGCAAAGAAATATTAATGGTTGCAGACGCTGTCTCGAATGAGAAGGGTGTGTCTCGTGGTGTTATTTTTGAAGCGATTGAATCAGCGCTTGCATCGGCAACAAAAAAGCTTAACGACAATGAAGATATTGATTGTCGCGTCTCGGTAGATCGAGAAACAGGCGAATATGAAACATTTCGCATGTGGGCCGTTGTCGCCAACGAAGAGTACATGATCGAGGAAACTCAGTTAATACTTGAGCAGCTAACTGAGAAAGCGCCCACTCTAATCGTCGGCGATACTTATGAAGAGAAAATAGAGAACGTAGAATTTGGTCGAATTGCAGCACAGACCGCCAAGCAGGTAATTGTGCAAAAGGTCAGAGAAGCTGAGAGAGAAATTGTTATATCTCAGTACCAAGACAAAATTGGTGAACTAGTCGCCGGCACAGTTAAAAAAGTAACCCGAGATAATATCATTGTAGACTTGGGAGGCAATGCCGAGGCAATGTTGCCGCGAGACCAAATGATTCCCCGTGAAACGTTTCGCATGGGCGATAGAATGCGCGCATTGTTAATCGATGTTCGATCGGAGCAGCGTGGCCCGCAGTTATTTCTAAGTCGCACTTCACCGGCGATGTTGATCGAGCTGTTTAAAATCGAAGTTCCAGAGATCTCAGAAGAAATCATTGAGATCAAAGCTGCTGCTCGCGATCCTGGTTCTAGAGCTAAGATTGTTGTTAGTACAAACGACGGTCGCATTGACCCCGTTGGTGCTTGTGTTGGTATGCGCGGATCTCGCGTCCAAGTTGTTTCTAACGAATTGGCTAACGAGAGGATCGATATTATTCTTTGGGATGATAACCCTGCGCAATTGGTTATCAATTCCATGTCTCCGGCAGAAGTGGCTTCAATCATTGTCGATGAAGACAGCAACACTATGGATATTGCGGTTGAAGAAGACAATCTAGCTCAGGCTATTGGGCGCAATGGACAAAACGTAAGACTTGCCAGCGAGTTAACAGGCTGGACAATCAATGTTATGAGCGAACAAGACGCCGCGGCCAAGCAACAGCAAGAAGCTAGCGGTTTCATAGAAATGTTCGTTGAAAAGCTAGGCGTTGACGAAGACGTTGCAGAAGTATTAGTTCAAGAGGGTTTCACTTCGCTTGAAGAAATAGCTTATGTGCCTCTGGACGAAATTTTGGCCATCGATGGTTTCGACGAAGAAATCGCTAATGAACTTAGAAATCGAGCTAAAGATGCCTTGCTGACTCAAGCAATTGCATCTGAGGAAGGCCTTTCATCGGCAAATATTGCCGATGACCTTCTTAATATGGAAGGCATGGATGACGTTTTAGCTCTGGCTCTGTCTAAAAGAGAAATCTTAGATATGGAAGGTTTAGCCGAACAGGCGATCGATGAGCTTATGGACATTGAAGGCATGACAGAAGAAAGAGCCGGTCAATTAATAATGACTGCGCGCGCACCTTGGTTCGAGTAATTCAACCTTGGGTTGAAGAATGGGAGTTGTTTGAATGGCAGATGTAACAATAAGTGAGCTCGCCGGCGTCGTAGGGGTTTCGGTGGACAAGCTGCTGTCTCAGGTTAAAGAGGCAGGATTGCCGCACAAAAAGGCAGGCGATGTTATATCCAATGAGGATAAAAATACCTTGTTGGTGTTTTTGCGTCGTGGTCATAGCGGCCGTGAGTCGACCGATGCTGCCCCCAAGAAAATAACGCTGAAGCGCAAGACCATTGCGACTTTGAAGTCGGCTTCTACTCATGGCAGGGGCAAAACCGTCGCTGTGGAAGTGCGCAAAAAACGCACTTACGTTAAGCGCAGCGAAATTCCAGAAGAAGCTGCAGCTGAAGAAGCAGCAGCCGCTGAAGCTGCAGCCGCCGAAGCCGCAGCTGAAGAAGCAGCAGCCGCAGAGGCAGCAGAAGTTGCCGCAGTAGCTGCAGCCGCCGAATTAGAAAAGGCTGCCGCTGTTGAAAAAGTTGCCGCAGAAGTTAAAGGCGCAGCCGCTGCCGCAGCGCCAGCTGCGGTCCCGCCTGCTGATCCCGCGGATGCGAAACCTGGTGCCAAGCGGAAAGCGCCAGCCAAACCACCGGAAACCGCTGAAGAGAAGAAAAAGAGTAATCCAAGAAGTAAAGGCAAGGTTCAGCCAGGTAAGCGGCAAGCTAAAACTATCCATGTAAATGACGACTTCGTTTTAGAAGGCGATGACTTTGATGCCATGGGTGGTAGACGTGGTCGCGGTGGTCGTAAATCAAAAGCCAAAATGGCTGCCCAGCAGCACGCGTTTGCCATGCCTACAGAAACTAAAATTCGCGATGTAATTATTGGCGAAGGAAATGCCTTAGCTGATCTTGCTCAGCAAATGTCGGTTAAAACTGGCGAGATTGTTAAGATCCTCTTTAAAATGGGAGTCATGGCCACTACCAGCCAGGTCCTAGATCAAGATACGGCCACACTTGTGGTTGAGGAACTCGGCCATAACGCAAAGTTTGTATCTGAAGACGTTATTGAAGAAGAGTTGGCAGAAACATTAGCCGCAGATATCGGTGAAGTCCAAATTGAAAGGGCGCCGGTTGTTACTGTCATGGGTCACGTTGACCATGGTAAGACGTCTTTGCTCGACTATATTAGAAAGTCTACAGTCGCCTCCGGTGAGGCCGGCGGTATCACACAGCATATTGGTGCTTATCATGTGACTACCGACCACGGCATGATTACTTTTCTTGATACACCAGGACACGCAGCTTTTACAGCGATGCGTTCACGTGGTGCAAAAGCTACAGATGTTATTATCTTGGTTGTTGCGGCAGATGATGGTGTTAAGCCACAGACCGAAGAAGCTGTTCAGCATGCGAAAGCCGCTGGTGTGCCCTTGGTTGTAGCGATCAACAAGATTGATAAAGAAGGTGTTGATCTGGACAGAGTTAAAAACGAACTCTCTGCAATGGAAGTCATTCCAGAGGAGTGGGGTGGTGAAACACAGTTTATCGGAGTCTCTGCTCTTAAAGGCACCGGCGTCGAAAAGCTACTAGAAGCAGTTCTATTGCAATCTGAATTACTCGAGCTTAAGGCTTACACCGATGTTCCAGGACATGGTGTGGTTATTGAGTCTCGATTGGATAAAGGTCGAGGATCTGTTGCCTCGGTATTAGTTCAGAACGGCACCCTAAACACGGGAGATATTATCCTTGCTGGCCATCAATACGGACGAGTTCGAGCGTTGGTTGATGAAAGAGGTCAGAATATAAAATCTGCTGGCCCATCAATGCCGGTTGAAGTCTTAGGTCTAAACGGCGTTCCTGAAGCCGGTGATGACTTCGTTGTTGTGGCTGATGAGAAAAAAGCCCGCGAAGTTGCAGAATTCAGACGAACACGCCACAAAGGCACACTGCAAGCGAAGCAGCAATCCAGCATGGTAGAAAACATGTTCGCAGGATTGGGTATGGCTGAGAAAGGAATCTTAAACGTGATCATTAAAACTGATGTGCGTGGTTCCTTAGAGGCAATAGTCGGTTCCCTACAAAAGCTTGGTACGGACGAAGTGGCCGTGAATGTAGTTGGGTCAGGTGTTGGCGGAATTTCTGAAACAGATGTTCATTTAGCCGCAACGTCAAAAGCTATGATCATCGGATTCAATACTCGGGCTGATAAATCGGCGAGAGATATTGTTGATAATGAAGGTCTGCAGCTGCGCTATTATAATGTGATTTACGATGTGATTGACGACGTGAAAGCAATTATGGGAGGCATGCTGTCACCAGAGATTCGCGAGACTATCGTTGGCATAGCTGAAGTGAGGGACGTCTTTAATTCGCCGAAGTTTGGTTTTATTGCCGGTAGCATGGTGGTTGAAGGCACTGTTTATAGAAGTAAGCCTATCCGCGTGCTTCGGGACAATGTTGTTATTTATGAAGGTGAGCTTGAATCCCTTCGTCGCTTTAAAGACGATGCCAGTGAAGTGCGCAACGGTATTGAGTGTGGTATCGGCGTTAAGAACTACAACGACGTCAAAGTTGGCGACAAAATAGAAGTTTACGAGACCACAGAAGTTGCGCGAAGTCTTTAATTTGAAAGTCGAGGGTTAGGTCAAAAGTGTCTGGAATGTCGCCAAGGATGCAGCGCGTAGCTGATCAAATACAACGAGAGTTAGCGACGCTGATTCAGTTGGAGGTTAATGACCCTCGCGTTGGCATGGTGTCAGTTACCAGTGTGACTGTCAGCAAAGATCTAGCTCACGCCAGAGTGTACGTGACTATTTTAAATTCTCTTACCAGTAACAGTGATTTGAATGCGTCTACCCTCACAGAGCCTGGTGATTTGGATCAGCTAGAAATCGACGAAAATATGAAAGCCTTGGGCAAGGCTTCCGGCTTTCTTAGGACATTGCTTTCCAAAAGACTTAAAACTAGATCAGTACCAAAGCTTCAGTTTCATTATGACGGAAGTGTCCAGCGCGGGCATAAGCTATCAAGTTTGATCGATAGTGCGCTCGCGGCAGATGAAGACCAGAATTCTGATAGCTAAAATACCAGTTATCTAAGGAAAAATTCTTGCCAGCACAGCACCGAAACAAAGGCAGAAATATTAACGGTATAGTCCTTTTGGATAAGCCAACCGGATTAAGTTCAAACGGCGCTTTGCAGCGTGTTAAGCGCCTCTATGAGGCTAATAAGGCTGGCCACACAGGAAGTCTCGATCCTTTAGCTACAGGTGTTCTACCGCTGTGTTTGGGGGAGGCCACTAAGGTTTCACAATTCTTATTGGATTCTGATAAGAAGTACCGAGCAACAATAAAGCTCGGGGTCCGCACAGACAGCGCTGATTCTGAAGGGAATATAATTGCGACCTGCGATGACTTTACAGTCACAAAAAAAGACGTGCTTGCGGCGTTAGAGGATTTTAAAGGCGAGATACAACAAATCCCGCCAATGCACTCTGCTTTAAAAGTAGACGGCATACCACTTTATAAGCGAGCCCATAAAGGCGAGGTTATTGAAAGAAAGCCACGGTCTATTGTGGTTTATTCGATAGAGCTTACAAAATTTTCAGAAACTGAGCTGGTCTTGGAAATTTTCTCTAGCAAAGGAACCTACATTCGCACGATTGCGGATGATTTAGGCGAATTATTAGGTTGCGGTGGCCATATTACTGCTCTGCATCGGATGAGGGCTGGTGTTTTTTTGGAACAAGACTGCTACTCGTTAGATTTTTTGACAGAACAAAAAGAGGCTTCTGGACTATCTTCTTTGGATGACCTACTTATCCCAATGGATAAGGCGATTGAAGATTTACCAGCAGTTGTTTTGCCCAGTATTACCGCCGACTTTGTAAAAAACGGTCAGGCTGTATTAGTAAGTCACCTACCTGCTGAAGGCTTGGTGAGGATGTACGATGAAGAGCAATTCCTTGGTATCGGCTGTATTGATGACGATGGTAAGGTAGCTCCAAAGCGATTGGTTGTAACTCATACCTGAGTATGCAGCCATTTTTTAGTAAATGGAAAATTCAGATAACTATCAATATGCGTGGTTATTCTGATGTTAAACGGATGTTTAGCTGCTTTTGTAAAAGCCTCAAGACAAACAATTAAGTTCTTGGTTCAAAAGCAAACTGGTTATTAACCGCATATTATGGAGAAATAGAAATGGCTTTATCAGCTGAAAGAAAAGACACAATCGTTAAAGAATACGCGCAGAGTGAAGGCGATACAGGATCTCCTGAGGTTCAGGTTGCTTTACTTACTGCCAACATTAATGAGCTTCAATCTCACTTTAAAGAGCACATTCACGACCATCACTCACGCCGCGGATTGATTCGCATGGTGAATAGCCGTCGTAAACTTCTAGATTATCTGAAGCGTAAAAATGCAGAGCGTTATATGTCGCTAATTAAGCGTTTAGGTCTGCGTCGCTAATAAAGTAATCACATTTAAAAATTGAATCAGCGCCTGATGAGTTGGCGCTGGTTCAATGTAATCAATTAGGAAATAATTATGTTCAACCCAGTAAGCAAAACGTTTCAGTATGGTGAAAACACCATTACCCTAGAAACCGGAAAAGTTGCTAGACAAGCCACCGGTTCGGTTGTGGTAAAAATGGGCAACACTCAGGTATTAGCGACAGTTGTTGGTAAAAAAGAAGCCAACCCTCACGCAGCCTTTTTCCCATTAACAGTTAACTACCAAGAAAAAACTTACGCTGTTGGCAAAATTCCAGGCGGATTTTTCAAGCGTGAAGGTCGTCCAACAGAAAAAGAAACTCTTACATCAAGACTGATCGATAGACCTATTCGTCCTTTGTTTCCAAAAGGCTTCATGAATGAAGTACAAGTTATTTGTACTGTGATTTCAGCGGACAAGGATATCGACCCCGATGTGCCTGCAATGATTGGCGCATCAGCAGCATTGGCGATCTCTGGCATTCCATTTGCGGAACCGATTGGTTGCGCTCGTGTAGGTTACGATCACGAAAATGGCTATTCTTTAAATCCAACTCATTCCGCCTTGGAATCATCTTTACTTGATATGGTTGTTGCGGGAACTGAGTCAGCGATTTTGATGGTCGAGTCAGAAGCAAAAGAACTGACAGAAGATCAAATGCTAGGTGGCGTTCTTTTCGCTCACCAGGAAATGCAGGTCGTAATCAAAGCGATTAACGAGTTGAAAGCTGAAGCGGGCAAACCAATGTGGAACTGGGAGCCTGAGGCAGAAAACGAATCACTAAAGTCTACAGTTGCTGAAAAATTCGCTGCTGGTGTTACTGAGGCGTATCAGATTTCTGACAAGATGGATCGCTATGAGCGTCTTGGTCAGCTTAAAAATGAAGCGGTTGAACAGATAGCTGACGACGAGGCCAATATTAGTGCCAGCGATGTTAAAGGTGTTTTTGGTAAGCTTGAGAAAAGCACAGTACGAAATCGTATCCTCGACGGTGAGCCTCGTATCGATGGTCGTGACACCAAAACTGTTCGTGCAATTGAAGTTGAAACCGGCGTTTTGCCAAAAGCTCACGGTTCAGCCTTATTCACTCGTGGAGAAACACAAGCATTGGTTGTTACAACCTTGGGTGCGCTTAGAGATTCTCAAATCGTAGAGGACTTAAGTGGTTCACGTAAAGACCCTTTTATGTTGCATTACAACTTCCCTCCTTACTCCGTAGGTGAGGCAGGTTTTATGGGCGGACCTAAGCGCCGTGAAATTGGTCACGGCAAGCTTGCTCGTCGTGGTATTGCCGCTGTATTACCTGCTGAGGAAGATTTTCCGTATGCTATGCGGATAGTGTCTGAGATTACTGAATCAAACGGTTCAAGTTCAATGGCCAGTGTTTGTGGTAGTAGTCTCGCGTTAATGGATGCTGGTGTGCCAATTAAGGCGCCTGTAGCCGGAATTGCGATGGGTCTGATTAAAGAAGGTGAGCGCTTTGCTGTGTTGACTGACATTCTTGGTGATGAAGATCATCTTGGCGACATGGACTTTAAG
>CAJWGN010000060.1 GCA_913031035.1 uncultured Gammaproteobacteria bacterium
GTGCAACTATGTCTGCGCCTGCTACAGCATGAGATAGAGCTTGCTTCGCCAATACCTCAACAGTTTCTTCGTTGAGGACATAGCCGCTCTCATCGATGATTCCGTCTTGGCCGTGTGTTGTGTACGGGTCCAAAGCGACGTCTGTAATCACCCCTAGCGTCGGGAATGCCGTTTTAAGTTCACGTACAGCGGTTTGAACCAAGCCATTGGGATTATAGGCTTCTTCGGCTAGTAGACTTTTGACACTGGCATCTGGCGCGGGGAAAAGAGCGATCGCGGGGATTTTTAGTTCAACTAGTTCTTGAGCCTCCAGCAATAATTCATCGATACTGAACCTAAACATTCCTGGCATTGAGGAGATTTCTTGTCGCTGCTTTTGACCTTCGACAATAAAAACGGGGAATATCAGGTCATCTACCGACAATCGAGTCTCTCGCATTAAACGTCTGCTAAAATCGTCTTTTCGCATGCGCCGCATACGATTAACGGGAAATTCACGGCTAAAGTCAAAATTTGGCACAGCTTATACCCTCTCATGTGTTGGATGTTGGGGATTAACCAGTAATCAGGATCTAGTATATGGCGTATTTTGCATAGAATGAAGTAATCACCAGACAACGATAGACATATTCAATGCTATGGGTTTTAAATAAGCATAGCCAACCAAAAAGAGAATCACGTTGAATAAAACAAAAATACTTCTAGTCATTATTATCATCTTCGTCATTGCATCGTATTTTTTCTTTGATCTTGGTCGGTTCCTGACCCTGAGTTTTATCCAATCCCAATTGAGTGAGATCCAGCAGTTCAGAGCCGAAAATTTCGGGCTTACCGCACTTTTGTACTTTACTGCCTACATCGTAATTACAGCGCTGTCTATTCCCGGCGCGGTTATCGTTACGCTTTTAGGCGGTGCTATATTTGGTGTGCTTTGGGGAACTTTAATAGTCTCATTCGCCAGTAGTATAGGGGCGACATTAGCATTTTTAGTGTCCCGGTTACTGCTTAGAGACTGGGTGCAATCAAAATTCGGACACTATTTAGGGCCAATCAATCGGGGTGTTGAGAAGGATGGTAATTTTTATCTTTTTAGCATTCGCATGGTACCGCTATTTCCTTTTTTCATGGTCAATTTGTTGATGGGTTTGACTCCAATAAGTGTTGGGTCTTTTTATATTGTTAGCCAGATAGGAATGCTAGTGGGTACTGCAGTTTACGTTAACGCGGGGTCAGAGTTGGCCAAAATAACGTCATTGTCAGGGCTGGTCAGTCCAAGTGTGATTTTGTCATTTGTGCTACTGGGTATATTTCCATTGGCAGCAAAATTTATTGTAAGTCTAATACAGCGAAACAAGTCATGAAAAAATTTACCAAGCCCAAGAAGTTTGATGCCAATATCGTCATTATAGGAGCAGGTTCAGCCGGGCTAGTTGCGGCAATTATTGCGGCAGGTGCAAAGGCAAAGGTCATTTTAATTGAAAAACAAAAAATGGGGGGCGACTGCCTAAACACAGGCTGTGTTCCAAGCAAGTCCCTTATTCGAAGCGGCAGGATGATGGCCTATTTACGCCGTGCCAAGGAATACGGAATTGATGACGCTACAGGCACCATTAATTTTAAAGCTGTTATGGCTAGGGTTCAGAGTGTGATTAAAGCCATTGAGCCACATGATTCTGTTGAGCGCTTTACGTCTCTAGGGGTGGAGTGCATTATGGGTGATGCGATGATTAATTCTCCTTATACGGTAACAGTAAATGGCAGAATTATTCATACTAAATCGATCATTCTTGCATCTGGCGCCCGACCATTAGTTCCTCCGATTCCTGGGCTGGAGTCTGTTGATTATGTGAATTCAGATACCGTATGGGGTTTAACGGAACTGCCTCCGAGGTTGTTGGTAGTGGGCGGCGGCCCGATTGGCTGCGAGCTGGCACAGGCATTTAATAACTTGGGGTCGAAGGTGACCCAAGTGGATATGGCGCCGCGAATAATGCCTCGTGAAGATGCCGAGGTGTCGGCAACAGTTATGGCGCAGTTTGCGAAAGATGGTATTGATGTTCTAGTTGATCACAAGCTTCTTAAGTTCGAAAAGATTGATGGTGAAAACTGGATGGAAGCTGAGCTCGGGGGCAAAACTGTGCGGGTAGCATTTGACTGTGTTCTGCTGGCCATTGGCCGCAAGCCGAATATTGAGGGGTTTGGACTTGAAAATTTAGACATGCCATTAACCCCCCAAGGTACCGTTCAGGTCAACGATGCAATGCAAACAGTGTATCCAAACATCTACGCATGCGGAGATGTTGCTGGGCCTTATCAGTTTACGCATATGGCTTCTTATCAGGCGTGGTTTGCATCATTGAATGCTATGTTAGGCGGGCTTTGGAGGTCCAAGGCCAATTATCGAGTTGTTCCTTGGGCTACGTTTACCGATCCCGAAGTGGCCCGGGTTGGCTTAAGTGAGCAGGATGCCATCGAGCAAAAAATCCCTTATGACGTTACCCGCTATGATATGGATCACCTAGACAGAGCCCTAGCCGATGGCGAGGCTCATGGTTTTGTTAAGGTTCTAACCGTCCCAGGAAAAGACAAAATACTCGGTGCGACAATTGTTGGCTACCACGCTGGCGAAATGATTGGTGAGTTTGTGTTTGCGATGACTCATAACATGGGTTTAGGCAAGATATCTGCGGTGACCCACATTTACCCTACATCGTTGGAGGCTAATAAATTTACCGCAAATGCTTGGCGTAGTTCTAGATTGCCTGAAAAATACTTTCCACTCTTAGAAAAATATTTCCGATGGCGGCGTGGTGGATAACCGGCGATACTTATTAGAACTGGTAACGGTAAGAAGTCCCGTTTGATACGATTGCCGAAACCTGTCTTAATTGATCGTTGATCGCCACTGCGACTACGGAAAATATCCGCGGTTTAAAAGTACTACCCACAGGGGTGATCCAGCGCTTGATTCGTTTGCCATTTTCTCTGGACCAAAGCTCAACGGCGCCAGTTGTGTTTCCGGTTAGTATTTTTGAGCCGTCTCTGGAGAATTTTGCAACCACAAAGCTCGAGAAGCTGGGAAAGAATCGATTGCTGTAATTAAGTTTTGAGTGCAAAGCATTAGCGCGCATATCCCAAACCACAGCATCAATATGCTGTACCGTTAAAAGTCCAAATAGTCCGTCATTAGATAGTGCTACAGTTTGAACTCTACCTTGGGTTTCGATTTCGTTGATTAGCTCCAAAGACCGTAAATTCCAGAATTTAGCTTGGCCGTTGTCCAGACCAAAAAGTGCATAATCACCGTTGTTGCTTACAGCCATGCTTAAAATGTGATGCCCCTGATCCAGCTCCTCAATGATCCCGCCGCGCTGCACATCAAATAAAACGGCATTGCCATTGGCAAGTCCCAATAAGGCTGTTTGGGCAGAAGGACTTAAGGCAAGATGCAAGACTGTGCTGGGTGCGTTAAAAAAGCGTAGAGCTTCACCGCTACTAACATCCCAAAGCACGAGAGTACGGCCGTCTGAGGTGAGCGCAAAATCACCCTCTGCTGAAAAATCCATAGCGGTTATTTGTGAAGTAAGATTCGCTTGATGATTCCAGTTGAATAGACGCTCGGTATTTTCTGTATCCCACAGGCTGCCGCCATGCTGAATAGAGCCTGCCAATACGTGACGGCCGTCTGAAGAGTATGCTGCGCCAAAAATACCTTGCACGCTGGTTGAAAAAAAAGCGGAAGGGTCATCAGTAAACGAACATGACTGCAAAACCAAGAACAGCAGTGACATCAGAGGAACTAAAATAAGCTTAGCCAAGATACTCGCCTTTCAGTCACTTAATGCTACGGAATTTCATTTTGCTGTGAACAATTAAGCCACCAAAGATCTATGGCAGCTATGAACAGCTGAGATAAGTCTGTCTTCTAGTTCAAAGCGCAGGTTGAGGACGCTGCCCAGATCGACGAGGTGTTTTGGAAGTTGGGCTAACAGCGCGGCGTCATGGCGGTCGGTTTCAAACTTGTCATTAAACTCAATGGCCAAATCGGTAGATTTCTCAATAGCTTTGCAAAGGTCGATGCCTAGCCCAAGACTGCCATCATTAAATTCTTTGGCTTCGGTGATAAGCTCGTTATACACCTCGAAATGCCCAGCAGACACGTAATCGATTAAGGTTTGGCAAAAACGGTTTATCCGAGTGGACAGAGAGTCAGCCGACTCTTCGCTTTGTAGTGGGGTGACTATTCCTTCGAAGTCTTGGGTTAGCTGCACTCTTTGTTGCATCCACCGTTTGACCATATCATCTACCAGTAACCAACCTTCCTTAGTTCGTTTACTGCGAGTTAGCATTATCTTCTCCCTGCATTTGATTCCATTCACTTAACAATTCTCGATAGGCCTAAGCAAAGATACTACTTATATCGACTGTCTTAAATATAGGTAAGGAATCAACAATTGCGCAAGGTGAATCGTCTAAAAGATGGAATCAACTCATCCAAGCCAAATTCTATGGCTTGGGGCATGATCGAATGAGGTTATGCTGTACGCTGGCGGAAGGCCGTATACAAGAGACTGCAGAACAAAACAGCAAAGGCAACCATCGACATTTCAGCAATGCTAAGGCCTAGAAAACGAAATTGGACTTCCGCACAGTTGCCATCGCCTTTTAGCAGGAAGTTGAGTGTTTCCAAGAATGGGAAATTGTCATAAATATAGGTGAGCCCAGGGCCGCAGGCTGGAACTTGATCTTCAGGGAGATGCTGTAGCCAAATCTGGCGGCCCGCAAAATAGCTGCCAAACACGCACATAGACGCCGCAAAAAAGGCGTAAAGCCTTTGGCCCGAGGGGTCGGGATTATGGATTGCCGAAACAAGGCAGACAAGGCCGCACAATATTACGAAGACGCGCTGTGTTATGCAAAGCCCGCAGGGCGAAAGAAGCATCACGTGCTCCATATAAAGCACTATACCGATAGTGATTACGCAGACGCAGAATATACCTGCGTTAATGAGTCGATTACCGGGTAATGCCAGCGCCATGATGAGCTCCAAGCTATTGATTTCGAAGGAGCATTCTACACTACATCAGCCCTGCTGTGAGAAGAAATATTGCTGCTACACTTAAACTAGTGAATTCAACTAGAGGAAATAAATTAAGCGCATGAAACTTATAAAAGTGATTTCCAGGGTAACAGCTCTCGCAGTTGCGTATTGCCTAAGCCTTGCTGGACCTGCTGCAGCGCAGGATATGCCGGCCAGCGTCTATGTGGATATCTCGCCAAGTTTTGTTACCAATTACGATGAGGGCGCTAGGCTTAAATATCTGAAAGCACGTGTGTCCCTCAAGGTAGTGGCTGAGTCTGAGGAAATGGTTTGGCACCACTTACCCTCTATTCAAAATACCTTGGTAATTTTATTCAGCTCCCAAGCCGAAGAGAACCTGACATCGACGGTTGGCCGCGAGTCATTAAGGCGAGAGGCTCTGCAGGAAGTGAAAAGCGTTATGTCGACACTGGAAAACGGAGGCAATCAAAATATTGAAGAACTTTACTTTACCGATTTTATCGTTCAGCAGTAGCTGCCGTAGAAATACCCTGAGCAGAGCTTTTAGCTTCCATTCCAATCTGCTAAAAACTCATCGAAGTCTACTTCGTCAGCGGCTTCGACTTCTATTTGGTCAGCAATAGATATCGCTGCAGTGCTTTTCAATAACTCGGTTGTTTCAGGGCTTAGGCCGCCCTCGCTAAAGGTCTTTTTATGTATTCCAGCCTGCTTCATAGAAAACGTGAAAAAAGATAGATTCTTCTCCTTCATCTCTTTTATCATCATCCCAGACGGCGTTAAATCTGGATTGTCTATCTTAGCAATTTGAGTCAAACGGCTTTTTTCATGTAGGTCCGATTCTTCTCCGTCTAGCAGCGCGGAACTGAAGCTAATGTTCTCCATTAGTTCATGTGCCCATTCAACAAGCTTGCGCGGCTTGGATTCCAAGCTTAATTCTAAGTCAGGATTTCTTCCGTGCTCAACAACGGTGGCGATGTTTTGGGCAACTTCAAAAAATTCAGTTTGATTACATTCAGGGCTTTCGTCTAAAAGGCAGTGCAACAAAAAGCTGTCCAAAAAACGAATTTGCTCTGCATCGATGCCCAGAGGCAGGTAGGGATTTAGGTCTAATGCGCGTACCTCAATGTATTCGATTCCCTTGGTAGTTAACGCATCCAATGGACGTTCGCCTGGTTGCGCAACGCGCTTTGGTCTGATTGTGCTGTAGAACTCATTCTCTAGCTGCAACAGATTAGTGTTCAGCTGTAGATACTCGCCATCCCGTTTTTGACCAATAGTTTCATAGTCTGGATAAGGTGTATGCATTGCCTTTTCAAGGCACTCGGCATAAGCATCAAGTTCGTTATAGCAAACAAAAAGCGACTTCTGCGCTTCGCTTTTGTAACCCAGATTCCCCATTCGCAGGCAAGTGGCATCAGGGAGGTAAAGGCTGCCAGAATCGAGCTCATCTAAGCCGTGTTCTCGACCTTGCACAAAGCACTTGCAGGCCGCCGGAGAGGCACCGAAGAGATAAATTAACAGCCACGAATAACGGTGAAAATTACGAATTAAATGAAGGTATTTTTCCGTTCTAAAATCTTGTATCGAACCTTCATGGCCACAAATTTTTTGATAGGGCGCCCAAAAGGACTCTGGCATAGAAAAGTTATAATGTAAGCCCGCGATTACCTGCATTAAACTGCCATAGCGATTACTTAGGCCATGGCGGTAAAGGGTTTTCATTCTGCCAATATTCGAGTCACCAAACTGAGCAATGGGAATCTCCACATCACTGTCAAGAGGGCAGGGCATACTGGACACCCACAGCAGTTCATCATTCTCCAAATTTTGGAAAGAGAAACGATGAACATCTTCTAGCACCTGCAAACACTCGTCGATATCAGCATAGGCAGGAGTGATGAATTCTAATAAGGACTCAGAAAAATCTGTGGTGATAAATGGATTCGTGAGGGCTGAGCCAAGTGCCCGTGGGTGGCTGGTAGTTGAAATATTGCCATCAGGCCCAATTCGAAGACTTTCCTTTTCTAGGCCTCGTTTAACTGCTCGCCAGCTAGGATCAAATTCTGGTAAATGATAGTACTGCAGTGATTCAGTAGTTTGCTTAACCAAGTTGGCCCCCAATGCTCTGTATCCTTACGGTGCTCATACTACAACTGCATAGACGGCGCTGGACTTATAGATCTTGGAGTCATTATGGCAAATATACTGTGTCAGTGCGAACAGACTCTGAGATTGCTTAAACGCGCTAATTTTTGGTTTTAAAACGGTGAATGTCCCGGCGTTGTTTTTTGTTTGGTTTTCCTTCAGATGCCCATTGATTGGGCTGTGATTTACGCTGCTGTGCAAGTGCTTCTCGGGCAACAATGCTTGCAGGGGTCTCTTGATACAGAGATTGAGCCTCTGGTGCGCCTCGGCGTTTATCGCTGAGGACTAGAACCTCTACTATTTTTTCATCGAGGCCTTGCCGAAGTTGGATTATGGTTCCTATGCCAATTTCCTTACTGGCTTTGACTCGGCTGCCATCACAGTGAATCTTTCCGCCTTCGATGGCCTGCTTGGCGACAGCGCGAGTTTTGAAAAACCGAGCGGCCCATAGCCACTTGTCTATGCGTAAGCGGGTTGTTGTTGATTCTGAGTTCGAGGATTCCGTCATAACGGGGGCCTAGTGGGCGGACAGGGGGTTGGGCATTATGTGCTCGAAATCAATCACTTGGGGAAATTCTTCAGCATGCAATGGGGGCCGTTTACTGTCTGGCTTTTGAATTGCGTAAAGGTGCTTTAACCCTTCGCGCTGGGCTTGTCGTAAGACAGGTAGTGAATCATCAAATAAAATTGTCTTTGCTGGATCATAGGGAAAGTGATGCTGCAGCTTGTCCCAGAAACCATGGTGCTCTTTTGCCAAGTTCAATGTATGCGAACTAATGCAATCATGGAAGAAGCTGTCTATTCCGGTATGAGCCATTTTGATTTCTAAGCTGCTGGGGTGGGCATTGGTGATAAGCAATATGCGTTTTTTGCAGTCACGTAGCTGTGTAAGTAATTTCTCTACGTTGGGTCTGACGCTGATCTTATGGGTTATGGTTTTCTTGAGCTGGACAATGTTTATCTTCAGCTCGTCTGCCCAGTAATCAAGGCAGTACCATTCTAATGAGCCCAAAGCTTGCTCGTTCTTAAACTTTACTAAGATTTTTGCATCGGCCTCAGATATCCCGTGCTCTTTAGCGTACATTTGAGGGACTAGGGATTGCCAGAAGTAATTGTCAAAATGTAAATCTAGCAGGGTTCCATCCATATCAAACATGATGGTGTCAATGGTGGACCAGGGGGGCATTTATTTCTCCAAAAAGCTTGGTAATTCACGATGGGTAATGCAACATACCACAGCTTGACTAAGTGGCAATAAAAGTAAAATATTAGTCTTTAGTAAAGTTATCAAAGCTAGTTAAAGCTTCCGGAGCATTTATAGGAGTACCCACAGGAGTAGTAATGGGAACAGCAACAGTTACAAGAACAATAGACCCATTAGTTATCGAGAAAATTGCTGCTGACGCCGGACAAGAAATTCTCAATGTATATAACGGCAATTCTCCCGTGGAGGTGATCACCAAGGCCGATAACTCTCCGTTAACCGAAGCGGATTGCGCAGCAGACGCGTTGATTACCGCAAGACTGCAAGCCAGCTTTCCTGACATACCAATCTTATCTGAAGAATCCACAAGCATTGATTATGCAACACGGCGAACGTGGCCGCGCTATTGGTTGGTCGATCCTCTTGATGGCACTAAAGAATTCATCAGTCGAAACGGCGAGTTCACTGTCAACATCGCTCTTATCGAAAATGGCGATCCGGTTCTTGGTGTTGTGCATGTACCCGTTTTGGGGGATACCTACTCTGGTCGCGCTGGTAAAGGTGCCACCAAAATAGATGCTCAGGGCAATAGGCAATCGATATACAGCGCAAAGATGATGCCCTCAAGCTCCAGTATTCGAATTGTTGCCAGCCGTAACCATCGTGGCGAGCAGCTTGAGCAACTCATAAATGACATTACCCTCAATATTGGTAAAACCGAAGTGGTTAGCATGGGCAGTTCTTTGAAAATGTGCCTAGTGGCCGAAGGACTTGCCGATTTCTATCCTCGCTTAGCCCCGACCTGCGAATGGGATACTGCTGCTGCACATGGGGTTTTAGTCGCGGCAGGAGGGCAAATTGTTGGATTGGACTTTGAGCCTCTTCGTTACAATCAAAAAGATGACTTGTTGAACCCGGATTTCATTGCAATTGCGGATATGGATTTTGATTGGCAGCCTGTTGTGAGCCGTGCCTTAGCAAAGCCTTAGCTGATCAAAATTCAACCAGTTGCGTATTTTTTTCCAGCTGCTCTTGAAAGAGTCAATTCTGGCTTTTCTGGCTTTATTATTACTAAATCTTGACTATGCTTAGTTCTGTGAAGCCCTCTATTGGTTTCTATTTGGGAGTGCATCGTGTCCTATCCTGGGCAGCCAAGGTCGACAAGGATTCGTCGATAAGGACCGCAGCATTGGCTGCGCACTTTTCAACACTTTTACAGGGATGTATAAACAATGCTTCGCAATGTACGCCGGCCTCGAAATCATTTAGCTCCAAATTTTAATAATACCAATGCTATCAGAGATCGCTTGCTGCTAGAGATAGCAGATCTCCACGTTAAGTTAGACGGAGTTGACGTGACACAGTCTCAGGAAAACTTATCAACGATGCAAAGCTTTAAGGAAATGATTCATTCAAGAGAGCAGATGCTTGGTAACTTGTCTCGCCAAAAATCTGAACGAAGCAGTTTTGGTCTTGAAAAACCCCTGCAGTAAGTTAGCCTTCCTCATCAAATAAGTCGCCGCATGGACAAGCCTAACTAAAAGAGTTAGTTTTTATCCAAATCGAAAACTTCGATATTCTTATCGAAGCTCTCTTAGGAATTCTATTGAGACTTATTCATGTTTACTAAATTCTATCGCCTGTCTGTAGGCATTTTTTTGTTCTGTGTGATTCCTGTCATCAATGCTCAAAGCCTTAATTTTAACGACCCTGAAAGTGTCGGGCTGTCAATCGCAGGGCTGGAAAAGGTTACACAGCGCCTGCAGCGGCACATCGTTGACGGCGATATTTCAGGCGTTGTCGCTACTGTCATTCGCGATGGCAAGATTGTTTATTCCGAAGCGTTAGGGCAACGGAATATTGAAAAATCCCTGCCTATGACTGACGACACTTTATTTCGAATCTATTCCATGACACGAGAAATTACCAGCGTCGCGGTACTTCAGCTTTACGAGCAAGGTAAATTCAAACTAAATGATCCGATAAAGATGTATCTACCAGAGTTTGAGAATCAGCAAGTACTGCTGGATTCTGACAAGACAGATCTATCTCAAACTAGAGCCCGAACCGGTGATATCACGGTCGCGCATTTGCTCACCCATACCTCTGGGCTAGGTAGCAGAAGTTCTGCCCTTTACACTGAAAACCAAGTTCGTGACAAAAATATCACCCTTGATCAGATGACGAGTAATGCGGCACGCATTCCATTATTCCAAGACCCTGGTACTGAATTTCGATATGGCATACACGCGACTATTCTAGGTAAACTGATCGAAGTTTGGTCGGGAGAAGAGCTTCTAAGTTACCTAGGAAAAAATATATTTGAGCCACTAGGCATGAACAATACAATGTTTTGGGCGCAGGGCGACGATGCCGATAAACTTGCTCAATTATACCGGCCTACTGGCGGTAGTTTAGTTCCTTATCAGATCGAGACAATTCCCTTCACCACAAAACCACGCTTGATCGAAGGTGGGGTAGGGTTGCTCTCAACGGTCAAGGATTTCGCCAATTTTGCCCAGATGGTGATGAATCACGGTGAGTTTAACGGTAAGCAAATTTTAAAGCCTGAGACCGCTGCTCTAATTTTTGAGAACGGTGTGCCCGAAGCAGCCATGCCTATAGGTACTCGAGGTTACTGGGCGGGTTCTGGCTGGACCTTCGGTGGTTTCAATTTGGTATTAGATCCGACCAGCTATAGTTTTCCTGTGTCCGAAGGAACTATTTGGTGGGATGGGTCGGCCGGAACACGCTTTTTTATCGACGCTAAACAAAAACTAATCACCATTATTATGAGCCAAGTATCGCCATCAAACGGCGGCGGCTTTCGAGAGGAATTTAGCATTGGCGTTGACGCTGCAATAGTTGATCGCTACTAGGCAATAAGCGGCCCTAGTCTCTAGAGGAGCTCTTTTACATTGAGACTTTATCCTTTTGCCTAACATTCACCTCGCCCTTTTTTGACGGGCGAGCCGGTGCGTTTCAATCAAGCTCTTCCTATTTTTTCTTTTTAAGTCACTTATTTTCCGCGATAGCATTTTACTACATGGGTCGGTTTATCCCGCAAAGGGGATTCGAAAATATGACAGAGCTATCTGTTCGTCGCAATGGATAAAAAAATAGAGAAAAGAAAGGTCCCATGATGGCAATGGGGACTAATGTGCCGGCTGCAGTGGCTATTCCATCATCGCCTATGCCGTATAGCTGATGCATTAAATAGAACTTATCGGGTGCCTGAAGAGCAGCTCATCGTGTCCAAGCTTGAGTATGGTACTTTTGAAGACTTGATTCCCATTCGCGGTAATATTCAGCCACTAATCAGTGTTTTTTTGGGTGCCGCCAGTGGCGTGTTATTGAAGAATTTTTCGTAGAAGAAGGTAGTTTTGTAGAGGCAGGTCAGCCGTTGGTTCAACTCATTAATATCAACTTGCGATTAAGTGCCGCAAAAACTGATACTAACATTATTGAGCAGCTTAATTTTCTTGACAATATTTCTAATAGTCCAAAAGCTACCTAGCTCAATACGCAGCGAGAAATCATCGATACTGAATATCGCAATATCGCATTGGAGAGGCAGCGAGCGAGATTTGAAAAGTTAGTTGATGACAGTCTTATTTCGGAACAAGACTGTGATGCGGTGATTGATGAGCGAGCCTATCAAGGCCTAATACTTGGTAATGCTTTAGCCAAACAAAAAGTAGAAGAAAAATTCCGCACCAATAGGATAGTCCAAATTGCATAGGAATTTAGAAGACTCTCAAAGCAGTCTTGAGAGTCTTCTCGTGCGTACACCTATTGCCGGGCAACTGACTTCCTAGCCGGTTGAGATTGAAGAGACTAAAACCACAGGCCAGGGCTTGGGTCAGATTGATGTCGTCGATCAATACGAGAGCGTGGCGCAGATAGATGGGTACTATGTTTTGCGAGAGGCGCTGGATCAATCGGCAACTTTTTCTCTTGCCGGGGAAAAGTTCACAGCACGAGCAATCAAAGTCTATCCAGAGATAACGGCAGGAACGTTCGAGGTTGATCTGGTGTTTCAAAAAACCTCACCCAGCAATGTGCATCGAGGAAAAACCATTGCAAATGGAGCTTATACTTGGATACCCGATGGAGTCTTTGTTGCTTTCCCTTGGCAGTTTTATTCAGGACACAGGTGGTGGCTGGGTGTTTGCCTTAGACGAGACTGGCGCCTATGCGGTGCGGGTAGACATTCGAACTGGCTGCAAAAACTATTCTTATGTGGAAGTTCGGGAAGGTCTGCAAGTGGGTGAGGGTATTATCACGTCTAGCTATTCGCAAATGCAGAGTGTGCAGCGAGTACAATTAACGCCCTAGCAGGCTTCTAAAATGCTCTGGCACCCATTACACTTTAGGTTAACGTGCAGTGGGTGCCGCTTGAATGTCTTTACGCTATCAGTTTCTTTACGACCGACCGGATGAAACCCAAACCGTCATTCGATGGTGGAATACGGTGTGGTCTGATCGGCTGGGGCCTGACCTGAAAGGCGTCGAACAGCAGCTTGCCAAATCTTTGAGTAAAACCGAACTCCCGATTCACCTTCTTGCCTATCTCGATGAAGCCCCAATTGGTACTGCTGCTCTTAAATACAGAGAAAATGAAGTGCTCTATCCTGACTGCTATTACTGGTTAGGCAGTGTTTTTGTTGACCCCGATTATCGGGGATTAAAAGTGGCATCTCAATTGACGATGAAAGTCATTAGTTTGGCTAAAGACAGAGGTCTGCCGCATTTGTATTTACAGACCGCTAATCTCAACGGGGGGCTATACACTAGCCTTGGCTGGGAACCGGTGGAGCGTTTTTTCTACAACAATGAAGAATCTCTTTTGATGTTGAATAAATTTAAATAGTACTGCTAACTAATAGGTTTCCGTGAAAGTCATCAGAACAAATCCAAGCCATGCTCTTATCCTAGCGAACTACTATGCTGCTAACAGTGACCATCTGCAGCCATGGAGTCCTGCAGTTCCGCGTAGTCATCATTCAGTCCAGTCTTGGAGTCGTCGCCTTTTGCTAAGAGAGGCTGAATTTGAGAATGGCTCTGCTGTTCATTTTATTGGAACAGATGAAACCCACTCTCAGGTTATCGGAACGTGCTCTTTAAGTAATATTGTTCGGGGTGTTTTTATGGCCTGCCACCTTGGTTATTCCTGTGCTGAAAATTATGAAGGCCAGGGCCGTATGAAAGAAATAGTGAATCATGCCATCAGTTATAGCTTTAATGATCTCCGACTCCACCGCATCATGGCCAATTATATGCCGGTAAATGATAGGTCTGCCGGTCTTCTGAAAAAACTTGGTTTCCAACAAGAGGGGTTAGCAAAAGAATACTTATTGATCAACGGTAAATGGGAGGATCACGTTCTGACTTCGCTACTCAATCCAAAAAACTAAGCACCTTAGGAGAGGTTGATAGCCTTGTCATGAGTGTGTGGCCTGATGGGTGAGGGGCTATAAGAGGCAATATAGAAAGGGTGATAGATAATAATAAACGGCTTAAAAGCTGGGGGAGAAATCCCCACAGTAAGGCAAGAAATGATCTGTAATAGTTTGCCCCGGCTGCACTGAGTCAGATGAGGCTGACTTCATTGACAGTTCTCTCAAAATAGTTGTCTACACTCAGCTCCATTGTATTTCGTTTTTGAAAGGTAGGAGCAGAGCTTCTGGCAAGTAGCTCAAGCCAAGTCGACTTAAGCAGGGCTTAAAAATTTGATTAAAGAACCTTAACCTCGCCGGACTCGATGGATACAAAAAATACCTGCGGGTTCTTTCTATGGGTTCTTTCTATGAGTTCTTTCTATGGGTTATTTCTATGGGTTATTTCTATAGGTTATTTCTATAGGTTATAGATTCGGTTTACCAAGACCATACTTACTTAAAATAAAGTATTTAGGGCCTTCGGGCAAAGTGTCAGAACGATACAAATGAAACTTATTAACCTCCATCTGTCCCCACTGGGCTTTTTCATATTTTGATTCTAAGGCTTTTAGCTTTTCCTTAGCGCTGCCTGCGAATCTAGCAACTGTGATATGGGGAGAATAGGGCTTGGATTCCACTTCAAAGTCCAGAACAGCAAGGCCTTGATTAAGATCGATGACAAGTTCTTGCAGCTGCTCGGTTTCTTGAGCGCCAACCCACATCGAATTTTTGAAGAAACCTACGCCAGAGCAGTCTAGGTTGAACGATTTAAGCTGATGCCCCACTTGGGTGAGAACCGACTGAATAGGAATCTCTTGGCCTTCGGCCACCGTGCCTATAAATTTTAGAGTCAGGTGCAAATTCGCCGGTGGCGTCATTCGAATCTTTAGAGATTCATCCTTGGCAAGATCCGACAAGTCATCTAATAAGGGTTTAATCTGCTGGAGTAGCGGGAATTTAACCCCTACAAAGCAGCGCAAAGGTATGACTTTTAGCTTTTTCGGCATGACAATCAACTGAAATTGGAAGACAGAATATTTTACACGTTGAGCCTCCGACTGTCTCTTTTACCTCATTTCGCATTTGCGCTTTATTTGAATTAGAATCAAAGGCTGGTTTGCAGCAGTAGCTACGACCAGGTACATCAAAACGGCAGCAAGATAAGGGACGCCAACTTATGCACAATCGCTCTATTTTTAATTCTGACCACGAACTGTTTCGCAGTAATGCTCGGCGGTTTTTCCGTGAGGAACTCGAGCCAAACATCGACCAATGGGAAAATGAGGGTGTTTTGCCAAGGGAATTTTGGCTGAAAGCCGGTGTGAATGGCTTTCATTGCTGTGGCATCCCCGAACAATATGGCGGTCCCGGTGCTGATTTTCTTTACAATATGGTTCTTTCGGAAGAAGTGGGCTACGCAATAGGTGGCGCGAGTGTGGGGTTTTCGGTGTCCTCGGACATAGTCTCGTATTATCTGTTGAACTGCGGTACCGAAGAGCAAAAACAAGCATGGCTACCAAAGATGGTCAGCGGTGAGGCTATTGCAGCTATTGGTATGACTGAGCCGGGCTGTGGCAGCGACCTGAAGGCCCTGCGCACTTCGGCAGTTAGAGACGGTGATGATTATGTCATCAACGGACAGAAGACGTTCATTACTAACGGTCAAACCTGTGATTTTGTGCTGCTCGCCTGCTCAACTAATCCTGCTGAAGGGGCAAAAGGCATCAGCTTGATCATAGTTGAGTCAGATCGACCTGGATTTGAGCGCGGCAGGAACTTGGATAAAATCGGTCAAAAAGCAGCCGACACTTCAGAGATGTTTTTTAGCGATGTGAGAGTTCCTGTCACTAATCTTCTAGGCAGAGAGGGTGGTGGTTTTGCGGTCTTGATGGACCAGCTGCCCAGAGAAAGAATCACAATCGCCTGTCGAGCCTTCGCTGAAGCCCAGCGTGCGTTTGAAATGACTGCAGAGTATGTGAAAGAGCGCAGTGCGTTTGGCAAGAAAGTCTTCGATTTTCAAAATACCCAGTTCAAGTTGGCCGAGATGAAAACGAATCTCGGGGTTGGGTGGGCTTATCTCGATCAGTGTCTAAACAAAATCAATGAAGGCACACTGGGCCCGGAAGAAGGCGCCATGGCGAAACTATGGACAACTGAAACGGGCAACAAGATTGTTGATGACTGTCTGCAGTTTTTTGGTGGTTACGGTTACATGCGGGAATATCCGATTTCACGTTTATTTGTCGATTCTAGGGTCAGAAGGATTTACGGCGGTTCTTCAGAAATAATGAAGATGGTTATAGCTAGAACGATTTAGTGACCTTTGTTGAAAAATAGATTTAGTTAGATTATTAAAACCAGAAGACGAGCTAAAACTAGGAAAAACTATGATTGGTATTACGGCTTACGGAGCCTATTATCCTCGAGGTAGATTAAGTAAAAAAGCTATAGCGGACGCCAATGCTTGGTTTGATGCGGGCCTGAATGCTCATGCTAAGGGTGAGCGAGCCTTTTGTAACTGGGATGAAGACACTATTACTATGGGTATCGAGGCGGCGCAAAACTGTCTTTCCTCGCTACCAAACTCAGAGCTTTCGACTTTGTACTTGGCTTCAACTACGTTCCCCTTTCTCGACCGTCAAAACTCGGTGCTAGTTAGTGAGGCGCTTAACCTAGATTCTGGAGTTCGGACAATGGATATAGCGGCCTCCCAAAGGGTTGCGACTTCAGCGTTGATCGCTTTGTTAGAGGCAGGCCATTCAAAGCCAGGACTTTTGATAGCCTCGGAGCACAGAAAAACCAAAGCGGGGTCTCGTTCAGAAATGCTGTGGGGAGATGGTGCTGCAGCTGTGACAGTAGGGTCTGATGGTGTACTGGCAGAATTTATTTGCGCCGAAACAGCTGCGGTAGATTTTGTTGATCACTACCGTGGTGAAGATTCGAGCTTTGACTATGATTGGGAGGAGCGCTGGATTCGAGACGAGGGCTTCATGAAGATCGTGCCATCGGTGATCGAGTCTTTGCTGTCTAAGGCTAGTGTAAAGGCCTGCGACATTGCTCATTTTGTTATTCCTACAGACCAAGCTCGCACCCCCGCAGCACTGGCCAAAAAGCTCGGCATCCCTGTCGAGGCAATCGTTGACAATGGCGTTTCAACGCTGGGTGTTGCCGGCGCAGCCCAACCTCTTCTATTGCTCGCAAATGCATTGGAAAAGGCCTGCCCGGGTGAGCTTATCTTGGTGACAGGTTTTGGGCAGGGCTGTGATGCGATATTACTCCGAGCTACTCAGGAAGTGTCGAATTATCGGCCGATTCGGGGCTTCAGCGGTGCTGCCGGGCACCGCCGAGAAGAAACTAATTACAATAAATTTATGAGCTTTAATAACTTGGTTGAAAGAGATATCGGCAAGCGAGGCGAAGCGGATAAGCAAACCTATCTTTCTGGATACAATCGTCGTAAAGACTTACTCACCGGATTTATCGGTGGCAAGTGCACAAAGTGTGGAACGGTGCAGATTCCTCGAGAGAAATACTGTGTAAACCCTGACTGCCATGCGCTGGACAGCCAAGATGATTACCCCTTTTCTGCACAAAAGGGAACGGTGAAAACGTGGACAGCAGACAGGCTTACATTCGATTGGAATCCGCCTGCTTATTTTGGCATGGTGCAATTTGATAATGGTGCAAAGTTGATGATGGATTTCACCGAGGTGGAAGAAGGCGGCATTGATTCAGGTTCAAAGGTCTCCTTTCATTTTCGGATAAAGCAGTTTGATACACAGCGCGGATTCAGAAAATATTTTTGGAAGGCCGTTATTTCATAGTCGGTTTTTTTGGAAAGTAAAATGCTGCAACAAATTTGAGGATTAAGGTATGGCTGAAGGAATAAAAGATAAGGTTGTCATTCTGGGAATGGGTTGCAGCAAATTTGGCGAACGCTGGGAGTCTAGCCCTTCTGATCTCATGGTCGAGGCCTTTGAAGAATGTATTGCCGATGCAGGTATCGAGAAAGATCAAATAGATGCGGCCTGGTTTGGTGCAGGTATCGATTCCTTCAACGTAGGCGCCAGTGCTATGCCTTTGTCGATTGCATTGCGCCTCAACTATATTCCTGTGACTAAAGTAGAAAACATGTGTGCAACCGGCACAGAGGCATTTCGAGGTGCAGTCTATGCGGTGGCATCTGGTGCCTGCGACATAGCGCTAGCCCTAGGAGTAGAAAAGCTAAAAGATACCGGCTATGGCGGCTTGCCTCAGCGCTCGAGAGGTGTAGAGAATGATATGTATTGGCCCAACTTGTCTGCTCCGGGTGCTTTTGCGCAACTTGCCGCAGGCTACCAGGCCAAGCATAAGTTGAATAAACAAGACCTCAAGCGTGCCATGGCTCATGTGTCAGTAAAAAGCCATGCCAATGGCGCTAAAAATCCTAAGGCTCATTTGCAGCGAGAAATCACTGAAGAGCAAGCGATGAATGCGCCATTTATCGCCGAGCCTATTGGCTTGTTTGACTGTTGTGGCGTCAGCGATGGATCTGCCTGCGCTATCGTCACCACGCCTGAGATTGCAAAAAGGCTAGGAAAAGAAAACCTCGTTTCCGTCAAAGCGCTGCAGCTGGCTGTTTCCAATGGTACAGAGGCCAGCCACAAAAGTTGGGATGGGTCGTATCTGAAAACGACACGTATTGCTTCTCAGCGGGCTTACAATGAAGCCGGCGTTAAAAATCCGAAACAGGAAATCACCATGACCGAAGTTCATGACTGTTTTTCTATTACCGAGTTAGTGACTATGGAGGATCTTCAGCTGTCAAAGGAAGGCGGCGCAATAAAAGATATTCTAGATGGTACCTTTGATGCTGACGGATCGAATCCTTGCCAAATTGATGGGGGCTTAAAGTGTTTTGGCCACCCTATTGGTGCCTCTGGACTGAGGATGATCTATGAGAATTATTTGCAGTTTCAAGGGCGCGCTGGCGCCCGTCAATTGCCTGATCCAAAGCTAGGACTTAATCATAATCTTGGTGGTTTCCCTCATCAAAATATTTGCAGTATCTCAATTATAGGGCCTTACGGTTAAACTAAGATGACAGCGGCTACAGTGCACTACACTATCGATTCTCTTGATGCCAAGTTGCTTGCAGCAGAATCCGTTCTAAAACAATTGTCGTCAATCACCGAGACTGCCGCATCCACCATTAAGGCTCGGTGCTCTCTCGATGGCAGGCTTGATTCTGCGAGGTTGGATGAGCACCAGCAAGCAAGTTATGACCTAGCTTTCATGGTTGCTGAGATTTCTGCAGCGAATGCAGGTATTCGCTATGCCCGGCAAGTTGGTCACGATTCAATGGCAACATCCATTGCATTGGTGTTCTGCGCGGAAACTGTAAAGACTACCTTGGAGCGACTTCTGGTGAGGCCATCGGATTTTGGTCAATCTAGGCGCGACGTTCTTAGTATTTATTCTGGTGAGATGTTTGAGAAATTTTTTGACGAATATCAAAGCTCAGCTGTGCTCGCCGAATTGGGTAAACAGATATGC
>CAJWGN010000061.1 GCA_913031035.1 uncultured Gammaproteobacteria bacterium
GAGCCGTAGGCAGCGGACTGGCGGACGCGGGTTCAATTCCCGCCGCCTCCACCAACTATAGATAACCCCTTGTCGTCTAAGGGGTTTTTCTTTTCAAATCTTTCAATTTGATTCACTTTGTCACACAATGAGAAAGCCATCAGTACCCTATACCATCAAAAGAAACGGTATTTACTACCTTAATGTCCGTTGGAATAACCAATTCATTCGGCAATCGTTAGCTCCTAAAGACCCTCTGGAAGCCTTTCAAAAGGTCAACCAAATAGCCCCTATCTTTGCTAATGCTCATAACTGTGAGCAGACTTTGAGACTACAAGTATCAGATATTACCAGTGTAAACGGCAAACATAGGGTCAATGGACTAAAGCTAGCCCAGTTAGACGAGCCATCACTATTGTTGTCTCAAGTCTTCTCTCTATATAAGAGGGAGCAAGTTATTGAGAATTGGGGGGTGCGAACAGCAGCTCAAAATGAGGCTACGTTTAAACAGCTTATAGAGGTGATAGGAGGCGTATCTATTACCGCCGTGACTAAGGCCATTGTCCGTAAATACAAGCAGGTATTAATTAGCTACCCAGTCAATAGACATAAGAGTGTAGTGGTACAGTGAGTTTGGTCACCTAACAAGAGATGTTATGATCATCTCTGTCCAATTAGGTGAACCAATGAAAAAGCGAACAAGACCCACTTTTAGCCCCGAATTTAGACTGGAAGCATCTCAGTTAGTGGTTGATCAACAGTACACCGTTAGTGCAGCAGCGCAAGCCATGAATGTAGGTATTTCTACAATGGCCAAATGGGTCGCCCAGTTAAAACAGGAACGGCAGGGAAAGCCCTATGTGGCGGCCACGCCAATGACGCCTGATCGGCTCAAAATTCGTGAATTGGAGAAACGAATTGTACGCATCGAGATGGAGAAAGAAATCCAAAAAAGGGCTACCGCTCTCTTGATGTCGGATTCTCTGAACAGCTAAAGCTGATTCATCGCTTGCAAGGGAGCTATCCGATCACCGTACTCTGCGAGCAGTTTGGTGTGTCGCAGTAGCTATAAATACTGGTGTAGCCGTTGGCGCGTAATCGATTCTGACAAGGTCAAGCTCCGTGCGCTGGTCAGTGAAAAGTATGAGTTAAGCAATGGCTCTGCTGGTTCAAGAAGCATTGCAGCGATGGTGACGCAGAACGGTGTCGGCTTAAGCCGTTACCGAGCTAGACGCATGATGAAAGCACTGGGTCTAGTCAGTTGCCAGGTCCCTAAGCCTGCGTACAAGAACGTATTACAGCCTCATGTGGCCATCCCGAACGAACTGAATAGGCAGTTCAATGTTCGTTCCCCCAATCAGGTTTGGTGTGGGGATGTGACCTATATTTGGACTGGCCAGCGCTGGAGCTACTTGGCCGTTGTGCTGGATTTATTTGCACGAAAGCCGGTCGGGTGGGCGCTGTCTAGATCGCCTGATAGCAACCTAACTAAGCAAGCATTGAACATGGCTTATGAGCTGCGAGGCCGGCCCTCTGGAGTGGTGTTTCACTCAGATCAGGGCAGCCACTATACCAGCATTAGCTTTAGGCAAAATCTTTGGCGGTTGCAGATAAGGCAAAGTATGAGCCGACGTGGAAATTGCTGGGATAATGCTCCAATGGAGCGATTCTTTAGAAGCTTAAAGAGCGAATGGGTACCGACAACAGGATACTCAGGTTTTAATGAAGCTCAGTCCTCGATGACACAGTATATTGTTGGCTATTACAGCCAACATAGACCGCATCAATATAACGGTGGCTTGCCACCCAATAAAGCGGAGGCAAAGTATGAACTTGTCTCTTATGCCGTGGCCAGATTTACTGTACCACTACAGTCTAAAGCATCTAACGGCCAAGCAATTTGATAGGCTTGTTTTACTTATGGCTAGCCTTCAAATTATAAATGGAACTTTACAAGCTCATAGCACCACTTGATCAACCATTAACTGATTTCAACCTAAAAAATCTTATTGAAACTTCCATGTTAGAGGAAGAGAAGTTTTGGCAAGCCCCTAGTATTCTTGACACTTAATAGCGTTACAATTAACGCATTATAGAGGCGTCTAAAAATGAACGCCCTAGAAAAACATTGAAATTCAAAACACCAAAAGAGATGATTGAAAAGAGTGTTGCGTTGACAAGTTGAATCTACAGCCGTGTACTTTGCCGGGGAGTCAAAGAAAAGTACACGTTTATAAAATAGCGACTCCAAGTCTTTAGGGTATCTACAATGTACCATGTGATGCAGATCAATCGAAGTGGTTTTTACTCCTGGCTGGCTAAGCCGAAGAGTCGTCGCGAGATCGAAGACTAACGCTTGTTGGACCAGATTAAACAGTTCTGGATCGATCTGTTCTCACGACAGGTCGAGGGGTGGAGTATGAAGAACACTCCGAAAGCAGACCTAGTCATTGATGCCTTGCTTATGGCTGTCTGGCGTCGAAAGCCAAAAGATAGAGTATTGATTCACTCTGATCGGGGCGTTCAATATACCTGCTCTGATTGGCGCACCTTCTTAAAAGATAACAACTTACAGGCCAGTATGAGTCGCAGAGGAAACTGCTGGGACAACGCGGTTGCCCAAAGCTTCTTCTCATTGATGAAAGGCGAGCGAATCAGGGGTAGAATCTATCCAACAAGGCATGAGGCTTGGGCCGATATCTTTGACTACATCGAGTTGTTTTATAACCCGAGACGACGTCATGGAAACAACGATGGGATATCCCCAGTACAATATGAAAAGCAGTATTATGAGAAGCCATTAGTTGTCCAGTAAACTGGGGGCTTGCCAGGGCAGTGCTAAACTTCAGTGTCCAATATATATAGCAATTTATTAACTTTCGTTAGCGATTGAATTAAGAACCTTTTCACTTTCCGCAACCCACCCGAAATTGTGATTTTCGCTGTAAATTACACGAATAGATGCATCAAGATCTTCTTCATCATACGCAGCACAACAGTCGCGGACTACCAATGGGAAATATCCATGATCAACGGCTCCTCGAAGTGTTGAGGATACGCAACATTGAGCGGTGACACCCATTATTATGACGTGAGTAATCCCAGCGTCCTGCAGAGTCTTGTGTAACTCAGTACCGTAAAATGCGTTGAACCCAGCTTTGTCAATTACCCTCTCTCCAGCAATCGGTGCCATTTCGGGAATGATTTCTGAACCCTTTTCGGTGCAAACAAGAAATCTTCCCAGCGGTCCTGGCTCGCCGATAATGCCGTCTCGGTAACTTCGAAAGGGGTTTAAATCTGAAAGGTCATCTTTGTAACACTCACGTGTGTGAATAATGGTAAGGCCTACATTTCTCGCGAAATTTAAAAGAGCGCCAGCGCGTGGGACTATTTTCCTTAAGTTCGAAGTTGGTAGGCCGCGTGATTCACACATTCCTTCGGAACTGAGAAAATCAGTCTGAAAGTCGATGGAAAGAACAGCTGTTTTTTTGGGATCAAAGTTATAAGACAACTCGTAATCGCAATCAACATGAAAATCATCTTTTTGTTTTTGTTTTTGTCGCATTTTGTCAAATAACTATTTTAATGGTTGGAATTCATTGTTAATTTAGGAATCTACGTGATCTATGCCCTGCGATAAATAGCACAAATTACATAGGTACAGTCAGCTGAACCGGAAGGTACTTCGTAAGTTACGGTGACCAACACCGAATTAGTAACGAAGAAATGAGAGATATTCTCAGAATTGAAAAGAAACTATCAAGATTTTGCTATACCAGTAAGTAAGTTTGCGTTCTAGCATGAAGTTCCAGTCTAATGAGTAGACATCCATTCTTTTCAGCACATACGGAGATAGGAGATGATAATTACAAATTCGAGCAACACCAGTATTATTAGATCGAAAATACAAGTATTTTTTGATTTCTTAGGAGACCATTCGCGGTACAAAATCGCTTATACAGCTATTGCACTTTCATGCCTTTCGTTTCCGGCCATTAGCCAGCAGGAATCTTCCCAGACACAAGAAGTAAGTGTTTCAACACTAGAAGAGATAATCGTTACGGCAAATAGAAAAGAGCAGAACATTCAGGATGTGGCAGGTTCACTTCAGGCCATAGATGGCGACACGATGGATCAGTTGGGGCAGGTCAATTTCGAAAGTTACATCAATACCATCTCAAGCGCCGGTTTTACCATGGCCGGAAATGGTGCCATCAAAATCGGTATGCGCGGCGTATCGAATATTACTGGAGGCTCAGCGGGTGTCACCGATTCTGTTTCTACGGTTGCTGTATACTTAAATGATATTCCTATTCAGGGCAATGGCCCACTTCCAGATCTTGCGTTGTATGACCTTTCCCGAGTCGAGGCGCTCAAAGGCCCACAAGGCACACTTTATGGAGAAGGCGCTATGGGGGGCGCAATAAAAATGGTACTTAACCCTGCCGACTCTAGCGGTTTTGAAGCGAATGTTAGTACAGAGGCATCGACCACCGAAAACGGTGGTGCCGGATATCAAGTTCGTAGCATGGTGAATATACCAATTTCAAAAGACAAAGTAGCGCTCCGTTTGGTAGCAGATTATCGCGATAGTTCTGGATTTATAGACAATATATCTACTGGTCAAAGCGATGTTAATTCCAGTGATGTCTTATCGTTGCGCGGTATTTTAAATGCCGACATTACAGATAAGCTATCTGCAGAATTACTTTATCTCCATCAAGAGTTAACCCTAGATGGGTTCTCTGATTACAACCCTGACTTGGGCGATCTCGAATCTAATCTTTTGGAAGATCGATATAACGAAGTAGACTTCGACCTATTCGGGCTCACACTTAAATACAGCTTTGATCGTGCAAACTTAGTTTCTTCTACTTCATATTGGGCTAATGATAGAAACTATTTTGACCGAAGCGGATTTACCGGTTTTATAGCAAACTTCACTCTTGAACCGCTAGGGTTACCGACTATTTCGGTTACGGATCCGCAAGGGTTTACCATTAATGCTGAACAGAACTCGTTCACACAGGAATTTCGTCTTTCTTCAGTCGGTGACGAACGTGTAGATTGGTCTGTTGGTGCTTTCTATCGAAACAGGGAGCAGAAAGCTTTGGGCAATGACACACTGCCAACCTTTCAGACGATCAACGACGCTATCTTGGCAGACTCTGACTTTTATGGATTTATCTGTTCGTTGGTTGAGCTGACGCTCGATCAGTGCTTGTTTGATAGTGCTACAGATTTTTTTACGGCTGATATCACTGAGCGGTATGAACAGTTGGCCTTTTTTGGCGAGTTTGATTATGGCTTGACAGAGAACCTAGATTTGACGATTGGCTTGAGGTGGTTTGAAGAGGACGTAGATGTAACTAGTATCCAGGAAGCCAAGGCCCTAATTGCTGCGGATTTTATATTTCTAGATATTCCTCGGAAGACTGAGACTGAGCTGAAGATTTCGGAAGACGGTATTGCACCTAGGCTCGGGTTATCTTACAGGCTTTCAGATAATAAAATGGTGTATGGTCTGGCAAGCAAAGGATTTAGGTCTGGCGGTCCAAACTTTGAGTCCGGCCGAATCCCAGGAATTCCTGAGTCATTTGCATCAGATGAGTTGTGGAACTATGAGTTAGGCTTTAGAGGCACTTGGCACGGAGGCCGGCTTGTTACTAATGCGACTCTTTTTTATCTGGATTGGGAAGATATTCAGTTAAACGCCACCAGAAACAACTCGTCATATAAAGCCAATGGTGGCGACGCCAGTATTACTGGTCTGGAATTTGAAATAGCGGCAACTCCCAGTGACCGAATGAAAATAGGCGTAAACTTGGGCTTCATGGATTCAGAATTGAAAAGCCTCACGCCAGATACTGCAGGATTAGCTATTGGTTCTAGCTTGCCTAACGCCCCAGATTTTACGGCCTCAGCAAATTTTGATTACATTTTGTCGAATGGTCTTTATGATTCACAAATGGTCTTTCATATAGACTATCGGTATGTGGGTAGTCAGGCCGTTCAAGCAATTGATGAGACTGCTGCAGATGGCGCTCTTGTTGCTGACGCTTATAGCTTAGGCAATGCGCAGTTTGGTTTTCAGGCAGATTCCTGGTCTGCGCATTTATTTGTACAGAATATTACCGACGAAAGGGCTGTGTTGAATCGTCTTTATGAAGGCTTCTTGCAGCCGGGTGTAGAACGCCGCACGGTGGTACGCCCAAGAACCTTCGGAATAAGATTGACCAAGCATTTCTGATTAGTATTTATACGAGGTAAACTGAAACGTCATGGATTCTCAATTATTACTCACGCCCGACTGGTTATCCTTAGGGCCTCCTCTTGTCGCCGTAGTCTTGGCTATTGTGTTTCGCAGTGTGATTCCCGCTTTACTGGCGGGAATCTGGTTCGGTGCTTGGCTCCTCTCGGATCAAAGTCTTGTTTCTGTATTTACCAGCCTAATGGCAGTATTCGAAAAGTATGTTCTTGCCGTGCTAACGGCAGCAGACCATGCAACCATTTTGATTTTCTGCTGCATGATCGGCTCACTGATCGGTGTGATTAAACGCAATGGGGGGATAGCTGGTATTTCGTCCTGGGCGAGCCGTCGAATTCGGAACCGGCGTCAAGGTCAGCTGGCGGCTTTTGGAACCGGATTAGTACTTTTTTTCGATGATTACTCAAGTCCGCTGATCATGGGAAATGCGATGAGGCCGATTGCCGATCGAATTCATATTTCTCGTGAAAAGCTGGCGTTTATTATCGACTCAACAGCCGCGCCAGTTGCCGCCATTGGTTTCGCAAGTACATGGGCTGGTTTCGAAATGACGGTTATCGGGGATTCGCTCAAAGCGGCAGGAAGTGATTCCATTGCACCAATCAATTTATTTTTAAACACCTTGGCGTACAGCTTCTACCCCGCGTTCATTTTGCTATTTGTTTTTCTGGTTGCTTTTACCGGACGAGATTTTGGACCTATGTTAAAAGCAGAGCAACTTGTTTTTGATAAAAACAAAGCTGAAAACAGTAGCAGCGTGTTAGAGGGCAGTGAAAACGCCAAACTGTTGAACGCTATATTACCCTTGCTTGTAATGGTAGCGGGGGTTGGCGTAGCGCTATTTGTAAGTGGTGAAGGAGCAAGCTTTTCGGATCGCTTGTCCACAGCAAACCCATTTAGAGCTTTAATGGTTGGTTCAGTGCTTGGCGTGCTCGCGGCAGTTGCTATGTCGCTCAAATCTTTGCCATTAGAAGATGTGGTGCAGTCAGGCGTTGAAGGTATGTACCCAATAATGGGAGCGTTGATAATTTTGATTCTCGCTTGGGCTCTTAGCGATGTGATACGCGAACTTAAGGCGCCGCAATATCTCGCGAGCCTAATCGGAGAATCGATCTCGATGGTCTGGTTGCCTGCGTTAGTATTTTTGATCGCCGCGCTCACCTCATTTAGCACCGGGACCAGCTGGGGCACATTGGCCGTTCTTATGCCAATTGTCATTCCTCTAGGGTTGAATGGTTACGAGGTATTGGGGCCAGAGCAACAGAATCTTATCTATGCTGCAAGTGGTGCTGTTCTCGCGGGGGCTGTTTGGGGCGATCATAGTTCGCCGATATCTGACACTACAGTGATTTCTTCCATGGCGGCGGGTTGTACACATATTGATCATGTGCGAACTCAATTGCCGTATACACTATTTATTGCTTTGGTAACGTTGGTCTTCGGGTATATTCCCGCTGGCTTTGGCGTGCCGTTAATAGCGAGCCTGACTTTAGGTGGCCTAGCGATATTTGCTTTTCTCTTTTGGCAGGGAGCCTGCATTGATACATCCAGAGTATGAATTTACCTCTAATTCTTTGATTGGCAAAGTGGTTAGGGTTGGATAAGGGTTCAGCGTGGCATTCGGCTAAGCTTTGACGGTGGTTAATAATGTTTTTTTGAGCGTTTCGTAAGCAAGGCTCAACTGATTATTTTATTGGAATTATTATGAGTTCGAAACTATTTTGTTCACCCGTCAAACACATACTAATTTTTTGGGGGATGGCCGCTTGTGGAGTCCTCGCCAGTTTGATGTTGGCTTCCGGTGTCAGCGCTGAGCAATTATCACAATCAAAAGCCGTATTTGATTTTTATATGAATCCCAACAATATGGCAACGGATTGTCGACCAAATGTTAATTGGAGTTCGGCCGAACCAAAATTTCAATATGCCAGAATCGGTGAAGTTGGTATAGAGCCTTGGGTTTTTGATATCGAGTCTGAAAGCCAGAAAGCACTAATAGATAAAGAAAAACTTAAAAATGCTCTGGCTCTAGAGCTTGGTCGTTCTGCAGAAATTCCCGGGTCTGAGTTTTCCGGCTTGGTGGTGAACCGCGAAGGTACGTCGGCACAGTTTCAATTAAATGGCTCACCGTACCGGTTGGATTTGATAGACTATCGAATTACGCGCGTCCAAGGAGAAGATCCTATCGAGCAAATGTTTGGGATTTCTGAAACCCAGCGGTTCACACCGAGGTATTTCGAGAAAGAAGTGTTTCTTGCTGGTTTAGTAAAGTTCCCTGAGAAACTGTCTCCAGACGGTCAGTGGCTAGCATCTCTCAAGGACTATAACGTTTGGCTTCGAAGTACTTTGGATGGCCGTTCAATCGAGCTTACCAGTGGTGGAACATACGAAGAATCATGGGATTTCGAATCTGGCCAGTTTAGCCCGTGGTCACCGAATAGCATGTTTTTCTTGGCGGCACAGGTTGACCGAACCGAGGTCACGCGCATGCCCCAAGTGCACTATCTAAAACCGGATGTCGAGGTTAGCTGGTTTCGCTCCCAGAAAGCCGGGGGAGTACTTGATCGCAGCGAGTATTTCATGGTGCCCTTACAAGGCGGCCGTCCTGTCAAACTAAAGATTGAGAATGCCTCTAACAGTTATTTCAGACCCTTGGCTTGGTTACCCGACAGTTCTGAGGTTTTAATCGCTCAGTTCAGCCGGACATTCGATGAAGTAAAAATCTTAAGCGTTAATTCTTTAACTAAAGAAGTGAGACTGGTGATGCGTGAAGCCTCTGATAGTTTTGTGCGAGTACAGCACAATATCCTATGGGGTGGCCCGGTTGGCTTTAGACTTCTGCCTGATGGAAAGCATTTCCTTTGGTTGTCTGAGAGAGAAGGCTACAATCAACTCTACTTGTTCGACATCTCTGGTCGAAAAATTAGGCAATTGACGCACGATCGTATGCCCGTGGATAGTGTGCTGCAGGTAATTGATGGATATGTGTACTATCAAGCTCGTGGAACTCCGCGCCCTTATGATCTGCAGTTGTTCCGCGTTCCCGTTGCGGGCGGCAAGGCAGAACAATTAACCGAGGGGGAAGGGCAGCACAATATCAGTATGTCGCCGAATGGGAACTTTTTTGCAGATACTCATTCGACCGTCGGCACTCCTCCTCTGACTGACATTCGCAAGGTGACAGGCGAGTTAATCACCCGAATTGACCGCTTATCGACAACCGATCTCTCGACTGTTGGGTGGCAGCCTCCAGAAGAGTTTACCGTCAAGAGTGCCGATAATAATCATGAACTCTGGGGGGTTATGTACAAACCCTACGATTTCGATGCGCGAAAAAACTATCCGATAATTGAATATATATACGGTGGGCCACAAACTATTCTCGCCCCGAAAACATTTTGCCAAGCACATGGGAAGGTCTCGATGTTTCCTCAGGCTTTAGCACAGTTGGGTTATATCGTAGTAATCTTGGATGCGCGCGGGACACCGGGCCGATCTAAAGCGTTTCATGATTTTGCCAGCGGGGAGTGGAGTAAGCACGTGATTGCGGATCATGCGGCTGCGATTCGCCAGCTAGCCTTAAAGCACTCGTTTATTGATGAGCAGCGTGTGGGGATTTTCGGGCGATCTTGGGGCGGTTATTTTTCTTTGCGCGCGTTGCTGGACGAGCCAGAGCTTTATCGAGCTGCGGTTAGTATTGCGCCGGTATTTGATGCCTATATCAGCATTTTATCGGAACCTTACATAGGCTTGCCTGCTGAAAATCCCCAGGCTTATAGAGATGCCGACATGTATCGTTTAGTGCCGAAAATCAAGCGACCTTTCATGATGGCTGTAGGGACCAATGATGGAACTTTTCCCAGCGTTATGAAGATGTCGGCGGCTTTGAATCGAGTGGGGTCAAGTTACGACCTACTCGTATTTCCCAATCAGGAGCACGTTATTGCGGGCTCTGATGGGGATTTTATGCGTGAACGGATAGTTGATTTTTTCGAAGAGCATCTTGCTCCGCACACTTTGACCCCCACTGCGAGAGCGGCAAATGAAGATTAATCGTAATGCGTGCGAAACATGTTTGAAAGTTTCTATGTTGCCTAAAAAATGGTGTTTTATGCTCGCGCTCGCGCTCGCGGGCGTTGGCCAAGTACAGGCGAGAAACTTAACAGAGATTGCAGACGACGTACTTGAATGGAAAACCAACAATAGCCCCTACGTACAGATAACGAATGGCCTTGTGGTGACTGAATTGGGGGACATCACTTTGAAGTCCTCTAAGGAAAAATCCCATTTTGCGCAGCGTATTATTTTTGAAATTGATGCATTGGATAGGCAATCGCTTAGCGAAAAAGATGACATTTTTCTCGCGGCTATTGAGCATGACATGAAGGTTGCCGTAGAAGCTGAAAACTATTATTGGTTAGGCTTACTTATAACGCCTTATCTTGGCGGTGATATTCACAACTTGGCTTTCTGGGCGATGAGTGTCCATGAATTCAGTGATAAAGCGTCTACTGAAGCTTACCTTAAGTTGGTTCAAAGCTATTCAAACCAATTGAGGCAGATTGCCGAGAAGACCGAACAGCAACGGCTGAAAGGTATTTTGCTGCCAAAAGTTGCGATTCCAAACGCGCGCACCGTACATACCGATTTTGTGGCTTCAAATGGTGTGAGGGTCCGTGTGGATGAAAGCCGATTAACCAGCGTGAATAAAGATGTCAAAAAGTATTTTCTAGGGCGTTTAGAATCATTGATTACAAAAGAAATTGCAGATGGCTATAGCGCGATTCTTGGGATTATTGGGCCAATTTATTATGCGGCTGCGCCAGACGCTGTCGGTTTAAGCCAATACGACCAAGGCGAAGATTTTTATGAGCATTTAACTTACGAATATACCGGAAGTAGAGTGTCTGGAAAGGAAATTCATCAGATAGGTCTGGACGAAATTGCCCGAATTGAGTTTGAGTTAACTCGCTTGAGGAAAGAGCTTGGGTTCAAAGGGTCTAAGGCTGAGTTTCATAAGTTTCTGCGCACCGATTCACGATGGATCGCGCAATCTCCGGCGGATGTCGAAAAAAGATACAGCGGCTTCCTAGACTTGATCAAGCCGAGAGTTGGTGAGTTATTTTCGTATGAGCCAGTGGCTCCATATGGCGTAAAGCGCCTTAATTCGGCGTCAGAATCTGGGCAAAGCTTTGGCTACTATCAAGCACCCTCTAAATTGGAACCTACTGGGTATTACCGCTACAACGGTTCTGCTTTAAACAAACGCTCCATGTACAAAGCTCAGCACCTTATTTATCACGAATTGGTTCCGGGTCACCATTTAATGACGGATGAACAATCCAGACTCACCGCGAACCATAAGTTAACTCGCTATCTTTCGTCTAGCGCCTACTCAGAAGGCTGGGCCGAATATGCGGCCGTTCTTCCTGAAGAGCTTGGTCTGTATCAGGCATATGACCTGTATGGACACTTGATGACGCAGAGCTTTACCGCAGCCAGGCTCGTGGTAGACACTGGCATGAATGTGCTCGGCTGGGATTTAGAACAAGCGCGCAATTATATGCAAGAACACACGCTTGAAGACAACACTCTGATTGAAACAGAACTGCTTCGTTATTCTACCGACATACCGGCGCAAGCACTCGGTTATTTGATGGGGCGCTTGGCTTTTCAGAACGCGCGTAATCGGGCTGAAAGCGAATTAGCAGGCTTGTTTGATTTGCGAAAGTTTCACCAAGCCATTTTAGACACCGGGCCCGTTCCTCTGAACATTGTGGATCAACGCGTGAACAGGTTTATCGACACCATTCGCGAGGAGTCAACTCGGCACATTGCAGCGAACAATACCGCCGGTATCTTAATTAACCAGTCTGCTGAAGTCGTTTGGTCGGTGTTAATGGATCGTTCCAAATGGATGCCGCAGTTTAATGTCAAGCAGGTGATGTCAGGTGTCGAAAACCAAGTGGGTGAACTAGCGATTGTTGCTTCGAAGTCAGAAAAAGGCGAGGTGTACCGACGACTGGAGGAGACCTTGTTTATCCAACCGCAAAAGAGACTGGTGCTTCGACTCGCCCCAATGAGCAACGCTCGAACCGACGCAATCGCCGATATTAGAATCAATGCTAAGGACACAGGCGTGCATATGGAGTTTGGCGTTAGTTGGTTTGAGAATGTGGTGGCCGACTCAAATTTGAGGGCTGCAGAGCTTGAAACATCTTATAGCGAACTTACACAAAAACAACTAGAGGAGCATTTACGCCGAATTAAACAAGCTGCAGAAAATCAAGACTAAGACACAAACCAGAGATCTAATCGCTGACTTTATTTACCCTGAATCCAATAAGTGCGGCGATGGCTGCTCACAACGATTTGAGTCCAAAAGAAGAGAACCGCTGGGGTGTGGTTATCCATGGCGGAATGATCTCACTTGAAGAGGCACTTCCAGGGGAAGACGTGATTGCTATGCGTTTAGCGATGAATGAAGACTTTTCCAAGCAAGCACGGTTTTGTCTAAAGACACATCGGTTACAGATGCTGTTACTGCGGCAATTATTATTCTTGAGGATTCCCCGTACTTCAATGCGGGGAAAGGCGCGGTTTTTAATAGGGGTGGAAAAAATGAACTTGACGCGGTCATCATGCAAGGGAAAGAGCTGCAAGTCGGTGCTGTGGCTTCGGTGACCAAGGTGAAAAAATCAATTCTAGCCGCTGCAGCCGTCATGTAAGATTCGCCACATGTTTTTCTTTCCTCGGAGGGACCTAATCAATTTTCGAAAGATGGCCAACTGGAAATGGTCAAACCCGATTATTTTTACACTGACTACCGGTGGCAGGTTCGGCAGCGAACACTGAAACAAACGAGTGGCCATTAGGCATCAAAAAGATTTCATCCATTAGGTATGTTAAGAGCGGTTGCTCTGGACCGCAATGGTCATCTTGTTGCAGGTAAGTCAACTGGCGGTGGAACCTTAAAGCTGCCCGGTCGAATTTACAACTGAAATTCTGAGAAGGTTTTTATCTAGGCTTCACTCCAAGCGCGAACAAATCTTGCAATAGGTAATGAAAAAGTTGGGCTTGCGACTGGATTTTCAGCTTGTTGTGTATATTGCGTTTGTGATTGGTGACAGTGCCTGTAGAAATCTTAAGTAAGTCGGCTATTGATTTGGACGAATGACCCTTGATGATCAATTCAACGATGTCGATTTCACGATTGGTCAGCGTTTTCCCGCGAATCTGGCCAATCACACTGCGTAGACCAAAACCAAGGGGAGTTTTTTCAGATTGCATCAGTGATTCTCCAATACGCCGCCATGTCCAGTGCCGACTAACTACGGAATCGATGAATTTTTCCAGGCTCTTAAGCCTCGAAAGCTCATCGAGCGAATAAGTTCCTTTTCCAGCTTCACGCTCCATGAAAATGTGCAACCATCGGCCATCGGCCATCTTGATGACAAACCTAAGTTCAGTGACGATGTCGATGAACTTATAATAGGACTTATAAAACTCAGATTCCCGAAACCCCTCTGGTTCGATTTCATCCAAATTGAGAAGCTCGGTTGTTTGGATGCTGTTACTTTGAATGAAAAACGGATCCAGCAAGTACAAGCCACTCACATAGGGCGACATCTGGCGCAGCAATTCGTCGGCATCAAGGTTTGTATGGACTAGTTGGGCGGCACAATCTTGCTCGAAATAAAAAACAATAAAATTGTCTAAGTTGAATAATTGCTGCAAGTTCTCGCCGAGAACCTTAAAAAAATCAGCTCGATCCAATGCCCCTACGATTTGGGCCGCGGCATCGGCGAAATCGCTTAAGGCGTGCATAGTAGGATACGGAGTTGACATCAGTTGATCGTACGAACTTAATACCGAAATAGCAAGCGCATAGTTGTAGTCCCTTCATTTCGTCGGGTTTACGCGATAAAGGTACGTTATTTTCCGATCAAAAATTGGGGGATTTTGCACCGCCGGCGATTGCTTGAGCTGTACGGCGAGGCTCGCCACAAGCACGAGCGAGACCATTGGCATCAATGAACATTCCCTCAAAAGAGCCATGGCCCAATTCCATGGGTTGACTACGTCGAGGCCGGGTCCAGTATGGCGTAAATATTAGGCCGTCTTGGATCCCATATCGGTCATTATCATATGGTGTTCGAAATTTTGCATGGAAGGTCCGCCGAACCGAGGCTTCTATATCCATCCAAAAATCCAGAATGTTCATGGGGTTTTGCACAATGTGTTCAGAACGAGAAATACTCGGCGAACCCGAAGCCAATACCGTTTTGCCTGCCTTGGTAAACATATTTAGGAAGATTCTACCGCGCAGACGTTGACCCTTACCCGGCCGGCCCCAACCCATATGGCAACCAGTTCCTGCAACATAGACACCATCCACGTAAATACCACCTGTATAAGGCATGGACATAACGGAATGCAGAGTGATTGCCACATTGCCTTCGGTATCCGCCACTTTCACATGATTGGAAGCCGATACGGAGGCTCTTTAAACTCGAGCATATATGAGTTTTTAGGGTTGCCGCTTAGACACTCAAACGGCTGTGCTGCGGGATTCTTAGACATCGCCTTTTCGAAGCTCAGCCGTTCCCCTGAATGTTTTCGGAGTACGGTTTCAGTGCAAACTTGACCGATAATCTGGATTTGTTTGAGGGCGGTTGTCGGTGATTCAAGCGCCACGCCCAAGACCCAAGTCTCGATAGCTACCTTTTAAGGGGGTATGCCACTGTGCTTTGTAGGCAGGCATGTCTTTTACGGTCACATAACGCCATTTTTTCGCACGGTTTCGGTATACTTACGTGCGAATTTTCCGTGTTTGAAGTATTGGCTTCCTTCCTCTGACAGCCTTTCAGGCGCTTGCGCGGATCTTGGTTGTTTGATCGTATCTCCAACTCCAAACAAGGTATCGCAAAGCTAACTGGGTTTCAGGCGAGCCGTATCAAAATACTTATGTTTCAATCATCTCGGCCTCTAAAGTGCCTCTCAAATCAACAAGGTTTTTTTGCCGTACTAAAATAAATGGCATTGCTGAACCTCTTTCTAAATGTGCCTTGGAACTAGCCAAACAAGCTTCCGCTCAGAATTACAGCCGACTTTTTACTGGCCCGAGCTAGTGACATAGTGGATGTAGGAGCGGTTTGACATAAGTAAAACGGATTAGTCACCAGATTATCTGCACCCGCGTATTTTTACTCGAACTGAGAAATTCTTATCTTCTTTTTGCCGTTGGAGTTGAGGTTTATAATGCGAGGCGCGTCCATGTAATAACAGAGCCCGATACTTCTAATCGAACTTATTTAACAAGATCGGAAACAAAGTGTTTTTATGGAATTTAACTTACAAATCAACTGTGCGGACCGCCCTGGTATTTTGGATGCGGCCACGCGCTCAATAGCGAATTGCGGCGGTGATATTCGGGATGCAGTTTCGTTTGGCGACCCGGGCACAGGTAAGTTCTTTACTCGTATTCATTTAAGGTTGAGCGAGGGTAATCTAATTCAAGGTATCGAGAAGGACATGCAATCCTTGGAAGCCGAAACTAGTTTGTGGTGGCAACTCCACAGTCTTGAGAAAAAACAGCGGGTGATGATACTTCTCTCTAAATTCGACCATTGCCTAAACGATCTATTGCATCGCTGGAAGTTTGGCGAAATGGATATGGTAATCCCGCTCGTCGTCTCCAATCACGAAACGTCAAAAGAATTACTAGACTGGTATAAAATACCATTCCATCACTTGCCGGTCACGCCTGACACCAAGGAGTTGCAAGAGAAGCAATTGGTCGAACTGATTGAGAAAAACGATATCGATCTCGTGGTGCTTGCGCGTTATATGCAGGTGTTGTCACCTCAGATGTGTGAGTACCTGCAGGGGCGATGTATTAATATTCACCATTCTTTTTTGCCGGGTTTTAAAGGCGCAAATCCTTATAAGCGAGCTCACAAAAGAGGCGTTAAACTGATTGGAGCAACGGCACATTATGTGACCGGCGACCCAGATGAAGGTCCGATAATAGAACAAGAAGTGATGCGCGTGACTCACGCGGTTGATATTCGTGAAATGACAGCTATTGGGCGCGGAACAGAAGCAGCCGTCTTGTCGCGCGCAGTGCGTTTGCATGTGGAACGGCGCATCATGATGAACGGTTCAAAAACAGTGGTATTTTCCTGAGAAATATGAGGTTGATTCAATGAAAGGTTATTCGTTTTTCTCGTTGGCCAAAAATGCATTCTCCGGACATAAAAACTGGCCGCAGACATGGCGTTCTCCAGAACTCAAGAAGCACTACGATGTTGTTATTATCGGTGCTGGTGGGCATGGGCTCGCGACTGCTTATTATCTAGCCAAAAAGCACGGCATTACTAATGTAGCGCAAAGGCTGCATCGGTAGGCGCGAAAACGGTGAGCGTTGCGGATGCGTCGTCGATTGTGCTGGTCAGACCTGCTGCATCGATCGCGGCTATGAGCGTCGTGAAGTCTCCGGCCTCGATTGCAACGTCGAGTATGGTCGGCGTTGGCGCTGGCAAATCGGCTAGTGGGACCGGTTCTGGTGTTTTCATATCAACGCCGCCGCAAGCGGTCAGGGCCAAGCAGGCCAAAACAAGGCTGCCGAATCTACTGATTAAATGCATGAGTGCTATTCTTAATTTAGAGACAGGTCCAAATTCCGTCGAGCCTGTTAGAACAGATCACTCTGGCCTGATGGTCAGAAAGAATCGATTTTTTTATCAGACTAAAAATCCTTGTTATTCTTGGGCGCCGCGTCAGTTCCCCATCCTCAGGAACGCGAAATCGCCAGTACTATCGAGGTGGGAAGCAGATTGTCTTACCTGAAGTGGCGCCTCAAGGCTAGTTTTCATTGATCCGTTCCATGTAGGTGCAGAGCTATAAGAGCTAACGGATACACTTGATTCCTCCCAAACCTTCCCATACGCTACTTCTTCTATTCATCTGTGGATTAAAAAAGCAACTATCTTATTTTCTTTAATATTCGTAAATAACATTTAGAAATCCATTAGACGCAAACAACTTCTATTGTTATTATTCATAAGTAGATACATTAAATTGAAAGAAAAGGACTTATCTTTTGAGGCAGCGAAGCATTAAATTGATACAGGGAGGTAAATCAATGAAACTACTGCTAGGCTGTTTTTCAACACTGCTATTGTGCTTTTTCATGTCGGCCGCGTCCGCGGTTACTCCCGATGAATACGAGGCCGATATCGCTTTCGTTCTAGTGGGTTATGGCGGTGAGACCCTATTCCCTACTACCGAAAGCTTTGAAGAAAACGCCAGTCAAGTTGTAGAGGTCTTGTCTGGTTTGAGTTTCGGCAACATTTCGAGTTACAAGATATTCGATGGAGGAATAGACCCTAGGACTCTTGGCCCTATCCACGCAGCAGCGGAAATTACAGTGATTGATGAAGCGCTTTCCGGATGGCAGTCACCTGAATTTATTCACTGTCTGGACACCGGTCGGGGACGAATCTTGGTCGATCCAACGAGTGAGCAGATCGAGGTATTGCTGCAGGCCCGCGCTTGGCTAGTCGATAACCAGGCCCCCCTTTCCGACGGCTGGTTTGATACCGATGTCGGAAGAGAGAACTACTCGTGGGTACAATATAGCGTCATTAGTTTTGCAAGCGCATGTGACGTGGCCTACCTCGATGGTTTAAGACTGCCGGCTAGTCTTGATGTGAGCAAATTCAGAACCGTTACAATTATCTTCTCAAGTCAAAACCAAACTTCAACTAAAAAGCTTTTAGGGGCGCAGAACTCTTGTAGTAATTTTAATATCCTTAATTCTGAAGGAGAGCCAATTACAGGTGAGCATACCTGCTCTTATTCTGACTACCAGAGAGTAGGCAATGAAAGCCCGCATCCTTCGCCAAACAAAGTTACGGTGCATGAGATAATCCATGGCCTTGGACAGTCGGGCCATGACGAAAGCGATGACCCATCTGTAGTGTTTCCTTATTCTGTAATGGGCAAGAAGGGCGGATTTATCGACCAACTTCCTATCCATAATCGAATATACCAATTAAACTGGCTTTCACCCGATACGATTACTGAAAATCCTGCTGAGTTACAAGACCACAAGGGCGCGACAGACCCCAATGGGAAGTATTTGCTCAAGTTAAGCGCAGAGAATGATTTTGATTGTCTAGACCAGTGGCGCAAGCCATGGCCTGATAAATGCTCCCGCTATCAGGAGAACTACGGCGGTACGTTGATACAGTACAAGACAACGTTCCTAAGAGATGGCGTTTCGTACTTCGATTTTGGCGTCAGATTTGAGCCTCTTAGCGACGTTACCGACACGAATCCGCCGTCAATGTTATCTGCGGTGAGCGAAACTATCATGACGTTGGAGGGTCTTGAAGAAGATATTATTACCATCACCTTCGACGAACCGGTGACGTACGGTTCGGGTGAGATTTGGCTCAGAGAAGAATCCATTCCGGAAACGTCTAGATATCAAACCTATTACGATACTGTGCCCCCAACTGTAATTGACAACTGGGCATCTACACCTATGGCTGCGACTAGTCCCTACCGGACCCGATACGTGCCTCAGCTTAACTGCCTCGAGATCCTAGTCTTTTATTGTAATAAAGGCATTACATTATCCGGCAATACGGTAACGCTTCGGAGCCCGATAGACAAAACCATTAGCCCTGGCCGGTTGAAGTATTCGGTCGAAATTTCGCCAGGTGCAATTCTTGATCGAGGAGGCAATAGTGTTAATGGAAAATACTGCGCTTACGCAGAGGGTGAAGACACAAGTGCAGATAGCGATGGTGATGGATTAGTGGACTGTGCCGACGCTTTCCCAGAAGACAGCTCTGAGTTATTCGATACCGATATAGATGGTATTGGTGATAATACTGACGCCTTCCCAAATGATGACTCAGAAAGTGCGGATACTGATGCGGATGGAACAGGCGATAACTCCGATGTCTTCCCAAATAATGCGCTATACAAAGCAGACAGTGACTCTGACGGCATGCCGGACGCTTGGGAAATTCGTTATGGACTTGATCC
>CAJWGN010000062.1 GCA_913031035.1 uncultured Gammaproteobacteria bacterium
AAAGCTCCAAGCATAAAAAATCGCCACTAGGACGACGTATTGCCTGTCAACGCCTAGCATTGATTAACATCCCGTGACATCCAAACTTTGCTCTGGGCCAAAATTATTCTATCTAGACAGCGGAGTAATTGAAGGATCAATTAAAAATAAGAAATTCAAATATTAGCAGAGAGAATCGGTACTTATTTTTCAAATTGTGAAATCAATACTATTATTTTTACTTAGCTGTGATTTACACTGATCTCTCTGGAACTAAAATAGACAGCAAAGACTGATCGAGTGCCGGCGAGAAGAATGTGAGTTTAAAACTCATTTTCGAAAAGAATGTAAGAAAAAAAATACAAGGTATAACACTATGCAAAATCTAGAGTTTAGAACAATTACTGATAAAGATGGCATCGAAAACGTACTCGATAAAGTTGAAAGATATTCTGGGGTTAGGCTACCAACTGAATATGCAAACAAAAATAAAGTGGTAGGAGCTTTCTTACAAGAAAAATTAGTGGCCACTTATATGGTAATTACTAAACCCAACTTTCGCAGCCTGATGTTTGTACCAAGTGATAACTGGAAACAAACAAACCTATCTGTCACAGATGATTATGACATGATGGAAATAAATGGTCTTTGGATAAGCCCTGCTCTAAAAACCCCTTTAATGCAAGCAAGAATATGGGCTCATTTAATTAAAGACATTTTTATGTCAAAGAAGAAATATGTATTATTAATGAGAGATAGCAGAAATAAAATTATGGAACGCTTTCTGAATATGGCCAATCCAACTACTCTATATGATGGGCCACCCATGCTGATGGCAGGCGCGACTAGCCACGCCAGGATTCAAGTTAGCTTCACTACCAGATGGAACATTATACTGAACAGCTACAAATACGTTAGCGAGATTCGCAACAGGATGAAAAGAGCTCAAGAATTCAAAAAAGCTCGTTCGTTCTCAGCACAAATTAATAGTAATGCCACAAATTTGGCCTAACCTACTTTACGTAACATTCCCGAATTATGAGCAGTAAAGATTAAATAAATATCTGGACGACGGGGCATACAAATTTTGCTGGTGTAATTATAAATTTTATAATTACGCTGGTAGTTTGTAAAAGAATAAACTTGCCTGCCGAAGGGTGATTTCTTCCAAGAAATTCTTTTCAAAAATTAAATTAAATTGTAGAGGCTAGAACGCTAACGAATAGTCGCCGCAAAACCATCACACGAAATCAAGGCGTTTAACTAATTCATAAATTATTGTCTGTTTTTAAAGCTACTATTAAGAAATTATAAATCGACTGGCAACTTTTAACCTATATTTTGGGAAACAACATCCCAACGTTCTCTCTATAGGTCGAATATTTTGAAGACAATGCACTCGACATGATACCTTTCTCCTCTTCCTTAGCAGACAAGAGGTAGACTGCAATTAAAGCCAAGCACGAAATCCATAAAAATATTGAATTAAACAAAATAGTACTAGTCAGCCAAATAGCAATATACGACAAATAAAAAGGATGCCGAACGAAGCCAAAAGCACCGGTAGTGACGATGGTTCCCTTACTGTCACTCGACGCAAAATCTAACTCGCCAGCCGAGCGAATCGCCCACCAAAACAAACCAAGAGAAAAACTGTAAATAGTAACCGCTATTGCTGTCTCAATAAGAGTAAGTGAATCGGCGGACCACAGGAGACCATAGGTAAAGATCAGCTGAACAAAAACAGCAGGATCATTGAAGTAACTTATCATTTTAGACTTTGCGTTATTAATTTTGAAAAAACGAAACCGAGCCCAAATTAGACTATATACAATAGCCGTATACGCTGAAGCAAGCAGGATTTGATTGAGACTCATAGTGGTTGGCTTATATGGTTCCGTTGAGCATAAACCCGATAACTTCATCGTATTTACACTAGAGGTTGAGGATCGTACCGGAGTATTCTGCACGCCACAATCCCGACTCCTTATATTTGCCGCCTAATTGCGATCAACGGCACCCTTCTCGTTAATTTTTACTTAAGCAGCCGATTATTGATGCTGCCAACTAAAGTCAAACCATCATAACTAACTTTAGTTAACAAACGATCACCATAATATGGGGTGCAGGCTGAAATAAAACTAATATAAATCAGACTCTTGAAAGTGTTAGTCGGTCAAATAGCTAAACTATATTACATTCAATTCAAGGCTGGATTTAACAGCAATTGTGCATTATTCTGCCCAACCCGAGTCGGTAGCCTCAGGCGGGTGTTATCATAGGGTTTTGGCGCAGGATTTATGGGTGAAACACCCCCCGCTTTGGCGCCCAACTAGTTAACCAGCCAAATCTAAGCCAAACAGTTAGTGAGGCAAACAAAATTCCAAGTTATATCAAGGGCATAAGCACAGTTATGACAAGATCTTCAACAAGAAAAACCGCTAACAACGCAAAAAAAGCCTCTCCCTTAAAGCAATATGTTTATGCCTTCGGCAAAAAGACTGATGGCAATTCCACTATGCGAGAACTCTTAGGAGGCAAAGGTGCCAATTTGGCTGAAATGGCATCAATTGGTTTGCCAGTTCCTCCAGGCTTCACCGTTAGTACAGAAGTGTGTGGTTACTATTATGACAACGAGCGCAGCTACCCCTCTTCGTTGATGCGCAACGTTAAATCGGCCATTGTGGACATAGAGAATCAGTTAGGTAAGAAATTTGGCGGCAATAGTAACCCCCTTCTCGTCTCAGTCAGATCCGGTGCGCGAGATTCCATGCCGGGGATGATGGACACCATTCTTAATCTGGGTCTGAACGATAAAACAGTTCGTGGCCTTGCAGAAGTATCGGAGAATCCGCGGTTTGCATGGGATTGCTATCGCCGTTTCATTCAGATGTATGGCGATGTGGTTATGGGTGTTCAAGCTAGGAATGACTCAGAAGAAGACCCATTCCACGAAGTTTTAGAGAAGTTGAAATCCAGCCTTCGAGTTGAGCTTGATGCCGACCTGAGTACCGATGACTTGCAAGAATTAGTAAAGCGTTACAAGGCGTTAATTGCTAAGAGAACTAAAAGTGCATTCCCACAAGATGTCATGGAACAACTCTGGGGAGCAGTCGGCGCGGTATTTGGCTCATGGAAAAACGATCGCGCTATTCTCTATCGTCAACAATACGGTATACCCGCCGAATGGGGTACCGCTGTAAACATTCAGGCGATGGTATTTGGCAATGCCGGAAATGACAGCGCCACCGGCGTTGCTTTTACTAGAGACCCAGCAAATGGCGAGAAAGTATTTTACGGAGAATACTTGATTAACGCCCAAGGAGAAGATGTCGTTGCAGGTGTCCGAACACCTAATGCCATTGCCAATCTAGAAAATGAAATGCCAAAAAGCTTTAAAGACCTCGAAAAAGTCCGCCACAGACTCGAGAAGCACTTTAAAGACATGCAAGATTTTGAATTCACCATAGAAAAAGGCCGACTTTTCATCCTGCAAACTCGAAATGGCAAACGTACCGGCTTAGCCGCTGTGAGAATTGCTGTAGAAATGCAAAAAGAACGACTCATGACCCAGGAAACTGCATTGCTTAAGATCCCCGCTGAATCTATTGATTCACTCTTGGTTCCAGTGTTTGATCCAAAATCCCTCAAAGCTGCGAATAAAATAGGCCAAGGCCTGCCCGCTGGGCCAGGTGGGGCAACTGGTCGAATTGCTTTCACAGCAGCAACCGCTGAGATAGAAACTCGCAAAGGCAACAGAGTGGTTCTTTGTCGAACAGAAACATCTCCCGACGATCTAAAAGGCATGCTCCACTCCCAAGGCATACTCACTTCTCGAGGCGGTGTTTCCTCACATGCGGCACTAGTCGCTCGCCAGTTAGGTAAAGTTTGTGTTTGCGGCGCCGGTGACATTGCTATCAACTATGAGAAAGGCACCTTAACGGCTGGCAAAACCATGCTCAAAGAGGGTGACTACATATCCATAGATGGCAGCACCGGAATGATTTATGCAGGCATGATCGAGAGCACCGACTCTGAGGTGAAGCGCGTATTAGAAGGCGGCATGAAGCCTGCCAATAGCTATACTTACGAGCTTTTTCAAACCGTCATGAAATGGTCCGACAAGCACCGTTCGATGAATATCCGCACAAACGCTGACACCCCCGCTATGGCTGCGCAAGCAGTGGCTTTTGGGGCAGAAGGGGTTGGACTCTGTCGAACTGAACATATGTTCTTCGATGGAGACCGAATCGATTATATGCGGCAGATGATTTTAGCTGTAGATGAAGTCCAGCGACGCGCCGCACTGCGCAAATTACTACCCTTCCAGAAGAAAGATTTTGTTGGCTTATTCAAAGCAATGAACGGGCGCCCTGTAACCATAAGACTACTTGACCCACCTTTACACGAATTCCTACCCCATGATGATGTAGTTAGACGTCAATTAGCAGAAAAACTGAATGTACCGTTCGATTTTGTCATTGATCGCATCAAAGCACTGCATGAAGAAAACCCAATGTTAGGCTGCCGTGGCTGCCGTCTTGGCATCATCTATCCTGAAATTACTGAAATGCAAACCCGTGCAATCTTTGAAGCTGCCGCTCAGGTACTAAAAGGTAAAAAAGGCATTAAAGTCAAACCAGAAATCATGATTCCTCTGGTGGGATTCCGCGAAGAACTAGCTGATCAACTGCGAATCGTCCACAGGGTAGCAAAAGAAGTAATGGCCAGTCGCAAGGTCCGTATTAAATATCTAGTCGGAACTATGATCGAGGTTCCGCGCGCTGCAATTACAGCTGATGAAATTGCCAAAGAAGCGGACTTCTTTAGTTTTGGTACCAATGACTTAACCCAGACCACGTTAGGCCTTAGTCGCGATGATATGGGCTCGTTCTACGACGAGTACCAGCGTAAGGAAATTTACAACCAAAACCCATTTGCTAGCCTTGATCAAACAGGGGTTGGTAAATTAATTGACTTGGCTGTCGACAAAGGCCGTAGCGTCAAGCCCGACTTAAAGCTCGGTATCTGTGGCGAGCATGCGGGCGATCCTTCATCGATCGATTTTTGTCATCGTGCTGGGCTAAACTATGTAAGCTGCTCACCGCCTCGAGTCCCTATTGCGAGATTAGCGGCAGCTCAAGCAAAGCTTAGAAATGGCTAGTTATCGGGCGCTATGAGCGGTGGCATAGGACAATTAATTGTCGCTGCCACCGCTCGGAGCAGCTCGACTTCGATAGGAGCTATTTTTCCATCCGCAGTAATAACTGCCGCGCAAGCTTTTAGAAGCGCTGGCTTTTTCAGCGGCTTTAATTTTGCCAGTTCAAACAAAGCATCATTGAGCAATTCAAACCCAATAGTCCCTTTCGGAATCAGCTCAACCTTTAGCCCCAAAAGTTTCTGACCCGCTTTAAAAGCTTGGCTTGGACTTAACTTATCTAACTTATTAGAGTAGCAAAGTATCGACAGTAGAATCGAGATTGGCTTCAGAACATCCCTCAACTCGGCTCGGCCACCCATAGACTGTTTAGTCCCCTCGAATACGGCATCAAGGCTGTGGAAAACTGTTTTTTGAAGCGCCCACTCAAACAGATTCACTTTATTGTCGAGTGTGATGAGCTTTTCAAAGTTTGATTTAAATAGTTGGTACTGATCCTTGGACAGCTGGCGCAAACTGGCAATGGCAATACTAGAAATAGGCAAACGTTCTACAGAATCGACAGGTTTTGCTTTTTCAATAAGCCGGAGCAGTTCGTGATGAACGCCAACGTCTGAATACTCCTCTATTAATTTTAACTGCGCTTGCCGTGATTCATTTTGTGGATGCAGTAGAAGGAAATACAGCGCCGCTCTAGCGCCGGAAGGCTCCCTTGCTGCATCGAGCAATGGCCCTTCAGCTTCTTTAATTAGCTGCGCAGCAAAAGCAATGTGCTCCGCTTCAGGATTACCGATTTTTCTAACCAAGCGTTCTGCGGCAACCATCCCTCCCATAGAAGTCAGCACCGCTGTCATTTTTTCTTGCTGAGTCAGCGGAGCTGATGCTTGAGTCGTCCCTGCTTGATTTTGAAGGCTAGCGTCTGTATCCGGCTGCTCCTGAGCAGCCTTTTTCAGCAAGCCAAAGCTGCCATCCCAATTGGGCAGTATCGCTGCGATTCTCTTTTCCAGCGGCGGGTGCGTCGCATACATACCGCTAAGAAAGCTCGGTACATTTTCCTCAAATAATGTATGGCTAATTTCAGAGCTTGCTGGGTGTGTGAGATAAGAGCGACCACTGTGCTGTGCTATCTGCATCAGCGCGCCGGCGATTCCTTCCGGGTTACGAGTAAACTGGACAGCTGACGCATCCGCCAGATATTCCCGCTGCCGACTAACTGCAGCCTTAATCAAATTTCCAAAAAACACACCTATATAACCGATTACTATCAGGCCTACGCCAATCGCTACCTGCACACCATGACCTTTTGATCGAGAGCTCATAACTCGGCTTCGACTGTAAAGTAAACTCCTGCCGACGATTCCAAGGATAAGAATCCCATGCAACACCCCAATCAACCGGATATTGATCCGCATATCACCGTGCAGTATATGACTGAATTCGTGAGCGATTACTCCTTGCAACTGTTCTCGACTCAGCGCGTTAACCGCCCCAGCTGAAATGCCGATAACAGCGTCAGCTGGGGTATAGCCTGCAGCAAATGCATTGATGCCCTCCTCATCTAATAAGTAGACAGGCGGCACAGGTACACCAGAGGCAATCGCCATTTCTTCCACTACGTTGAGGACTTGCTGCTCTTTAAGATTTTCGCCTCCGCCAAGCAGCAACTTACCATCGAGCATTTCAGCTATTCGTGATCCGCCTCCAGAAAGTGACTTGATTTTATAGAGACTGCCAAAAAATACGACGACTGCAACCGCCGCGCCAACAATCAGAAATTGATTCCAATCGAAGTGCATTTGCTGTGTTCCAGCCATGCTTGTCATTTTTGAAGCCATAAAGCCAAAGACAAACATAATGAACAAATTGGTCACCACAACCAACGACAGGATAGCTAACCCGAAAAGAAAATACAGTTTCCCGGTATTACGCTTCGCTGATTCCTGCGACTCAAAAAAATTCACGGTGGAGCCTCTTATTCAAATTCACGAAGATCTGACCTAACCAACACGGGATTAAAATGTGACTTTTGGCGCTTCTTGGATTGCTTCGCTATCCTCAAACTCTAAAAGACTAGCATCCAAGCTATGACCAAAAGCCCCAGCAAACGCCACTGAAGGAAATGACTGGCGGTATGTGTTGTAAGCCATAACCTGATCGTTAAAAGCTTGCCTAGAAAACGCCACTTTATTCTCAGTGGCTGTTAACTCCTCAGTTAACTGCATCATGTTTTGACTAGCCTTCAAATCTGGGTAGGCTTCCATTACCACGTTAAATCGGCTCATCGCACCGGCTAGAGCTCCCTCTTGACCGGCCAAATCTTTAAGTGCGCCAGCATTCCCAGGGTTTGCCGCCGCCGCTTGCAAGCCATTTGCCGCCGCATTTCTGGCGGCAATCACCGCTTCTAAGGTCTCGCTCTCATGCGCCATATAGGCTTTTGCTGTCTCCACCAAATTCGGAATCAAATCATAGCGGCGCTTAAGCTGCACTTCTATTTGCGCAAACGCATTCTGATACCGATTTCTGAGACTAACCAAACGATTATAAATTCCGACCCCATAGAAAAATAGAGCTGCTATAACGACTAATATTACAATTGTAGTCATTCCCATAACGCACACCTTCGGCATTTCGGCCTATACATTAAAATTACTCCTAGACTAACAAAACTAATCTAGTCACAAAACAAACGATTTCTGTTTATGGAAGCTTCGTCACAAGAAAAGGCAAGAGCAGTGCCTCTATTAACACCCCCATTGGCCTTTAAGTGTTGGCCAAGAATCTGCTAAGCTATTGGGAAGCTATTCTGTGACTAATCGCTCAATCAAATAAAAGAATAATATTATGAGCTCTACTGTCCTCGCAGTCCTTTCACTGTTACCCATAATTTCGGTCGCCTTCTTCTTGGTTTTGTTGCGCTGGCCCGCTAGCCGAGCTATGCCAATTGCCTATCTCACAGCCTCTGGTTTAGCGCTGCTCGTATGGGGAGTGCCGACTACCAAGGTATTGGCCGCTAGCGTCAACGGTCTTATAGTCGCCGGAACTTTGATTTACATTATTTTCGGCGCCATTCTCCTGCTCAACACTCTGCAGCAAAGTGGCGCTATACAGGCTATACGACAGGGGTTTTCTGACATCACCCCAGACCGGCGCATCCAAGTCATTATTATCGCCTGGCTTTTTGGGTCATTTATTGAGGGCTCAGCGGGTTTTGGTACACCCGCTGCCGTTGCCGTTCCGTTAATGGTTGGCCTAGGGTTTCCTGCAATGGCAGCCGTTGTCGCCGGCATGATCATTCAAAGCACACCGGTATCCTTTGGGGCTATGGGCACGCCGATCCTAGTAGGTGTTGGCACTGGACTCTCAGCCGATCCAGAGATGATGGATTATGCGGCGCGACTTGGATACACCGAATGGGATGATTTCTTAGCATTTATAGGAACAAAGATCGCCTTAATTCACGCCCTCGCTGGCACCTTCATCCCTTTGCTCGTTGCCTCTATCATGACTCGGTTTTTCGGCAAGGCGCGCTCCTTCGCAGATGGCTTCAAAATTTGGAAATTCGCCCTGTTCGCGGCATTCGCCATGACAATCCCCTATTACTTGGTTGCCACCTACCTTGGGCCAGAATTTCCTTCTATGTTCGGTGGGATGGCTGGGCTAGCCATTGTCGTAAGCGCGGCTAAAACGGGCTTTCTTATGCCGAAAAAAGAAGATTGCTGGGATTTTGATGACCGCGCTAATTGGGATGCAGAATGGTCAAGTACCTTGCAGCCGACTTCGCAGCCAAACGCCGAATTAACAGCCAAAATGAGCGTCTTACGGGCTTGGTCACCTTATGTGTTGGTAGCTGGATTACTAGTTCTCACCAGGCTTCGGGCACTTGATCTTGAAAGTTTTCTACGTAACTCCAACCCATTTGTAACATGGTCCTGGCCGCAAATTTTTGGGAGTGATATTTCAGCTTCGTTTCAGCCCCTCTGGTCACCCGGTACTATATTTATCCTTGTATCCTTAATCACAATGGTTTTACACGGACTCAAGACCAGTGATTATAAGATCGCTTTTAAGGACTCTGTCAAAACGTTAATCCCCGCATCAGCAGCGCTAGTCTTTACAGTCCCGATGGTACAAGTGTTCATTAACACAAGCGGCGGCTCTGCTGGATATGAACAAATGCCTATTGCCCTTGCAGAGGGAGTTGCCGGTCTCACCGGCTCCGCTTGGCCCTTTTTCTCTACGTTTATTGGCGGCTTGGGAGCTTTTGTTGCGGGCAGCAACACCGTCAGCAATATGATGTTTTCACTGTTTCAATTCGGTGTAGGCGAGAGGATTCTCGTCGATCCTACTTGGATTGTGGCATTGCAGGCCGTTGGCGGCGCCTCGGGCAATATAATTTGCGTTCATAATGTCGTTGCAGCATCTGCAGTTGCCGGGCTAGTCGGCAAGGAAGGAGCCGTCATTAGAAAGACGTTGCTGCCTTTTACTTACTACGCACTTTTTTGTGGAGCGATTGGCTATGGAATTGTTAATAGGGACGCCGGATTGGTTAATATTGGGTTCGCTATTGCTGCCGCGATTGTAGCCCTGTTTGTATATTTCATCTTTAAATTTAACCGCCCCAGCCCAGCCCCGGCAAGCGCTGCGGGGTAAATAAAGATCCCGCATTAATTGCACACGATTTTGAGTTCGATGTAGACTGCTCGCAATGAACTTACCTATCAATGACAATTTGCCCGATCTCAACGCATCTAAAGCCAATGTGCCGAGAACCCTCATAGTCGCTACTGCTGGCCATGTAGATCATGGTAAGACTGCGCTCGTCAAACACCTTACGGGCACTAACACAGACACCCTTGCTGAAGAAAAGTCCCGCGGGCTAACCATTAACTTGGGTTACGCATATCACCATTATCCAAGCCCAAAAGATGACAACCTCACCAATACCATCGGTTTTGTTGATGTCCCAGGACACACTGATTTTATCAACAATATGCTGGCTGGCGTTGGCGGCGTTGATGCCGCCATGTTGGTGGTGGCTGCTGATGATGGAATTATGCCTCAGACACTGGAGCATCTGGCGGTTCTCGATTTACTGGGCATTTCCTCTGGACTGGTCGCACTGACAAAAATTGACCGCTGTGAAGCGCCGAGAATCGAATCAGTGTGCGACGAAATTAGAGAGCTACTAAGCTCGACGAGCCTTGCCGGCGCTCCAATATTTGCTGTCTCGAACACCATTCCTTCTGGAATAGAGTTGTTACTCGCTCACCTTCAGGATCTGCCAGAGCGGTTAAACAGAGACACTGACAGTATCAAACATCGAAGAGCCCGGTATCTGATCGACCGGAGCTTTAACGTCAAAGGCTTCGGTACCGTCGTCACAGGATCAATCCGCACAGGACAGTTATGTGAAGGCGACAGCCTTCTTTATACTCAAACGGATGGGCTTGCGCGGTTAAAGTCGCTTCGTCTCGACACCACTGAGGTTAAATCTGCCATCGCAGGACAGCGAATCGCGGCGAATATAAGCTTAGATCATAGTGATGTTGAACGAGGTCAATGGCTTATTGATCCCGCGCTAAATCACAAATGCGCCCGAATTGACGTTACGCTTACCCTTCTTGATGGAACAAGGCCATTCAAAAGCAGCGCACTCTATCACCTGCATATAGGAGCATCTCACCAAGTAGTGAACATTCACCCACTGGATACCCAAGCTGGCCTTTATCAACTCAAACTCAAAACTTCCATAATTTGTAACTTTGGCGACCGCTTTGTCATTCGCGATCCTGCATCAAGTATCACGCTCGGCGGTGGCAAGGTCATTGATACTTTTGTTCCTCGACGGCAACGCGCCAGCGAAACCAGAATTAGTTTTCTAAAATCTGCGAATCAAGATGATGAAGCCGCCCTAACCACCTTGCTATCCAATCAGCCACAGGGCGTGAATTTTGATCAGTTTTGCGCATGCCGAAATATCAGTGAGCAATGGGCTTCTACGTTACTAACCACCGTAGCGGCTATTAGCAAGCCCCTAGCCATTGACGGCTGCAAGCATCCTATTCTTTTGGGCAAACCTTTCTATCAAACCTATGCGAAGCGCTTAAACGACACAGTTGCCAGTTTTCATTTAACCAGCCCTAGCCAGCAAGGCATTAGTGAATCTGCTTTAAGTCGAGACGGCGAACTGCCGGGTAGCTATCGACTATTCGAAGGCATATTAAAAAACATGCTGGAACAGGTTGTCCTCAAGCGAACCGGCACCTTAATTCATGCCATAGGCCACAGCACCGCCCTTAGTCGTGAAGAAGAAGAATTTGTTGCCAAGATTCGCCCAATCCTTTTAAAAAGCGGGCGGGTGCCGCCACGTACCCGCGAATTAGTTGAGTTAACAGGGATTCCTTTGAAAGCCATTGAGAGAATACTCAATCAAACAGCGAAAGCTGGCAGCCTTATTCAAGTTGCAGATAATCGCTACTACCTGCCAGAAACTGTCCTCGAGCTTGCTGAATTTACGGAATCGTTGATGATTGAGTCAAAGGACGAGATGGGCTTTTCAGTTATCGAATTCAGAGACAAATCCGACATTGGGCGCAACCTCTGCATAGAAATACTAGAATATTTCGACAGCGTCGGTTTCACTCGTCGCGATGGGAATAGTCGTTTTGTAAGAACTGCGAAAGAAAATATATTCGCTAAAAAATAGAGCGCTGGAAAATAAAATCCCAAAAACGCACTTACTCGTGAGCTTTGCGATATTGCTGCCTAAGGGGTTTATCTAATGCTCGGGGGCATATCGGCTGCGGTTGCCTATTAGCTAAAGCGACTCAGCGTTAGGATGACTTTATGACGCCCTCGATGACGCACTCGTTGTCCTGCTGTTTATTTGTCACTTACTAAAGACGCGGTTACGCCGCTCACCGATCACCCACGCAATCCCGATACCCGATACCCGATACCCGATGAGTTTTTCAATAAGCATAGGCTCAAAGCAAGCTAGTTTGACCAGCCCTCGGGGCACTCTTGCAGCCAAGAAGTGAATGGACGCAAGGAAACCCAACGGGTTCCCGTTCATCTAAACTTACTTAAGCGGATGCAAAACTACCGGCAATTTTGAATAGCCTTTTACGAAACTGGAATAGATTCTCTCTGGCTCTCCAACAACCTCCACGAAATCAAACCGTTTACTGATTTCTTCCCAAAGAACTCGAAGCTGCATTTCGGCCAACCTATTGCCCATACATCGATGCAGACCAAAACCAAAAGAAAGGTGTTGTCGGGCATTGGGCCGGTCTATCAAAAACTCATTCGCCCTATCTATAGATTCTTCATCTCGATTGCCTGACGCATACCACATGACTACTTTGTCACCAGACTTAATTTTCTTACCGCTCAGTTCAGTGTCCTGAATTGCCGTTCGGCGCATATAGGCTAACGGGGTTTGCCAACGAATTATTTCTGACACCATATTAGGAATAACGCCCTTATCGGCTCGCAGCTTTGCATACTCCGCTGGATTTTCGTTAAGCGCTAGAACACCACCAGTAATAGAATTTCGTGTTGTGTCATTTCCACCAACAATAAGTAATATGATATTGCCTAAATACTCCATCGGAGGCATGTTTTTGGTAGCCTCGCCATGGGCGAGCATTGAGACCAAATCATTTCCTGGCTCTGCGTTCACTCGCTCATTCCAAAGGCGGGTAAAGTAAGCTAAACACTCTTCGATAGCGGCCCAACGCTGTTCGTTGGTTTCGACAATACCATTACCCGGTATCGCGGTTGCCACATCGGACCAATAGGTAAGCTTGTTTCGGTCCTCAAACGGAAAATCAAATAACGTAGCTAGCATCTGAGTAGTCAACTCTATGGAAACGTGTTTCACCCAGTCAAATTCTTCATTGATGGGTAGGCTATCCAAAATCACACCGGCTCTACTCCTTATGAGGCCTTCCATTTCTTTCAAATTCGCAGGGGCAACAACTCCTTGGACTGTCCGCCGCTGGTCATCATGTTTCGGTGGGTCCATTGAGATGAACGCCGGCAGAGCAAATTCTTCGAAAGAATCAATAATCCCAATAGTCGGCTCTGAAGAGTAAAGGTGCGGAGAAGTATCGACGGTCATTATGTCTTTGTACTTCATAATCGACCAGTAAGGCCCAACAGCTGAATCTTCACAGTAATGAACAGGGTCTTCGGTTCTTAAACGCTCCATAAAGGGTAAATATTGGTTGTGCTGCCAAATCCCGGGATGCGAGAGGTCTATGTCCTTGATCGACATAGCGTATGGATCTTTGTCCACCATGCTCCATTTGCTTTTCTTGGGCACATCACCCGTAGCTATTTCACTCATGTATCACTCCAGCGCATCACTTGAATTTGATTAAAGAATAAATAGCTAAAACTGAAATTCAGGGGTGCCCACGACGAGACCATCCATTTCTTCAGTTAAGTTTATCTGACAAGATAGCCGAGAATTCTCTTTGCGATCGGTGCTTAATCCCAACATCGCCTCTTCGATAGGGTCCACTTCGCCGGTTTTACCTAACCATTCCTCGCTAACATAGACATGACAAGTTGCGCAGGAACAAGACCCACCACAATCTGCATCGATTCCTGGCACGCCATTGCTGACAGCTGCTTGCATAAGGCTGTCTCCTGAATTCACTTCAACATTGTGCTCTGTACCATCATGCTCAACAAATAAAACTTTAACCATCAATCTGCCTATAAATTTGACTTCACCTTTAGATGCGAAACAATACCAAGAAGCCCACGTAAAGCAAAAGAATAAGTTATTTTTGAAGGATCTAGGCAATTTTAATTAGTCTCAAAGGCCTGTTTTGCAAATGAAAAACAAGTTTACTAAAAGCCCAATGAATGCGCTCGGGCCGCACTTAAAATGCGCGTAATGGGGCCAGCAAACCCGACGGCTCTGGCTGACCGCTTGAGAACATAGGAATATGACATTTTTGTCATAAAAATCCGCTCCCGATATCAATTGAATTTTGCTTTAATAGGCTGGCTCTAAGACGGTGGTGGTGATTTAATACGATGCATCCGAAAAAGGCTTATGGCTCAACCGCCGCGGTCAGTGGATAAATCACAGCATAGGGACTACTAGATCCCCATAGCTAGCAAGACATGAGCAGAAAACGAGCAATGATAAGGTTCAGTAGCGCAATACCAGCCTTTTAACACCTGACTGGCACTGACTATCTACCTAAAGTGCAAACTAGAAGAATAAACAGAACCCTTATCGAGTCATAGCTTAAATGTCTGAAATCATCTCCCAATATGGTTTAATTTTCTTAGCTTTAGCCTGTGCCTTCGGCTTTTTCATGGCCTGGGGCGTCGGTGCCAATGACGTCGCCAATGCCATGGGCACATCGGTTGGAGCAGGCGCGATCACCATCAAGCAGGCGATTATGATTGCTATGGTCTTCGAATTTGCCGGCGCTTGGCTGGCCGGCGGCGAAGTCACCTCAACCATCCGTAGCGGTATAATCGACATAGAAAAGGCCGGATTTGAAGAGGCGCCTGAGCTATTGGTCTACGGCATGCTGTCCTCCCTTTTAGCCGCTGGCATTTGGCTGGTCATTGCATCCATGTTTGGCTGGCCAGTATCAACCACCCACACAATAATCGGCGCAATCATTGGCTTTGCCGTTGTCGGCATCTCAGTTGACTCCGTTATGTGGGGTCAGGTTCTTGAAATAGTTGCCAGCTGGGTCATTTCGCCGCTGTTCTCAGGCTCAATCGCTTTTGTTCTATTTCTCACTGTACAAAAACTAGTACTAAATACCGATGACCCCTTTGCCAACGCTAAGAAATACGTGCCCTACTACATGTTCCTAGTTGGCTTTGTAATTGCCATGGTGACACTGGTAAAAGGACTAAAGCACGTTGGCTTAGAAGTCACATTATTACAAAGCTTATTGTATGCAACCCTATTCGGAATCCTCACAGTGGCGCTTGGGATAATAATGCTACGCAAAATAAAAGAAGCGCCCGCTGACAATCCAGAAGAACGTTATAAAAGTGTTGAGAATGTGTTTGGCGTGCTGATGATTTTTACTGCCTGCTCCATGGCCTTTGCTCACGGATCTAATGATGTTGCCAATGCCATCGGTCCACTGGCGGCAATTAATGGCGTTGTCCAAACTGGCGGGGTATTTGCCGCCCAATCAGAATTACCTATATGGATCTTATTTCTTGGAGGCCTTGGAATTGTTACTGGCCTCGCCACTTGGGGCTATAAAGTAATAGCAACCATTGGCAAAAACATCACTGAACTGACCCCTAGTCGCGGGTTTGCGGCGGAATTGGCTGCGGCGACCACCGTTGTTATCGCCTCAGGCACTGGCATGCCAGTGTCCACCACCCACACTTTGGTAGGAGCTGTTCTAGGGGTCGGTCTTGCCCGCGGGATCGATAAGTTAAACGGCCGCGTAATCGGCAAAATCTTCATTTCATGGATTGTGACTCTGCCAATCGGCGCCGCCTTATCCATACTATTCTTCTTTATTTTTAGGGCGATTTTTAGTTAGCCTTCACAGTTATGATTGACACTTAGTGTAAATAAGAGCGAAAGCTCTAATGTCTTTGTGCCCTTAATGAATCCCCTATTTTTAGCCTTAGAGAGCTGCTGCCGCGAGGCACCTATATTCCCAGCTCTAAAAATTCACAAAATACCAAAACCTTTTCCCCTACTGTACCCACAGTAGACAACGCAGTACGCTCAAGAATTTCATTCTTTAAGTGGACAGCTCTTGGTGAGTAGAAGCATCTCAAAAGAGCCGAGCGCCCCTCAGGACAGCTACGTTTAGAAGACATAAAATCCGTGGGAAAAATTCACAATTACTATGAATAAGAAGTCACCAGCCAGATTTAAGTATTGGCGAAGAAATCCCTGACTTTAATGACTTTGGCGATGTCGCGTGTATTGGGCTAAACAAGGCTCGAGCCAAATTTTATTGTCACCGCATAGATCTTAAGTCCTGTAGCTCAGAAGTTTTGAGAATTGAGATAGGAGGCAAAATTTCTGAAGCGATACGCAAAGCCGCAACGGTGGCAAAAAACGATCCCAGATCAGGATAATGCTACCTGGTTATGTACTCCCTTTGGTCAGTCCCAAGCCTTCTGGCCAGCTATTCTAAACACTTAACAGCTCCGTAAAATACTTATCCGCTATCATTCAATAGAACAGTTCGCTTTTGCAGCATGATTGCATCGAGCATTGAACAACTCCTCGATGCAATCGGAGGTTTTCGCGTTCGCATCATTTATTTATTGATAGACATTTTTTTCCCACGCTCTCACCTGAACAGAAGGAATAGAAAGAACAGAAAGAACAGAAAGAATAAAGATGCGGCAACAGCGCTATACAAATCAGCCCCCTAGAACTCTCGCTGAATTTCAGTTGCTGAACATCTAGAAAAGCGCAGCTGGCAGTCGATATCTATGACACACCTTGGTCAGACTGAACCTTAATTCTCTTCGCAAAGACCTGGACCTTGCATGATGCAAAGCGCTTTATTATCACCCCGACTCTCAACATTGCATTTTGAGCGATCGCAATATTTGAGACGCGTAAAGACATACCAACTGCCTAAGCAAAGCAGTTTGATTCGCCTGCTAAGCACAGATCTTTTCTAGCATCCCCATAACAATACTTATGGATCCCATGTGAAAATTTTATAATTTACGCCTAGCGTTAGGGAGCAGCTTTGATCGTAAAGTCTTTTTTCGACAGCCGCTTTATTCGTTCTATTCTCGATTCTTCTCGCGAAAATTTGCCATGCATATAACCACTCATAGTTTAGATTGCTCCTATATCTTTGAGGTGTCACGTGCTCGCAGGTCTACCAAAGCTTTTCTCCTAAGGCTATTAGGCGACGATTTGTCCTACCGCGAAACTTGACGCGTCAAAGCCTACCAACTTGATAACATCGGTGTAGCCTATGCCATCGCTATCGGTAACCAAATAGCTGTCTGCGCCAACTTGGCCAACGTAATATTTAATAGTGCCATTCAACTTCGCATCAGCAGCTGATAGCAATGTTGCAAGGTCAGCGGCTGCCACCGCATTGTTGAAGTAATTAGAAGCAGAGCTCACACCCCATGAGCCACGTATGGTATCCGCAGCCGTGCCATAGTCCATGATGGTATCTATCACTGTGCCTGCTGTCGTGTCGACATCATCCGAAGCGAAGACGAATACGTCAGCACCAGCGCCACCGGTCAAAATGTCGACACCATCACCACCGGTCAAAACGTCAGCAGCGACGCCTCCGGATATGGTGTCATTACCAGCGCCACTATTAATCGTCTTTACGCCCGCTCCGCTAGTAACTATATCATTACCACTACCAGTGGTTATGACATCAGCACCAGCACCATTTTGAATTACGTTATTACCGTTTCCGGTCGTGATGTTATCGACACCGGTTCCGCCAATAATTAGATTATCACCTGCGCCTGCGTTAATTGTACTTGCAGCCTCAAAACCAAATATGATTTCACTTACCCCGGTGCCGGCAATAGTACTCGCACCAGCTATTCCTAAAATAATTGGTCTTACGTCGCCTACGATTGCATTAGAGGCATCTTTAATTACAACGAAAACCGTTGTCGGAAGACCAGGTCCTACAGATACTGAGGCTGAAGTGGCATTAGTGATAGCTACAGCGGCAACGCCGTTGTATAAACTCGATCCCCCCACGTCTGCATAAACACCAATAGACCCCGTAAAGTTAGCACTGGATGTTTCGGTTACAGTTCCAGCTGTTCCCACTACTGACGCACTGTAGGTAAATGTAATCGGAATTGTATAATCCACCACCAGCGTTGGGTTTGAAACCGAGCTTGCCGTCATGTTTCCCGCTGCATCTGTCACCTCCACCGTCACCACTCCACCAGCAGTAATCGCGGACTGCAGTTCGGCGTTGGTCGGTGTTCCGTCTGAGGTGGTAAAGTTAACCGACGTATCGCTAGCTTGGATCGTAGAATCCGTCAGCTTAGTGACTCCGCCCACCTTCATTACAGCGCTACCGCCTGTGGCTTGGCCAGCTATTATGGTGGAGCTAACCGCCAAATGAGTATTGGTCGTATTCAACTTGTTAGCGACCACTGTGCCACCGGTTGGAGCCAACGTCACCGACGTAGATGCCGTTGGTGCCAGAGTATCGACCACCTGAACCGACTGAGTCGCAATGGAGTTTGCCACCCCATTGCCGTCAGCAGTAGCAACACCTGCGGCCACGTCGACAGTCATATTGGTGGTTGAGTTAGCATTCGGGGTAACCACTAAAGTGTAAACGGAACTATTGTCCGCACCCGATGCGAAGGTGCCGGCTTTGGTGCCGCCGACAACATTCACTTCCGCTACCGTAAAACCGCTCACCGCCTCGCTAAACGTGAAGGTATACGTCACAGCGCCGCCGGCAATGTTAGCTGTACCGCCTTCGTCGTCAGTGATATTAAGCGACGGGGCTCTGGTGTCGACTACTTGCACCGATTGAGCGGCAATCGTATTGGGATTGTTGTTTGCATCCGCCGCCACGCTTGCCGCCACGTTCACGGTCATATTAGTGGTGGAGTTAGCATTGGGCGTAACTACCAACGTGTAAACCGAATCCCCACTCGCGCCTGAGGCAAAAGAGCCTGCTTTGGTGCCGCCCGTTACGACGACTTCAGCAACTGTAAAATCAGTGACCGCCTGGCTAAAAGTAAAGCTGTAGGTTACAGCACCGTTGGCTGTGCCCGCGGCATTGTCTGAGATAACCACTGTCGGTGCCAGCGTATCGACCACCTGAACCGACTGAGTCGCAATGGAGTTTGCCGCCCCACTGCCGTCAGCAGTAGCAACGCCTGCGGCCACGTTCACAGTCATATTGGTGGTTGAGTTAGCATTCGGGGTAACCACTAAAGTGTAAACGG
>CAJWGN010000063.1 GCA_913031035.1 uncultured Gammaproteobacteria bacterium
AGCCCATGAAAATTCAGTTGGTTCAGTTTTGCCTCTCAACGAATCGATTATTTTATAAACCAGAAAGGCAGGGAATCCATACGCTAGATAGCCCATTAAGTGCAAAAGTATGTCTGCAACCATAGCACCTGACACACCGACTGCATTTGAGACCTCGCTACTCGACCCTGTGGTCATGAAGGCAGGATCACCGGGCGAGTAACTCACCAAAGCAATCAAAATAAAAATAGCCAGCAAAAAATAGGCGATAAGAGACCCTTCCTTGCTTAAGCGCTGGACAACATTGTCGACTTCGGATTCCTGCTTCGGTTTTGTCATTATAGTATTTTTCAATTTATTCAATTACCTACACTTAGTTTATACGATAGATTCTAGAAAAGTTAGAGGCGAATTTGGCACCTCACGCAACTAATCATGCATTTTTCTAGAAATCTATCTGTTCGTTATAATTCCATTCAATAGTTATCGGGCGATTTCTGCTGAGTATTAAGCGCTAAAGCCAATTAGAGAAAAGAATTTTTGATATAATGTCTACTAACCACTTTAAGTAAAAGAATTCGCCTACACATAGATGAGACTCCTATCTCAATCGACCACAAATCAGGATATTTTTATGACCGACGCTCAACACCACAAACTCATCATTCTTGGCTCTGGCCCCGCGGGATACACGGCCGCTGTTTATGCTGCTCGCGCCAACCTCGACCCAGTAGTAATCACAGGAATGGTCCAAGGTGGTCAACTAACAACAACAACGGATGTAGATAATTGGCCAGGTGATGTTGAGGGACTGCAAGGTCCAGACTTAATGGAGCGCATGAAGGATCATGCTGAAAAATTTGATACCTCAATCATATTTGATCACATTAACAGCGTTGATTTAAGTAAACAGCCTTTTACTATGGTTGGAGACAGCATCAGCTACAGCTGCGATTCGCTAATTATCGCCACCGGGGCTTCAGCTCAATATCTAGGCCTTGAATCGGAAACGGCTTTTATGGGGAAAGGCGTTAGTGCCTGTGCTACCTGCGACGGGTTTTTCTATCGCAACAAGCCTGTGGTGGTAGTTGGCGGCGGCAATACCGCTGTAGAGGAAGCTCTTTACCTTTCTAACATTTGTTCTCATGTGACTCTGGTCCATCGCCGAGATAGTCTTCGAGCAGAAAAAATCCTCCAAAAGAAGCTATTCGAGAAAGTAGATGAAGGTAAAATGACGGTGCTTTGGAATCACACGCTTGATGAAGTAACAGGCGATAACATGGGCGTTAGCGGCGTTAATCTAAAACACGCAACAAGCGGTGAATTGGTATCTCTAACAGTAGATGGAGTCTTCATCGCTATCGGTCATATTCCTAACTCTGACATTTTTCAAGGTCAGCTTGAAATGAAAAATGGCTATGTGGTCGTCAACACCGGCCTTGGGGGCAATGCAACACAGACCAGCGTACCAGGGGTGTTTGCCGCGGGCGACATCGCAGACCAGGTCTATAGACAGGCTGTCACTAGCGCCGGGTTTGGCTGTATGGCGGCTTTGGATGCGGAGAAATTTCTCGACGAGTAACCCTCTGAGCAACGTAAGCGAATCTTAATGACTGTCATATGGTTAGAGCCAGATGTTATAGAGTTTCCTCCGGTTGAGCAGGCTCTAGACGACCCAGAAGGTCTTTTAGCAGCCGGCGGTGAGCTATCTTTGCCATGGCTTGTTCACGCGTATAGGCAAGGTATTTTCCCTTGGTACGAAGCTGGCCAGCCGATACTTTGGTGGAGTCCTAATCCAAGAATGGTTCTGTTTCCAGAGGAATTGAGAGTGTCCCGCAGCTTAGCAAAACTTCTTCGTAAGGAGTATTTTCAGGTCACTTTCGATACTAGCTTCGCAGCCGTTATTCAAGCCTGCGCGGAGTCCCGAGCAGGGGTTGCAGGCACATGGATAACAGAGGACATGAAGAACGCTTACGGCAAGCTTTTTGACGCAGGCATTGCCCACTCTGTGGAGGTGTGGGCGGACGACCAGTTAGTAGGCGGCCTTTACGGGATTGCTCAAGGCAAGGTCTTCTTTGGTGAGTCTATGTTCAGCAAAACAAGCAACGCCTCTAAAGTTGGCTTTGCTTATCTCGTTAAGCAGTTGGCGATTTGGGGATTTGAACTCGTGGACTGTCAAGTCAGTAGTGAGCATCTAGCATCTTTAGGCGCTGAAGAGATTTCTCGCAAGGAATTTTGCACTTATTTAACGCGTTACATCGATGCAAATACGGCTTGCCAACAGTGGCAATTCCAGTCAGATTTAATGACTTAACCCAGCTAATCTAAGTTAATTGCATAAATGACATCCAACACGAAATCCAAGGTTCTAAATTCTGTACGGTTATTTAGAACAGCACCCCACCCCTGCAGTTACAAATCCGACCAAATCGCCTCAACGGTATTTGTCGACCCCGACCTAGTGATTGATAAGAGCATCAATAGTAAGCTCAGCGACCTAGGTTACCGGCGGTCCGGCGCGCACCTGTACCGGCCTGACTGCGAAAACTGCTCAGCGTGCTTATCCTGTCGGGTTCCTGTAACTGAATTCATATTCAAGAGACGCCAGCGTCGAGTTTGGAACGCTAACCAAGATTTGGAAGTTGTTGAATGTTTAGATCTCACCGGTGATGAACCCTATGCGCTATATCAACGTTACATAGACCGTCGTCACGATGACGGAGATATGTACCCTGCTACTCCAGAGCAATTTGAAGCTTTCATCAAAACAAAGACCGTAGATTCTCGGTTTCTAAAATTCTATCTGAATCAACAACTCGTGGCAGTTAGTGTCACCGATGTGCTCGAGCAGGGTTTATCGGCGGTTTATACTTTTTATGATCCAGCACAAACCAAGCGCTCTCTGGGCGGATATGCAATTCTTTGGCAAATCAAGATGGCCCAAAACTTGGGGTTACCCTATCTATTTTTGGGGTACTGGATCAAAGAATGTCAAAAAATGGAATACAAAAGTAACTACCGCCCGCTCCAACTGCTTATCGATGGACGCTGGGTTGCAGTCAATTAGATGGTTTGAGCTTTGCTTATCCCGAGAAAATTTGGCACAATGCGGCCGCAATTAAAGACCTAGAGGTTGTTCGATGCCAAAAGAAGATCAAATTGAAATGGAAGGCGAAGTTATTGATACGCTTCCCAACACGATGTTCCGCGTAAAACTAGAAAACGGCCATGTAGTGACGGCTCATATTTCCGGGAAGATGCGAAAGAACTACATTCGAATCCTAACTGGGGATCAAGTTCGCGTAGAACTCACTCCCTATGACCTGACAAAAGGTCGGATTACCTATAGAGCTCGGTAAGCAGGGACTGTTTTATAGAGTTAAGGCGTATAAAACCGGAGCATTAAAAGTTCCGGCTTGTAACGTCACTGTATATCAAGGCAGCGCTATCAAGCTCTGTAAGCCACTGCTTAAAACCAGTGACTCACAGAGTTAAAGCGACACGCCATTAGCTCTTAGCGTTGCTCAGCTCACGCTTAACCTGCTTTTTACGACCTTTAACATCCAGCTTGATGCCATTTTCATCGGCAGAAACAAATACTTCACCGCCGTTATCCGCTAGCTCCCCAAACAAAATATCTTCTGCCAAACCTTTCTTTAATTTCTCTTGAATTAACCTAGCCATAGGGCGAGCGCCCATGGATTCGCTGTAGCCGTTTTCGACAAACCAATCCACAGCTAAGTCATCTAAGTGAAGCTGGACATTCTTATCATCTAATTGCACCTGAAGATTAACGATAAATTTGTCCAGTACAGTGCGGATAGTCTCCGGAAGAAGATTTCCAAACTGGACTATGCTGTCTAACCTGTTCCTAAATTCAGGCGTAAATGCCTTTTTGATTATCTCCATACCATCGGCAGAGTGATTTTGCTCGGTGAAACCAATGGAGGAACGGGACATTTCTTGAGCGCCGGCATTGGTAGTCATTATCAAAACAACATTCCTGAAATCCGCTTTTCGGCCATTGTTATCGGTAAGCGTGCCGTGATCCATTACCTGCAACAGCAGATTAAATACATCAGGGTGAGCCTTCTCTATCTCGTCTAACAGTAATACGCAGTGAGGGTTTTTAGTAACAGCCTCGGTCAGTAAGCCGCCTTGGTCAAAACCAACATAGCCTGGAGGTGCGCCAATTAGCCGTGAAACCGTATGTCTCTCCATATATTCAGACATATCAAATCTAACTAGCTCAATTCCCATGATTTTGGCAAGCTGCTTGCTAACTTCTGTTTTACCAACTCCAGTAGGCCCAGAAAATAGGAATGAACCTATTGGCTTCTCACCCTCATTGAGACCTGCTCTGGATAGCTTGATTGCGGTGGACAGCGACGAAATCGCCTTGTCTTGGCCAAACACAACCATTTTAAGATTGGGCTCCAAACTCTTAAGTGATTCGACATCTGAACTCGACACATGCTTAGGAGGAATCCGAGCAATCGCAGCAACTACCTTTTCGATATCGCTCGCCTGAATCAGCTTTTTGCGCTTGCTAGCGGGCTGAAGGCGCTGGTAAGCACCTGCCTCGTCAATAACGTCAATGGCTTTGTCCGGCATGAATCGGTCATTAATATAGCGCCCTGCCAGCTCAGAGGCCGCTCGCAGTGACTTGTCGCTGTAGCGAAGATCATGATGCTCTTCAAAGCGAGACTTCAGGCCCTTCAATATTTTATATGTCGTATCGACATCTGGCTCGTCTACATCAATCTTTTGAAAACGCCTAGACAAGGCGCGGTCTTTTTCGAAAATCCCGCGGTACTCTTGGTAAGTAGTTGAGCCTAGGCAGCGCAGATCCCCCGATGTGAGAACAGGCTTCAGTAAGTTAGAAGCATCCATGACCCCGCCAGAAGCAGCACCAGCACCAATAATTGTATGTATTTCGTCAATGAACAATACAGAGTTATCAATCTTTTTTAACTCAGAAAGCAGTGCTTTGAAGCGTTTTTCAAAGTCACCTCTGTACTTAGTACCTGCCAATAATGCGCCTAAATCAAGGGAGTATATTACGCTGTCGGCCAAAATTTCAGGCACTTCTCCATCGACTATTTTCTTCGCCAAACCTTCCGCAACCGCGGTCTTACCCACACCGGATTCTCCCACTAGAAGCGGGTTATTCTTTCTTCTGCGAGAGAGCACTTGAATCACACGGGTGACTTCTTCTTCTCTGCCGATCAGCGGATCGATTCTGCCCTGCTTCGCCTCGAAGTTTAGATTGGTCGCAAAGTTTGCCAGCGGGCTGCTGTTGGCCTCTGCGCCGCCTTCTTCTTCAACTTGCTCGGGCGAGCCTTCATTGTCTCCGGCATGACCGGGAATCTTAGAAATGCCGTGAGTTATAAAGTTCACAACATCGATGCGAGCTATATCTTGCTGCTTCAGAAAATATACTGCCTGGCTTTCCTGCTCGCTGAAAATTGCCACTAAAACGTTAGCCCCTGTGACTTCCCGCTTGCCTGACGACTGAACATGAAAAACCGCACGCTGCAGCACTCGCTGGAAACCAAGAGTGGGCTGAGTTTCCCTGTTGGTTTCTTCTTCAGGTATTAGTGGAGTGGTTGCGTCGACAAAGTCTACCAACTCACCACGCAGACGACCAAGGTCGCAGTCACAGGCGAGCAACACACTCGATGCAACCTCATTATCCAGAAGAGCTAAGAGTAAGTGCTCTACCGTCATAAATTCATGACGTTTTTTACGCGCCCCCTTAAATGCGTAATTAAGGGTCGCCTCTAAATCTTTACTTAACATAGCCTGCCTTTTAGTTAATCAGAATAATCTGATCAAAATAATTATGTGTCTACTTCAACTGAGCAGAGTAAGGGCTGCTCACATTCTTTGGCATAGTCGTTGACCTGAGCCGCCTTGGTTTCAGCGATATCCTTACTGAATACCCCGCACACCCCTTTACCCTCGGTATGTACTTTGAGCATTACCTGAGTCGCCTTTTCCGCATTCATACTGAAATATGAACGTAATACATCAACGACGAAGTCCATTGGGGTGTAGTCATCATTTATTAACACCACTTTATATAACGGTGGCCGCTTTAATTTGGGTTTCTCGGTTGTTGCTGCAAAGCCGGTATTATCGTCTTCTCCTCCCCCTTCACCTTCGTCTTCCCCGGAGCCCATGGGTCCCATTAGTAAATTCGTCTTCTTTAATTCTAGTAGATGTTTGCTGTGCTTACTCATAAAAAGAACGTCTAAAAAATGAATTGGTTGTGAAAAAATCACACGATTATTTTGCTTTAGTTAGCGTCGTATTAAAAGGGTTTTGTGTGTCGCATTTTTGGCGTCAAAAGCTCCTTATTGGCCTATATGTTGGGGATTTTCTCCTTATATCAAGGCCTTTTAGCGACCAATTACGCTATCCGGCAAGATAAATGGTTTGACAATATCGCAACCTTCATGTAATGGTGCAATCCAAGTGGGCTAGACTCACAGCGCCAAATGCTAATAATAACTATAAATAATAATAAGAAGCATGGAGTAAGTAATATGAATACCGGGGAAGTAAAATGGTTCAACAATGCAAAAGGCTTCGGTTTTATCCTGCCCGATGATGGCGGAGATGATCTTTTTGCTCACTACTCAGCTATCGGTATGGATGGCTACAAAACGCTCAAAGCTGGCCAATTAGTGACTTTTGAGACCGTTAAAGGCCCTAAAGGTTTGCATGCAGCCAGTATTCTTGCTGCAGAAGGCAGTCCGGACGAGGTAAACAATGAAGCCGCCGATACCCAAGACAGTACCGAGCAGCCAACTGACGCCTCTGAGCAGGAAATAAATTTAGCTAACGACTAGCTGCGTGATTGTTAGTTGATTCGTCCAGGATGTTACGAGCTTAAGAGTAAACCCTTTCAATCCCGTAACGTTAAACGGCTTAACAGAAACTGACTTGAGCGCTACAGTCATCCTGCTGACTGCCTGTAGCGCTAGAATTACTCATGCCCCTCAAAAAGTACCTCAATAAATGTCTCGCATAATACTCTTCAATAAGCCCTTTGGAGTATTGTCCCAGTTTACTGGAGATCTCCCAGAGAACACTTTGGCTGAATATATTCAGCTTAAGGGTTTTTATGCCGCGGGCAGGCTCGACAAAGACTCGGAAGGCTTACTCTTATTAACCGATGACGGTAAGTTGCAGCAGCAGATAAGCAACCCTAAGTATAAAAAGCCCAAGGTCTATTTTGCCCAAGTTGAAGGACGTGTGACTGACGGCGCCCTGGCCATGCTTCGATCTGGAGTAAACCTTAAAGATGGCAAGACCTTGCCTGCAGAAGCTAAAGTAATTGATGAGCCCAGCCTATGGGAACGGATACCTCCTATTCGTGAACGTCAGAACATCCCTACAAGCTGGATAGAGCTGACTATAAGAGAAGGAAAAAACCGCCAGGTGAGGCGAATGACTGCCGCAGCTGGGTTTCCTACCTTAAGATTGGTGAGAGCTAGTATTGGGGATTGGAAGCTCAACAGCCTTAAACTAGGTGAGTACCGGATTATCAATTTAGGCGGATAGATACTCCGTCATTTAACAACGACACCGCCAATACTGCCACGTGCCTCTATAGAGAGTGACTAGCTTCCTAGGTCCCATTTTTTGATAGCCGCGGCATCACTCGCCCTACTCACTATCCACTGGGACCCGTCTTCACTCTTCTGTTTTTTCCAGAACGGCGCCTGGCTTTTCAAATAATCCATAATAAACATCGCAGACTCGAAAGCCGCATGTCGATGAGCACTAGCTGTCCCGACAAACACTATCTGCTCTTTAGGTCCCAGTTCGCCGACCCTGTGGATAATACGAGCGGCTAGTAAGGGCCAGCGTTTTGCAGCTTGTTTAACAATATCCTCTAAACAGCGCTCGGTCATGCCTGGGTAATGCTCCAAAAAAAGTCCGCTAACAACATCACTTGCAGACTCGGAAGTATCGTATATTTCCCTAACCAAGCCGCTAAACGTAACGATCGCCCCTGGATCTCCAGCTCTAACACGCAAATTTTCGTGCTCCAGACCTATATTAAAATCTTGCTCTTGGACACTTATCATCCTAACCACCTGTCATCGGCGGGAAAAACGCAACTTCATCACCATCAGATAAAGTATAGCTTCTATTCACGACAGTTTGATTTACAGCGACTAAGATAGATGGGGTTGCCTCTATCATGACTGAAAACTTGGCATCAACCTGAGTCAGCGAGACAATTAAATCGGCAACATTGTTGTTGCCTGACAACTCCAATTGCTGCCCTTGTATTCCGAGCCGCTCTCGTATGCTGGCAAAGTAGTGAATATCTAGCTTCATGATTTCTCGCTACCTTTTAAGTAATGGCCGCTGCGGCCGCCAAGCTTTTCCTGCAAGCAGATGGCGCCAATAACCATATCTTTGTCAACCGCCTTGCACATATCGTATACAGTGAGGGCACTTACCGATACCGCAGTCAACGCCTCCATCTCAACGCCTGTTTGCCCACTAACCTTACAACGTGACCTTATGTTAATGCGGTTAGTAGTTGCATCTAAATCAAAATCTACGTCTACCGACGTCAGTAATAACGGGTGGCAAAGAGGAATAAGCGTCGAGCATGATTTAGCCGCCTGAATCCCGGCAATCCGCGCAACGGCCAATACATCGCCCTTCTTATGACCACCAGCGGCTACCAATTTAAATGTTTTTTCCGCCATGGATATGCTGCCAGTAGCAAGCGCTACTCGCTCTGTTATGGCCTTGCTACCGACATCAACCATCTTGGCGTTGCCAGACTCATCAATATGACTCAATTCACTCATAATCTAGATTTACATCCTCAGCTAGGGTTTAGCAATGTTAGATTCTACACAACCATTATCGCCGGTTATGGTCTGAATCTAAAGCAGATTAAGCTAGCGACCGTTGGTGATAAAATAGTGACTAAAACAACCTTAACAATTGATCCAACAGGGTCATAGGCGCTAGCATGAACAATTTGGGATACCTTCCTTGACTCACTACCCTCATATTACCGTTGCGACCATTGTAGAACGTGATGGAAAGTTCCTAATGGTAAAAGAGCGATCTGCTGGATTATTTGTTTATAACCAGCCCGCCGGGCATTTAGAGCTGGGCGAAACCTTGATACAAGCTGCTATCCGCGAAACCTTAGAGGAAACCGCCTGGAAGATTGAATTAACAGGGTTCCTCGGAATTTACCATTTCACATCACAAGCAAATGGTATTACCTACGTGAGACACTGCTTCATCGGCAATGCTCTCGAGCACCTTGTTAATTCGCCGCTAGACCCCGATATTGACGAAGCACTATGGATGGATTTTGATACATTGCTAGAGCATAAAAGCATGCTGAGAAGCCCTTTGGTGCTCGAGGCAGTACTGGACTACCTATCTAAACCACATTACCCCCTATCACTGATAAGCCCTTGTTATGAATAGTGTAAACAGCAGCCCAGAAACGCGTACTGGCAGTAATGTCATTGTCGGCATGTCCGGTGGAGTTGACTCTTCCGTCGCGGCCCACCTGCTTATTGAGCAAGGCTATCAGGTTTCGGGCTTGTTCATGAAGAACTGGGATGAAGACGATGGAACCGAATACTGTACGGCTAAAGAAGATCTTGCCGACGCTCAAGCGGTTTGTGACCGATTAGGCATTGAGCTGCATACGGCAAACTTCGCAGCTGAGTATTGGGATAATGTTTTCGAACACTTCCTGAAGGAATACAAAGCTGGGCGCACACCCAACCCTGACGTGCTATGCAACCGCGAAATAAAATTCAAAGCATTTCTAGAATACGCCTTGATCTTAGGCGCTGATTTTATAGCGACCGGCCACTACGTCAGAAAACAAGAGGTAGCAGGAGCCACCCAGCTTTTAAAGGGGCTTGATGACAACAAAGATCAAAGTTACTTTCTCTGCGAGGTAAACGAGGAATGTTTAGCAAAAAGCTTATTCCCAATAGGAAGTCTTCCTAAAGTCGAAGTACGTCAAATAGCTGCCAAGCTGGAACTGAAAACCCATGATAAAAAGGACAGCACTGGCATTTGTTTTATTGGAGAGCGTAAATTTAAAGACTTTCTTGAACAGTACCTACCTGCTCAGCCTGGCAAAATCCAAACCAGAGAAGGTGAAACCTTAGGTGAGCATGCGGGACTTATGTATTACACCTATGGTCAAAGACAGGGCTTAGGCATAGGCGGCCAGCAAATGCACGGCGAAGCGCCCTGGTATGTTGTTGATAAGAACCTCGACGATAACATTTTGATCGTTAGCCAAGGCAATGAAAGTAAAGAGCTATTCTCATCAGCGCTGGTAGCATCCACACCCGCATGGATAAATCAATTAGCCCCTGAGCTTCCGCTAAACTGCCAAGCTAAGGTCCGTTATCGCCAGGCCGATCAGCCATGTAGCGTTAAAGCGCTTACCGACGGTCAAATTGAGGTTAGCTTTAGCGAGCCTCAACGCGCAGTCACACCAGGCCAATACATAGTTTTTTATCAACAAGATAGATGTTTAGGTGGAGCAATAATTGAACAATTCAGGACTTAGCTACTCTTCATGGGAGCGAGAAAATATTGCTTTAGCAGCTGTTGTTCAATGTGCGGCGGTGGTCGACAAGCTGGCCACCAAAGGCTATGCGGATCCATATCAGCTGGCAGCTAGCGTTAACCCGCTATTGGTTCTCGACCCGGACTCGTTTTCTGATATATACCCAAACATAATAGATCTAAGCTATGGCTTTAGAACAGCTCAGGACATCTTCAGTAATAACCGAGCCAATACTGAATCAGCTGTACTTCGCTATACTCTTGGGCTTTTGCATATCCGTGGCGCCCTAGAGCGGAATGGACCCATGCAAGGGCGGATTCGCAACACCCTTGCCACGATTGCCCCCCTCAGTGGAGCAGAAGCGTCTCAGCTGCTTATAACAGAGGCGCCCGATCCCGCGATCGAAGCCGATAAGCTCACTATAAAACAGCTGGCAGAACTCTATCAGGATACAATTAGCACGCTAAGCTACCGCATCCAAATTCAAGGAAAGTCAGAGCACCTAAAAGATGACGCTGTAGCCAATTCCATTAGAGCAGTTTTGCTAAGCGGCATCCGTTCAGCCGTATTGTGGCAACAACTAGGCGGCAGACGTTGGCGGCTTCTGATTTACCGGAAAAGAATTTGCGACACGGCCACCCACATTCGAAAAAAATTAATACATTCAATTTAATATCTATATCAATAAGATAGAGCTCTATTGTAAGAAAATAGATAAGCTAAACTACAAGGCAAAAATCGATGGAAAACAACTCTTTAAACGCCCTAACGGCCATCTCACCCCTTGATGGAAGGTATCGGAACAAAAGCGCAAGCCTTGCGGATTATTTTAGCGAATATGCCCTGATTCGCTACCGCGTATTGATAGAAGTGAGGTGGCTGCAGTGTTTGGCCGCGAATCCGGGCATTCCTGAACTTGCCAATTTCAACACCGAAGAAAACACGCTGCTTGATGAACTAGTCGATAATTTTGATCTCGGGGATGCTGAAGCTGTAAAAACGATAGAATCCACCACCAATCATGACGTAAAAGCAGTAGAGTATTTTATTAAAGAGAAGCTCCAAGGCAATAAAAGCCTTACCAATAGACTGGAGTTTGTGCACTTCGCCTGTACATCAGAGGATATTAACAATCTTGCCTATGCCCTGATGCTAAAAGAAGGTCGCAACAGCGTAATGATCCCGACTATGGAAAAACTAATCAGCGCACTCGCCGATTTAGCTACCGAGTTTGCTGACCAACCTATGTTGTCCCGTACTCATGGACAGCCTGCATCGCCGACCACCATAGGTAAGGAAATTGCTAACGTCGTGTATAGACTAAGACGCCAACTTAGCCAATTCGAGTCTACCCCTATTCTAGGCAAAATTAACGGCGCAGTTGGCAACTACAACGCTCACCTGTCCGCCTACCCGTTCGTTGATTGGAGCGTTACAGCGCAGCAGTTCGTTGAAAGTCTTGGACTTGACTGGAATCCGTTCACCACCCAAATAGAGCCCCATGACTATATTGCAGAAACCTTTGATGCAGTTTGCCGCTTCAACACTGTATTGCTGGACTTCGACAGAGACATTTGGGGATATATTTCACTGGGCTACTTTAAGCAAAGAACGGTAGCCGGAGAAGTAGGTTCATCAACAATGCCCCACAAAGTGAACCCAATTGATTTTGAAAACTCCGAAGGAAATTTAGGGCTATCCAACGCGCTGATGAACCACATGTCGGCCAAGCTACCTATCTCGCGCTGGCAGCGGGACCTCACCGACTCCACCGTGCTGCGCAACATAGGCACAGGCTTCGCTTACGCGTTGATTGCCTATCAGGCAACACTTAAGGGCGTTAGTAAGCTAGAACTAAACCGCGCTGCGGTCGACGCTGATATTGATCAGTGCTGGGAAGTTTTGGCCGAGCCCATTCAGACCGTTATGCGCCGATACTCGGTTCCAGAGCCTTATGAGAAGCTCAAAGCACTCACCAGAGGCAAAGGAATCACCGAGAGCGCCTTGCAGGAGTTTGTCTTAAAACTCGACATTCCAGATGATGCTAAACGTGAGCTTTTAGCGTTAACTCCAAGAAATTACACAGGTAATGCTTCTATTCAGGCGAAAAACATTTGAGTATTCCAGAATTGAATTCCGCATTCGATGTGCAGGACTTTCTCGCTAATTATTGGCAGAAAAAACCTTTGTACATCCCCCAGTTGATACCTGGCTTTAAAGACCCTATAAGTCCTGAAGAACTGGCCGGACTCGCGATGGAGGCGGATTGCGAGAGCCGCCTGCTTGAGGGAACAGAACCTGATAGCTGGAAATTAAGCCAAGGACCCTTCACTGAGAGTCGGTTTACGGAACTTCCAGATGACGGTTGGACCTTATTAGTTCAAGCAGTTGACCAATGGAATGAGCCGGTTTTCGACCTTAAACAGCTTTTTCGATTCCTTCCCCAATGGAGAATCGAGGATGTGATGGTCTCATTTGCGGCCAATGGCGCTGGAGTTGGGCCACACTTTGATTACTATGACGTCTTCCTAGTTCAAGGTAGCGGTGAAAGGAATTGGCAGATTGGGCCGAAATACTCATCAAAATCAAAACTTAAGAACTGCTCCGGGCTGTCAATTCTAGAAGAGTTTGAAGCTGTCGCAGACTATACCCTGCAGGCCGGCGACGCCCTTTATGTGCCTCCACAGTACGCCCATTGGGGTAAGTCGCAGCAGCGCAGCCTCTGTTACTCGATAGGCTGCCGAGCGCCATCGGCGGCTGAAATCCTTGAGGGCTACAGTGATTTTATGATTGACCGTTGCGAGCCCGAGGACCGATACACCGACCCACTGACGCAGATGCCCAAACGACGAGGTGAGATAGACACTCAGTCAGTTTCAAATAGCTTTAGAAAATTGGTCGAAACAATTGATAATGAAGAGAATTACTACCGCTGGTTTGGTCAATTTGCAACCCGACCAAAGATTCAAAACTCTATCAGCGGCCCGGAACAGCCCTATACCGAAACCGAATTACTGGCCGACCTTACCGGCGGCGCTGTTATTGCTATAAACCCTTCATCACGCTTTTCATTCTTAGAGTTAAAGCCTGGGGGTAAAACATTGTTTTTTGTTGACGGGGAATCTATCGATCTAGCTCCCCAACTCTCTTGGTTTGCTCATAGCCTATGTAAAGCTCCAGAAATTTCCAAGCAGGATATAAAGAAAATAACCCAAACTCCCGAATCACTCGCATATATTCTGAGACTGCTTAACCAAGGCAGCCTGATTAGTTATTAAGAATTCGACTATGACAGCCCCCTCTATTGTCGACCTTCCCCACTCTAAAGACTGCTTGCTCTTGCTCGAGTTAGTGTCTCGAATGGCCTTGCCGGTTATCTTAGACAGTAGCCACTACCCCCAAGATAACGATGCCAGCAATACACTCTCCGACGAAAACAGCAGCGATCAGCGCTACACTATTATTTGCGCCGACCCAGTCGCTAGCTTGATTATTAACGAGGCCATTTCAAAAGAAAATATTTTCAATAAAATCAGGTGCTTACAAAAAAAACATCTGAGTATTGATAGGCCACTAAACCCGAGCTTGATAGAACTGCCCTTTCAAGGCGGCGTGGCTGGGTTTATAGGTTACCCAACAATATCTAAACGAACGAAGCTTGAGGTATCAACTGGGTTTCTAGGAGTTTACCACTGGGCCGTTATCGTTGATCACCAGCGGGCTACGACCAAGCTAGCTTTCCACCCAAATTGTTGTAAGGCGACTCGAGAGAAGCTAGGCGCCCTGCTAGCGGTCGATGCAGAGAAATTATTTACCGGTTTTAAACAGAAGCCTATTGAGAAATTTTCCCTCAGGGGGAAGTTTGAATCTCAGACACATTTCAATAACTACAAGCAAGCCTTTGAAAAAATAAAGAATTACATAGTAAATGGTGACTGCTATCAGGTGAATCTGACCCAGAAGTTTAAAGCCAGCTGCACCGGCAGTCCTTTTGAGGCGTTTTGTAAGCTTCGGCAATCCTGCCCCGCCCCGTTTTCAGCGTTCATCCAATGGCCCGGCGGCGCACTGATCAGTATGTCACCAGAGAGATTCATTCGGAACCAGCAAGGCCGCATGGAAACAAAGCCAATCAAAGGTACAAGGCCCAGGGGCGCGAGTGCAGACGCCGATCAAAAACAAATTAAACAGTTAGTTAACAGCATCAAAGATAAGGCTGAGAACCTTATGATTGTTGACCTGCTTAGGAATGATTTCGGGCGAGTCAGCAAAACGGGCTCCATAAAAGTAACGGACTTATTCGCGCTTAAAACTTTCAGTAACGTCCACCACCTTGTCAGCACCATCACCGCGACCTTAAAAGATAATTACGATTCTATTGACATGCTAAGTGCGTGTTTCCCCGGCGGATCTATTACTGGCGCACCGAAGCTTAGAGCAATGGAAATAATCGAGGAAGTTGAGGATTCAGCCCGCGGGCCCTATTGCGGTAGCGTGTTCTACTGGGCCGCATCTGGAGACTTCGACAGCAATATCACCATACGGACCCTGCAGTGGCAATCCGCTTCAAGCAGCGCAAACGGGGTGGACACCATACAATGCTGGGCCGGCGGCGGAATTGTCGCCGACTCAGACTGCGAATCAGAATATCAGGAGTGCTTTGATAAGGTTCAACACTTGATCACCACGCTTGAAAGCCTGTAGCGGTTGGAGCGCCTGCAGGTAATTACGGAGATCTGTTCAATAAACAGCGATCACCTACTCTCTTAGATTAGTGGTGATTCTTACTAATGCAAAAAACAGCTCTCACCTATACCTCTGCAAGAAGCTACCTCCGCCTCAGGACTGGCTAGAGGCTAGCTAGTGGCTAAAGCGTCAAGTCACGGTTGCTGGCTTGGATAAATTGATTTTTAAGCTCCTCGTAAGCGGTCACTGCCGGATATTGCGGGAATTCACTGATGACGTTCTCCGGCGCTCTAAACAGGATGCCAGCGTCCGCCTCAGACAGCATAGTGGTGTCGTTGTAGGAGTCACCAGAGGCGATGACTCGGAAGTTGAGCTTATGAAAGGCTTTAACTGACTCTCGCTTAGGGTCTTTCTGACGCAATTTATAGTCAACAATCATCCCGTTATCATCAGCGACAAGCCGATGACAAAACAAGGTTGGGAAGCCCAGTTGCGCCATAAGAGGTTGAGAGAACTCATAGAAAGTATCAGACAGAATAACCACCTGAAAACGCTCCCTGAGCCAGTCAACGAATTCCGGAGCGCCTTCTAAAGGCTTCATCGTCGAAATGACCGCCTGAATGTCTGGCAAGCCCAGCCCATGTTGATTCAGAAGATCAAGTCGCTGCCGCATGAGTACGTCGTAGTCAGGGATATCTCTTGTGGTCGCCTTAAGCGCCTCAATGCCTGTCTTTGCTGCAAAATCAATCCAAATTTCGGGAACTAAGACCCCTTCCAAATCTAATGCCGCTATTTCCATTATTACTTTACCCTTGCCAAAACTGCGTAAGATTTTAAAAGCTAGAATTTATCAGAAACAAGGAATTCTTTACAGCGCTTAATGTCATCTGGATTTGGACACCACAACATATGGTTTGCAAAGGCTATTGCTTATCAATATTTGGTATAAAGCGGTTTTATACTGTCTAAGTCATTAAAATCGTTAGAGTTTTTCACGTGAAACATAGCATGTAGCAGTGACACGACAGCACTGATATGCTGGAATCGCCCGTGACTGAAATTGTAGAGAGTCATTAGGGGTCAGCCTACTCTCTCAGGCTAGAAGCACTCATAGAAACAAGGAATCTGTAATTAAATGTTATCCGAACGACAAGTAAGCCAACTTAACTCCGATTTTGAAAAGCTACTTCCAAAGGAGATCCTTGCCCATGTGAGCGAGCTGCTCCCCAACTCGGTGCTGGCTTTTAGCGGGGCTGAAGATGTTGCCCTTATCGATATGGCTATCAAAAAACGGCTCACGCCGTCAGTTTTCACTCTCGATACGGGGAGATTACATGCTGAAACTTACCGCTTCCTAGAAGAAGTCAGAATCCATTACGACATTCAAATAGAGACCCTATTCCCAGAGGCTAGTGAAGTTACCAACCTTATTAAAAACAAAGGACTGTTTAGCTTTTATACAGACGGGCATGAAGAATGTTGCGGCATAAGGAAGGTTCAACCGCTGCGCCAAAAGCTGAGAACGGTAGATGCTTGGATAACCGGTCAACGGCAGGATCAAAGCCCTAGTCGTGCAGACGTACCCTTGATTCAAATCGACACTACCTTTTCCACAAAAGATCACCAGGTAATCAAAATCAACCCTATGGCAAAATGGCCCTCTTCTGAGGTTTGGTCATATATACGGTTACTGGAATTACCTTATAACAAGCTTCACGACAAAGGAATGGCAAGTATCGGGTGTGAGCCCTGTACACGCTCAATTGGACCTGGGCAGCACGAGCGGGAAGGCAGATGGTGGTGGGAAGAAGCCACAATTAAAGAATGCGGCCTACACCTCACAAACCTTGAAAAGTAAAAGCATCTAGTGAACGGGCAGCACTATATCCTTAAATAAGGCGTCCAAATCTGCCTTAGTGTGCCTGTAACTGGTTTCTTGGATAATTTCCTGAGTCAGATGTGGAGCAAACATTTCAATAAAATCATACATATAGCCTCTTAAGAACGAGCCCTTCCTGAAACCAATCTTGGTCACACTCGCCTCAAACAAGTGGCTAGCGTCGATTGCTACCAAGTCTGTATCTACCGCTTGATCATATGCCATAGAAGCTACTATCCCTACTCCAAGCCCTAATCGCACATAGGTTTTAATGACGTCGGCATCGGCCGCCGTAAAGACCACCTTAGGTACTAGACCTTTAGCTGCGAAAGCCTCATCTAGTTTTGACCTCCCGGTGAAACCAAAAGTATAGGTTACTAAAGAGTAACTTGATAATTCCTCGATACTTAGGTTAGATATTTGAGCTAAGGGATGATTCTTTGGCACTAGGATTGACCGGTTCCATTTATAACAGGGCATCATAACTAAATCGCTATAGAGCTCCATTGCCTCAGTCGCGATAGCAAAATCCGCAGTACCATCTGCTGCGAGTTCTGAAATTTGGGTTGGAGTACCCTGATGCATGTGCAGTGCAACGTCTGGAAACTTCTCTATAAACCCTTGGATAACCCCGGGCAGCACGTAGCGACATTGGGTATGCGTTGTTGCCAGAGCTAAAGAGCCCTTTCTTTCGTCACAAAATTCTTGCGCAACGGATTTGATACTTTCCACCTTACGCATGATTTCACCAGCTGTTTTCAATATTGACTCGCCTGCAGGTGTAATCTGCGTCAAATGCTTACCGCTGCGAGAGAATATCTCGACCCCCAACTCATCTTCAAGCAAGCGAATCTGCTTACTGATACCTGGTTGAGAGGTGTAAAGGCTCTGCGCTGTTTGGGAAACGTTCAAATCGTGATGGGCAACTTCCCAAATGTATCGCAGCTGTTGCAGTTTCATAATTCCTCCAAGGCGTATTCAAAAAGTATTTGTCTAAGGGTATTCCTTATAACATTTAGTTATTAAAATATGCCGAAATATTCTTTTAAAGTATAGACAAACACCATTACCGTTGTCCCATCTAATTAATGTAGACCAACATGGAATTCTTGCTACACATTTTTGCCGGTGCTGGTGTCGGGTTTTTAATTGGCCTCACCGGCGTCGGTGGAGGCTCGCTCATGACTCCACTTCTGCTAATGTTCGGATACCCCGCTCCAGTCGCGATCGGCACTGACCTGCTGTATGCAGCATTCACTAAGGCTAACGGGGCCTTAGTCCAGCACCGCAGGGGCAATGTGGATTGGCATATAGCGGGCCTACTGGCCCTAGGCAGCGTCCCTACTTCGATCCTTTTACACGGCTTAGTGCTAGATATCAGTGGCCAAGACTCTGCTAAATTCGAGGAATTGCTAACAAGCAGCCTGGGAGTGATGTTAATAATCACAGCGACTATGCTGATCTTTAAAAAGAAACTTAGATTGAACGCCGTCAACGACAGGCCTGAGCGCTTAATGGGCTTACTTCATAAGCACCGAGGTATCGTGACATTTCTAATGGGAGTGATACTTGGAATTTGCGTCACCTTATCTTCGGTCGGTGCGGGTGCATTTTGTGCGGCAATATTATTAATAATCTACTCAAAAATACCAGTAGTACAAATTATCGCTACTGATATTGCTCATGCTGTACCTCTAACCTTTATTGCAGGCTTGGGTTATCTAATCGCCGGCTATGTCGATCTGTTCTTGCTGTGCACCTTGCTTATTGGCTCATTACCGGCGATCCACCTTGGCAGCAAAGTTAGCGATGCCGTACCAGACAAGCTGCTCCAGCAATTACTAATCATTGTACTGCTGGGTTTAGGTATTTATTACACCGTAGCCTAG
>CAJWGN010000064.1 GCA_913031035.1 uncultured Gammaproteobacteria bacterium
TACCTGCAACACCAACAGGAATCAACACGTCATTCACACCCAATCTTTAGCGACTATGTTGACACTTTTATTCACATATCTGTGGAAGTATTCAACTGTAGGACCTTGTAATTACATTTCGTCATGATATTATAATTCAAATTCAACTTCAAATACATCCGCTGATTCGCAAGCGCTCAGAATACATTCATCGCTGGTTCTAATGTCATCTACCATGTAACGCTCCTTGGCTTGCATCGCAACCCAAGTTTCACCTGTCGCTATTTTATCTATATCAACACTGGGACGATGATCCTTTACCCATTTTTTAAATATATCGTGGATAGTTTCTACGTCTTCCTGAACTTTATCTTTACCCTTCTGTGTGATTTCACCGAATGTAGTTAAGGTTCTTTTAAATTCACCGGCGCTAATAATTTCATAATCTACATCATTCTTTTTAAGCACCCTATGAAAGTTAGGCAACTGAACCAATACTCCGATAGATCCAATGATTGCAAAAGGAGCCGCCACCAAGCGATCAGCCAAACAGGCCATCATATAACCACCGCTCGCAGCCACTCTATCGACACAGATGGTGAGTGGGATTTTTTGGTTCTTAATTCGTAACAGCTGCGATGAAGCTAGCCCATAAGAATGCACCATGCCGCCAGGACTCTCTAAATTCAAGATCACTTCGTCTTGCGGGGTCGCCAATGACAATATTGCAGTTATCTCTTCTCTCAATGATTCAACCGCATCAGCAGATACGTTCCCTTTAAACCCAAGAACGTAAACGCGTTTTTTGCGTTCGGGTTCCGTCTTATCAGCACTGTCTTGGTCGGTGCTTTTAGCTTCTTTTTTAAGCTGTGCTTTACGCGCTTTAAGCTCAGCTTTATGTTGTTTCTTTTCAACTTTATCAAGCAATTTAAGCTCTTCAGGTTCTAATACTCCCTCTCTTAGACTGTCACGCATTTCTTCAATGTGATCGTTTACCTGAGTAACTCTAATACTACCCTTCTTTCCACTTTTCTTACCCCGATTGCCGCTAGACGCTATTATCCCAATCACAATAGCTATCGCGACAACCATCGTAGCGACTTTGGCAAGAAACATGCCGTATTCAATAAAAAATTCCAAACAAACTCTCCTATCCACATGGGTAAACAAACTAATAAAAAATAAAACTCGTTTCTAACTTTGCCCGCGCACTTGCCGTACATAATATTGTATTAACTCTCCAGCCACACTGATGTCAGCGGACGGAACTACCGGTAATTCGTCAACGTGATACCAGTTAGCTTCTTCAATCTCGCCGGGTTCAGGAACGATATCGCCAGACTTATAATCAGCAATGAAGCCCAACATTAATTGCGACGGGAAAGGCCAGGACTGACTCTTTAAATAGCGTATGTTTTCAATCTCCAGCCCAACTTCTTCTCTCACTTCTCGGGCTACAGTTTCCTCGGCGGTCTCTCCGACTTCCATGAACCCTGCAAGACAGCTGAAAAAATTGCTTTTAAAACGTGCACTACGAGCTAGCAAGATTTTATCTCCATCTACAATTAACATAATTGCACAGGGGTTAATTCGGGGAAAGTAGTGCCTCTTGCAAGAATGGCAAATAACTGCCCGTTGCTCTGGATGATTCAAGGTCTCGGTTCCGCAGGCACCACAAAAACGGTGACTGCCATACCAGTCAATAAGCTGGGCCGCCTTACCTGCCAGGGTGAAAGCAAGCTCACTCTGGCTAAATAACAGCGATCGCAGTGATTGCAAATTTGCACCTAAAGAGCCTGTGGGATCCTCGTCCACTTGTAATAAATAGTAAGAGCCATCAGCTGAGACATCAATAAAAATCAACTTATCGCCACCGCCCAGCAGATGATTAATTTCGCTTAAGTTCCAAAGAAACTTAGTCTGCCGAGTCGCCAATCTTTCACCAAAAAAAACTATAAACTGATCGGTTTCAGTGAGCTCGTTATGTGTTGGAAATATATTTGCAGCGGCCATTACATCCATATCGATAGCCTAATCAACTGGTAGGGATTTATTCTCATTTTTCTAATTCTCCATATCCATCTGTGTCCAAACACAGAAATCATTGCTTGTCTTAGCTATATCAGTGAGCCGCTTCTTATGCGCCGCCTTCTCTTGAGCGTTTGCCCTAAGAACCAAGAGTTGTTTCCTTTGCGGATTAAATTTTCTGATTCTATGCTGAGTTTCAGTCACCTCATCAGCGTCTTCTTTTAACAGTAGACTCGACTGGCCGCTAGTCATAACAAGATAAACGTCAGCTAATATCTCGGCGTCTAATAACGCCCCATGCAGTTGACGCTGGCTATTATTAATATCATAGCGCTTGCACAGTGCATCAAGACTATTGCGTTGTCCTGGGTGTTTTTTTCTGGCCAAAAGTAAAGTATCTAAAACGCCGCAAAGTGAAGTCATACCCTTGTGATTTGAGTTAGCCAAGGCCAATTCACTATCCAAAAAACCAATATCGAAAGGCGCATTATGAATAACCAATTCAGCTCCTCTCACAAACTCTATAAGCTCTTTTTCAATATGCCTAAACAAGGGTTTATTGCTTAAAAAAGCTCGCGTCAATCCATGAACTTCTTGTGCGCCTTCATCGATATCGCGCTCAGGGTTTAAGTATCGGTGAAAGTGCCGCCCTGTAAGCTTTCTGTTTTCTATTTCCACACAGCCAACTTCAATAACTCGATGCCCATGCTTTGGGTCTAACCCTGTGGTTTCTGTGTCTAGTACAATTTGTCTCATAGTCATCTTTCACAGCGTGGTTAGTTAGCCAGCTATATCTTCTCGTTTATACTCAAGCTTGTCAGCTTGCATTGTCGGTTTATTAAATTCGTTAGACAGCCTCACTTCGGGCGTCTTCTCTGTATTACCGGTGGCGGCCGTTAACCTTTAAAGTTTGCTTACAAACATTGTTCAACACTAGCTGCTCCGCTCAGTTTATAACAATACCCTAAGCCAGTATTATCAGCAGATATAGTTGACTAGGTTTTCAGTGTTAGGCCCATTTAATATCGATCAACTAGGCGAGCACTAGTTGACCACTGGCAGCAGATTCCGCTAGTGCAGCTTACTTCTGAAATTATCACCTACTTTAACCGCCCCAACGGAGACAGCTCTGCGTTTTGATCGAACAGGCTTCCAATTCGGTAGTATAGGGGTGAGAGGAGCAACTTGCTTAACGCTGGAAATCAGATAAACACCACCAAAAGGGCTTCCAAATTTGTTGCCCATTTCCTCCAGTCTTTCAGCTTTACTTAATAGCCAAGAAAAATTAAGAGGCGGAAAATGAAGTCCAGTAAGCGACTGATCTATTTTTAAATCCAGAAGCCTAAACCAATCCATTAAACGATGCCTAGCAATAAAGCGCCCTCTCCAAGGCACTGCTAACCTGCGCCTAAACAACCGCACTAGCCCCCATTGGCTTAAGGGGTTAAAGCCTATGACGAGCAGTTGACCTCCCGGGCGAAGCACGCGAGTTACCTCGCGCAGAAGCGCATGGCTATCTTCGGTGAAATCCAGACCGTGATGAACAACCACCGCGTCGATACTGTCATTAGCAAGAGGAAGCTGCTCTATATCAGCCACTGCGTTCTTTCCACCAGGCCGGTAACTGGCTGAAAACAGTATCTTGTGGCTGATGGGGCTATCGTTAATCAATAGGTGTTCTTCACTGCCACCGACTTGCAATATATGGTAGCCAAACATACGCTCTACAATAGCTTTTGCAGCAATCCTCTCAAATTGCAGCGTAACCTGCCCTAATGGTGTTTGAAACCACTGAGTTAGCAACGTAGACATTGAATCTGCATCGTCGATGCCCTGCAGCAATCGTCGTCTAGTTTCTCGTTTTGACAAAAAACTCATCTGTTACTCACTCGCCATAAAACTCTATTTTTATGTTTCGTATGAAGACGAAACATGCAATGCCACACATCATAGGTGGATTCTAACGTTCTCATTGGACTTCTACCAGAAATGCTCGCAACGCAGGACTGCGCATTGCTTGTAAATCGCTGAAGTCCAGCTATTATGTGGCTTTTATGAGAATTTGATCACTATGATAGAAAAAATACACCCAATCCCCGCCTCTATGGATAGCTATATATGGGCTATTCACCGCGCAGAATCGAACCAAGTGTGCCTGGTCGACCCTGGCGATGCCGACGTTGTTCAAGAATACCTAAAACTCAATAAGCTACAGCTGACAGATATACTCGTTACTCATCATCATCCAGACCACGTTGGCGGGCTGATGCAGCTTAAAAAGGACCATAACCCGAGGGTCATCGGACCGAAATCTTCAGGCATTGATGGAATAACCGACTTCGTTACTGAAAATGATTCAATTGAGCTTTTCGATTGCAATTTTACTGTTATTGAAGTGCCCGGGCGTACACTAGATCATTTAGCGTTCTATTCAAAAAGTACATCAGAACCCCTGGTTTTTTGTGGCGATACACTTTTTGCCGCGGGCTGCGAACATTTATTTGAAGGCACAGCTGAAATGATCGCTGCATCGCTGGACAAACTTGCTGACTTACCTAAAGAAACCTCAGTTTACTGCACTCATGAATACACTCTAGCGAATCTGGCCTTCGCTAAAGCAGTGGACCCTCTAAACGGAGCCCTCGGATTTCGGACTATATCTGAGCAATACAAGAGAGAGCTCGGCCTACCCACTCTGCCCAGCACAATATCTCAAGAGTTAAGAACTAATCCGTTCCTTCGCTGTGACGATGATGTTCTCAAGAAATCGGTGGAGACTCACGCTGGCCGCAAATTAAATTCCAGGCTTGATACCCTCACTGAGTTGAGGCTTTGGAAAGATGGATTATAAGACCGCGTTCACGACAGCTAAATGATTTTTCCTCTTAAGATTCTGAAACGTCACTGCAGCCTGTTTTTGACGGCTGCAGTATTCTCGGGTTGCCAAATTCCAACCAGCCTCCCTAGCTCGGAGTTACCGCCGCGCGGGGAAAGCCAAAGCATCGACGCAGCTGCTGTTGGTCCTCTGCCAGAGCCTCCGAGCATAGCCAGCAAGCCGCCAACTGTAGTTCCGGTAACTGATTTATGGGAGCGACTTAGACAGGGCTTTCAATTACAAGACCACTATGATCATCCTAGTGTTCAAGCTTATATAGACAACTATTCGACTAATCAGCGGCTGTTTGACTTGGTGACTGAGCGAGCAAGCCCTTTTTTCTTTGAGATAATCCAAGAACTCGAAGAAAGAGGTCTCCCTTTAGAACTCGCCTTGCTGCCAATTGTTGAAAGTACATTCGACCCAAATGCCTATTCTCAGCAACATGCTGTTGGGCTGTGGCAGTTTATAGGATCAACAGCCAGAAGCTTTGGGGTTCAACAAGACTGGTGGTATGACGGCCGACGCGACCCAGTAGTCTCGACCGCCGCCGCGCTGGACTATCTTACAGTCCTTCACAGTCAGTTTTCAGAAAACTGGCTTGTGGCTGTTGGGGCATACAACACTGGCGACGGCAATGTTCGAAAAGCAATACGACGTAGCGGCCAGGACATGGACGCATTAGATTTTTGGAGTCTACCGTTAGCAACGGAAACCAGATCCCATGTGCCCAAGTTATTAGCTCTTGCCGCAACCGTCAATAAAGGCAACACGGCGGGCTTGGAACTTCCGCCAATTGCCAATAAACCACAGCTCCAGCTCGTCAATATTGGCAGCCAAATTGATTTGGCTCAAGCCGCTTCCCTCGCAGGGATTAGCCAGGAGGTACTCAGAGACTTAAACCCAGGCTATCTGCAATGGGCCACTCACCCGGACCAACCTCAATCTTTGTTAGTACCCATAGTCAATGCGCAGCTATTAAAAGAGTCGATCGCTCAAGCAGATCCAGACAGATTTTTAACCTGGGACAGGTATAAAATTAAGTCTGGCGACACCCTCGGTCACATAGCTCACCGCCTTAACACTCGGGTGGACGTGTTACAGCAGGTAAACGGTATTCCTGAATCAGTCATTGTCGCAGGAGACTACCTGCTAATACCTAGAAATATTAACTCAGCTTCTCAGCTCGTAAATAAAGGATTTGGTTTAGAGCAAAAATCTGCTTTGCCAAACCAACCCTCATTTTCGTCTCCCCCTTATAATTACAGGGTCAGGGCCGGCGATAATCTTTGGAAAATCGGGAGAAAGTACGATCTGAAGTCATCAGAAATTGCGCAGCTCAACGGAATTGAAATGAGCTCCGTTCTTCGGCTAGGACAGCTACTTAATCTCCAACTTAATACTGCCAGGAACATCGGAATCGGCAATGAAATACCTACCGAAGTTAGCTCCGCTCTTGGACGAATCCATTCTGTTAAACGCGGCGACTCAATAGCCTTAATCGCTAGACGGTCAGGCCATCACGTCAGCGATTTATTGAATTGGAATAGCCTGAGCAAAGGCGAAATAATTTATCCAGGGCAACAAATTCGACTCACCCCTCCTGAATCAGGAACTAATTAACATGACAAAAACTGCGGCAATAGCAAAACAAGATAACGATTTTTTAGGTCACCCTAGAGGGCTTGTAATTTGCTTCTTTACCGAAATGTGGGAACGCTTCAGTTATTACGGTATGCGGGCACTTTTAATTTTTTATTTAACCCAACACTTTCTTTTTTCTGATCAGTCCGCGGCCGGAATCTATGCAGCTTATATTTCACTAGTTTATATAACCCCTGTTCTCGGCGGCATTGTCGCAGATCGATATTTAGGCCCAGTAAAGGCAGTGATATTAGGGGCGATCTTGTTGGTAGCAGGCCATGCAGGAATGGCAATAGAGGGTGCAGCGGCAATAGAAATCGTCACCGCAAACGGCATCGAAGTTCAGCGAGATTCATTTTTTCTTCAAACCTTTTACTTATCCCTAGCCCTTATCATCATGGGAGTCGGGTTTCTGAAAGCGAATATTTCAACTCTTGTCGGCTCTATGTATGAGAGGCGTGATCCTCGCCGGGACAGTGCATTCACACTTTTTTATATGGGCATCAATCTGGGTGCTTTTTTTGGGGCCATTATTTGCGGGTTTCTTTTACAATATGGGGGGTTTAATTGGGGGTTTGGCGCCGCCGGTATCGGTATGCTGTCTGGATTGGTAGTGTTTATAAAGGGCCATCATTTATTCGGAGAAGCAGGCAAACCAAAGCGGCCCGAAATTCTCAAAGAGAAAATTATTGCAGGCATCAACCGAGAACAAATGATTTATCTTCTCACTTTGGTTGGCGTTCTTGTCTGCTGGCAGTTAATGCAGCAGCGCGCACTTGTTGGTGGATTAGTAGGCGCCTCACTGGTCGTAATGACCTTAATAACAATTGTCTATGCATTTACAAAATGTGACCCCCTGGATCGCGATAGGTTGCTGGTATGCCTCTTCTTAATGAGCTATCAAATTATTTTCTGGTCTTTATTTGAACAAACCGGCAGTTCTCTCAACTTGATGACAGATAGAAACATAGATCGAGTAGTTTTTGGCTATGAACTGCCTGCAGCAATATTCCAGTCAGTGAATGCCTTTTTTATTATCACCCTAGCCCCGCTGTTTAATTTACTGTGGATCTATCTAGCGAAGAAAGGCTGGGAAGCTTCTACTCCCCTAAAATTCTCGATGGCACTCATACAATTAGGTCTCGGCTTTCTGTTTCTAGTCTATGGTGCTTCACAAGCTACCGATCCAACACAAGTAGCGCTGATTTGGCTGGTACTACTATTCTTAATGCACACTACAGGAGAGCTCTGCATTTCACCGGTGGGCTTGTCTATGACAACTAAACTCTCGGTACCCTCTATTGTAGGCATGATGATGGGGTGCTGGTTTCTTGCTTCCGCTGCGGGTAACTATGTCTCGGGAACAATTGCTGCGATGACAGGATCTGACACCGTGGGCGGTGAAGTTACCGATCCAGCTGCAGCTCTAGCTGCCTATATGGATGTCTATGAAACCGCAGGGTGGTACAGCATCGGTGCAGGTTTGTTTGCAATATTGTTAGTACCATTTTTAAAACACTTCATGCACGGAATCAAATAGGCACACAATGGTAAAAATGCAGTAAAATCTGCACTTAACACTTGGACAAAGGGAAGTCATATGGGATTTTTAACAGGTAAGCGAGTTTTGATTTTAGGGGTAGCTAGCAAGCTATCCATCGCATCGGGAATTGCGGAAGCTATGCACCGGGAAGGCGCTGAGCTAGCTTTTACCTATCAAAATGAAAAGCTCAAAGACAGAGTAGAAAAGTTTGCAAAGTCTTGGGATTCAAATCTCATTTTTCCATGCGACGTACAAAATGACAGTGAAATTGCTGAGTTATTCTCAGCTCTAGGGACCCATTGGGATGGCCTAGATTGCATCGTTCATTGCCTTGCCTATGCGCCTGCGCACGAGCTTGACGGCAATTTCGTTGACGTAAGCACCCGCGAAGGTTTTTTGACTGCACACGAAATTAGTTCTTACAGCCTAGTAGCACTGGCGCAAGCCGGCCATGACATGATGCGCGGCCGAAACGGTTCAATACTTACCTTGAGTTACCTAGGCGCAATGCGCAGCTTGCCCAATTACAACGTGATGGGTCTCGCTAAAGCAAGCCTAGAGGCAAGCGTACGCTATCTCGCCGCGAGCCTAGGACCTGAGGGCATAAGAGTGAACGCTGTTTCAGCAGGTCCTATTAGAACCCTCGCCGCTTCAGGCATTAAAAGTTTCAGGAAAATGTTGCAGCATAATGCTGCCCAAACGCCCTTAAGAAAAAACGTGACTATAGAGGAAGTGGGAAATGCAGCAAGTTTTCTTTGTTCAGATCTTGCATCAGGTATTAGCGGGGAAATTCTTTATGTTGATGGCGGTTTCAACACCACAGCCATGGGCTCACTAAATGACTTAGATGACAGCAAGCAATAAGTAAATAAAAGCAGGTTAAAAGTGATTGCAGCACTCTGGGCAACTTAAATTTTTTTTAAAGAACTAGGCCCCTACTCGCTGCTCATTTAAAAATGGCCTAAAGTAACCAGTCGTCTTGTGTTTGATATTAGAGTATTTGTAGCCCGGGTGTTAGTAACGAGAACAGAGAGACAAGAACTGAAGGCTAGCCCAACAAAAGTTGAGACCAGCCTTCAGTTCTAGTTAGAAGTTTTCGTCAGCCAAACTTGATTGAATGTCCGCACTTTCTCTTAAATTACCTAGAAAAGCTTGGAAATCACTGTTGCCAAGATCGCTCAGCATTCGGTCTGTCATGGAATCACGCTGTTCCTCCGGAATAGAATCTATACTTCCTTCAGTCACCTGATTTAGCTCTACGATTACGAAGGTCCCATTATCAAGAGTCAAATTAGATCTCTCAGGAGCAGCTGCTGGCTCCGGCATCGAAAATACTTCTTGAAGGATCTGCCGGTTTAAACTAAAACCATTCCTATCAACTGCATCTGCCACTACCCACTCAAGTTGATTTTCAGCTAGCAATTGGTTTAGCTGAACTTCGTTATCAACCACCGCGTAAAGCGACTCTCCTAAAGCTGTCGCGGCTTTGCGTTCCATATCAGTACGGATGTTGACAGAAATCTCACCGGTGACATCTTCGAGTGGTAAAACACTTTCTTCGCTAAACTGTTCTAAACGCAGAACCATGACCTGTGAGTCGCTTAGCTCCAGAGCATCGCTGTTGTTGCCATCACTAAGGACTGCTTCAGAGAATGCCGCATCAACAACTTCCTGAGTTGAGAAAAGACCGCTTCCACTATCACGCGAAAATGCCTGACTTTTAAGAATAGTCAGCCCCAGTTCTTCAGAAATCTGAGTTAAATCAGCTGTCTCAAAAGCTAGATTTGATAGATCCGCTAGTCTTTCAGCGAACAACAATTCCACTTCTGCAGATTTAAGCTCACGCTCAAGGCGGGTCGATAGCTCATCAAAAGTCTGGTAAACATTATCATTATCTTCGGTCAATTTTACTAGATGCACGCCAAAATCACTAACAACCGGTCCAGAGATTTCATCAAGAGATAGCCCTTCTAAGGCTTCTTCTAGCTCTGGAGGAAATGCACTGCCATCGGTAAAGCCGATATCGCCGTCCTCTTCAGCGGAGGCTGTATCACTTGAAAGTTCACGGGCAACAACACCGAACTCTTCGCCATTTGCCAAGCGTGCGATAGCGCTCTGGGCAAGTTCTAAAGCCTGGGCTTCATCTAAATCACCACCGACTTCAAACAGGATATGAGAAGCACGTTTTTCCGAAGACCCTTCGAAAGCACTGCGATCCTCTTCGTACTTTGCCAATAATACGTCTTCGGCAACAGCAATCTCATCAGAAATTATGTTTTTATCTAACAGGACATAGTTGACAATTACTGAAGCGTCTTCCTCAAATAGGTTCTGATTCTCGTCGTAATAGCCTTGGATTTGGTTCTCGCTGATAGGCGTATCTAAAGTCCGTGTACCCATCGTGACCGATAGATAGCGGAGATCTCTGGTCTGAGACGAAAGTTTAACCAAGCGATCTAATTCCGCATTGGTGACAAAATTCGAGCTAGCAAAAGCGTTAGCAACCTGTGCCATGAGCATTTGCTTACGCAGAGTCTCTCGGTATATCGGAACACTAAATCCCTGGCTAGTCATTGTTCGAACAGCTAAATCAGGATCAAACACACCATTTATTTGAAAGGTTGGTGTTTGAATAATTGAGCGATCAATTCTGTCACTCGAAACGGACATCGACGCTCCTTGTGCCAATTGCCGCATAACGACTTCTTCAATCAATTGGTTGAGCGAAATTTGCTCTATCAGGTCCTGATCAAGACCATCGATATTGCCCCCTAAGGTGCCAATCAAATTTTGTGTGTTCGCTTGAAGTTGTGCTTCGGTGATTTCTTCACCGTTTACTTCAGCTACAGGTGGCGATGTTATAAAACCACCAATAATTGATTCAACGCCAAAAAGAGCGAATATCGCGATGATAAAACCAACAATTACCTTTGCGATGACACCTTGTGAATTATCTCGAATATTTTGCAGCATGATTTTTTCCAAACGCTAAGCATTGACGTGATGTCGCTTAACTTTACAAATGACCTATCAAAACTAAAAAAGGCGCATCACAGATGCGCCCTATTTCTACTGTCTAGAAAGAGACTTAGGATTTGAACAGCCTAAAGGAGATAAGAATCTGACTCCAAATTTAAAAACTGATCCGGCAACCCAAAATCTTCCTATGTGTTCACAGAGTCTTTAAGCGCCTTCCCTGCTTTAAAACTGGGTACACGCGCCGCTTTTATTTGAATTGGCTCTCCAGTCTGTGGATTACGTCCAGTGCGTGCAGCGCGATCCTTAGTGGCAAAAGTACCGAAACCTACCAGTACAACTGGATCAGCCTTCTTCAAAGACTCGGTAATCGCATCTATCATGGCATCTATAGCGCGACCAGCCGAAGCTTTTGGAAGGTCTGCACTGGCTGCAACTGCATCTATCAATTCTGATTTGTTCACATTAACCCCTTTTTATAAATATGATGTTTTCATTGCTTAGTATTATACAAAGTCTTCTTAGATTTATCGTCTACTTGAAACCAAAATCCAGTATTTAAAATAAATAATTATTATTTGCGTGCCAACTCGGTTGGATTGAGATGTCAATAAATGCATCTAGATGCGTAGCTAGCAAATACCCTACACCCTAGTGATCATCGAGCCTTTATACCAATTGCGGTAAAGCACTGTCAATACGGCGCACCTCCATTAACGTGTATTAATGTGTATTAATGTGATTTTTGTCGCTACTTTTATCTTTATCTTCCTTCGCAGCTTCTTTCGGCTTTTTATCAGCATCGATTGGCGTAGGCTGATATTGCAATGCCACATCCAAAACTTCATCAATCCAGCGCGCAGGAACAATTTCTAATTCGGCTTTTATATTGTCAGGTATTTCAGCCAGATCACGCTCATTATCCGCAGGTATAATCACAGTTTTGATGTTTCCTCGGTGAGCGGCCAAGAGCTTTTCTTTAAGCCCGCCTATCTTGAGAACTTGACCACGCAGGGTGATCTCACCTGTCATTGCAACATCTGCTCGAACAGGAATTTTAGTTAGCACCGATACTAATGCTGTACACATGCCTACGCCCGCGCTAGGCCCGTCCTTAGGCGTTGCACCTTCAGGCACATGGATGTGTAAGTCGTATTTCTCATGAAAGCTTGGCGCCAACCCAAGGCTCTCAGCTCGGCTTCTAACCACCGTTAAAGCGGCTTGAATAGATTCTTGCATCACATCACCCAACGAACCCGTTTTGATGATTTTGCCCTTACCTTCTACAGCAATTGCCTCAATTGTTAGTAATTCACCACCAACAGATGTCCAAGCTAAACCGTTGACTTGGCCAACTTGATTTTCTTCTTCTGCTTTTCCGTAATCATACTTCCTAACCCCAGAGTATTTTTCTAGCAACTCAGAGCTTAGTTTCACCTCATCGACTTTTTTGCCTAATGAATTATCTTTGACAATCTTCCGACAAACCTTGGCTATTTCTCGCTCAAGGCCACGCACACCTGCTTCACGCGTGTAATAACGAATAAGATCTCTTATGGGACCTTCATCGAAAGATAGCTCGGCTTTCTTCAACCCATTGTTCTTAATTTGCTTGGGCACTAAATAGCGCTCCGCAATATTTACCTTCTCGTCTTCGGTGTAACCAGGAATGCGAATGACTTCCATACGATCCAATAATGGCTCAGGAATATTCATGCTATTAGAAGTACAAACAAACATGACTTCGGACAAGTCATAATCTACCTCTAGATAATGGTCGTTGAAACTATTGTTTTGCTCAGGGTCTAAAACTTCTAACAATGCCGATGCTGGATCACCACGATTATCCATACCCATCTTGTCGATTTCATCGAGTAAAAACAGTGGGTTCTTCACCCCGACCTTCGAAAGTTTCTGTATTAGTTTTCCAGGCAATGAGCCTATGTAAGTGCGGCGATGGCCGCGGATTTCTGCTTCGTCTCGCACACCACCTAACGCCATACGAACGAATTTACGGTTAGTAGCTCTGGCGATTGATTCGCCCAACGAAGTCTTACCTACACCGGGAGGCCCAACTAGACATAAGATTGGTCCCTTGAGTTTTTTAACCCGCTTTTGTACAGCCAAATACTCAATGATTCTTTCTTTTACTTCTTTAAGACCGTAGTGGTCGTTCTCGAGAATCTCTTCTGCCTTCGCTAAGTCCATTCGTACTTTGCTTTTCTTTTTCCAGGGAATGCTGACCATCCAATCAAGATAGGTGCGAACCACAGAGGCCTCCGATGACATGGGAGACATAAGCTTTAGTTTATTTAATTCAGTAGCCGCCTTTTCTTTAGCCTCTTTAGGCATGCCGGCATCTTCAATCTTCTGTTTTAATTCTTCAGCTTCATTAGGAACATCTTCCAGCTCGCCCATTTCCTTTTGAATGGCCTTCATCTGTTCATTCAAATAATACTCGCGCTGACTCTTTTCCATTTGCTTCTTAACGCGGCCTCGAATCCGTTTCTCTACTTGAAACAGGTCGATCTCGGACTCTATCAGCGCCATCAAGTGCTCAATTCTAGCTTGCAGTCCTGCAAGTTCTAATAGATTTTGCTTTTCCTGCAACTGCAAAGACATATGCGAAGCAATAGTGTCAACCAGCCTGCCCGGTTCATCGATGCTGGATATCGATGTCAGTACCTCTGGCGGAATTTTTTTACTAAGCTGGACATATTGATCGAACTGAGAAAGCAGTGACCTGATCAGCAAAGCGGATTCTTTTTCCGGGATTTCATCTGAACCAAGGACATTGGTTTCAGCTTTAAAATGGTCAGCATCAAACACGACATTTCTAATGCGCGCTCGATCTAAGCCCTCCACTAATACTTTGACGGTTCCATCCGGAAGTCGAATTAGCTGTAAAATGGTTGCAACAGTGCCGATCTGAAACAGGTCATCAATACCTGGCTCGTCCTCGGATGCATTTTTTTGAGCAACAAGCAGTACTTGCTTATCACTGGCCATCGCAATTTCCAATGCCTTGATAGACTTCGGTCGTCCGACAAATAGGGGCTGGACGATTTGTGGATACACCACGACATCTCTCAATGGCAAAAGAGGAAAGCTGGTAAAATCTAGAACGTCGGCAGGGCTGCTCATAAACTACCTTTCATAAGAATTAGGGCGTTGTAGGGAAATGGTGACTAGCCCTTATAAAATCAAGGGCTAGCTATACTTATTCGTCAGCAGCGGTTTTATTGGGCTGCTCGACATTTTCGTACATCAATAGAGGCTCGGATTCGCCTGCTATTGCGGCCGCATCGATAACGACTTTGCTAACGTTTTCTAAAGAGGGGATTTTGTACATTGTATCTAGTAAAACCGCCTCCATGATAGAGCGCAAACCTCGAGCACCGGTCTTACGATCTTGTGCCTTCTTAGCAATTGCACGTAGCGCTTCGTCTCGGAACTGTATCTCTACATTTTCCATCTCAAACAGCTTTTGGTACTGTTTGGTTAGGGCGTTCTTTGGCTCGCGAATGATCCGAACCAGAGCGTCAAGATCCAACTCATCTAAAGTCGCGATCATTGGCAGTCTGCCGACAAATTCAGGAATAAGTCCGTAGCGAACCAAATCGTCAGGCTCGACATCTCTCAAGGTCTCTCCGACCTTAATTTCTTCAGATTTACTACGAACTTCAGCGCCAAACCCAATTCCGCCTTTTTCTGAACGGCTCCGAATTATTTTATCGAGCCCCGCAAATGCACCCCCGCAGATAAAGAGGATGTTAGATGTATCAACTTGCAAAAACTCTTGCTGAGGATGCTTACGCCCGCCTTGTGGCGGGACTGAGGCGACGGTTCCCTCGATCAATTTAAGTAAAGCTTGCTGCACACCTTCACCGGATACATCTCTGGTAATTGATGGATTATCAGATTTGCGAGAGATCTTATCGATCTCATCGATGTAAACAATGCCAACCTGCGCTTTTTCAACGTCGTAATCGCACTTCTGAAGCAGTTTTTGAATAATATTTTCGACGTCTTCACCAACATAACCAGCCTCGGTTAATGTTGTTGCGTCTGCGATGGTGAACGGCACATCGAGCATCCGGGCAAGTGTCTCAGCCAGTAACGTCTTACCAGTGCCGGTTGGACCGACCATGAGTATGTTACTTTTGCCTAGTTCAACGTCACCTTTACCCTTATCGTAATTCAGCCGCTTATAGTGGTTATAAACTGCCACCGCGAGCACTTTTTTAGCGCTCTCTTGACCAATCACGTAGTCATCGAGGGTGTTTTTGATTTCCTCAGGAATAGGAAGCTTCCGAGTCGTAGTCTCCGACTCTTTCTCTTGAATCTCCTCGCGAATGATGTCGTTGCAAAGATCTACACACTCATCGCAAACGAAAACCGAGGGACCCGCTATTAGCTTTCTGACTTCGTGCTGACTTTTCCCGCAAAATGAGCAGTAGAGCAGCTTCCCGTTGTCATCGCCTTTATCGAAACGATCATCTGACATATGGTTATTAAGTCTTTAACTTTCCTGAATTTTAATGGAAGTACCACCGGCTTTCTAACAGTGGTGATTTAACCAACTGACGCAATTTTGCTAACAGCTAGCCTAGCTACAGACAAAGTGAAGGCAAGCATCACTAATTGCAAGACCTACAGGCCATGTAACTAGAATTAATTTGCTGTATTCGAACTGTTATCTACTCTTCTTTCAATTACTTTATCTACAAGACCGTATTCTGCAGCTTCTTGTGCGCTCATAAAATTATCACGCTCAGTATCTTTAGCAATCTTCTCTTCAGTTTGCCCGCTATGTAACGCAAGTAAAACATTAAGTCTTTTGCGTATCTTTATGATTTCATTAGCTTGTATTTCGATATCTGAAGCTTGACCTTGCGCCCCGCCACTAGGCTGATGGATCATCATACGCGAATGAGGCAATGCAAAACGCTTACCCGCAGCGCCACCAGCGAGCAACATTGCGCCCATACTCGCAGCCTGACCTATACACATAGTGCTGACGTCAGGCTTGATAAACTGCATCGTGTCATAAATAGACAATCCGGCCGTCACCGAACCACCGGGGGAATTAATATAAAGATGTATATCTTTGTCCGGGTTTTCAGACTCAAGATACAGCAACTGAGCCACTATCAGGTTGGCCATGTGGTCTTCCACCTGTCCGGTCATGAATATAACTCTCTCCTTGAGTAACATGGAGTAAATATCATATGACCTTTCACCTCTGGCAGTTTGTTCCACTACCATCGGCACTAGAGCTGCATGGGGCGCGAATTGCGAGTCGTGCATTTATCTTTCCTTTAAATCTAAAAGTGGGCTGCCAGTGTTGTCTCAGCGCGCCCGTTCAGTTAATCCTAATAAAGTGTAGCCTGTCAGGTAGTGACATGACTGACGAATTAACGCTTTTGCCCGTCAATTTTGCAGATTAACTCTCATCTGCTATTGCTACGTCCGAATCGCCATCCTCAGTTTTCTTCTCCTCGGGCTTAATAACCTCCTGATAGCTAACTTTGGTATCCGTCACAGTGGCTTGTTCTAGTATGTGGTCGAAAACTTGATCTTCAAGTACCCCAGACTCAATTGATGCTAATTGGTCGTCATTACTGTAATACCAGTTAACGACATCTTCTGGAGATTCATAGGTAGACGCCAGCTCTTCAACTGCCTCCCGCACTTTTGCCGGATCAGCTTTTAGCTCTTTAACCTTTATCACTTCGCCGAGCACTAGCCCGAGGGTAACCCGTCGGCTTGCCTGATCTGAAAAAAGCTCATCAGGAAGCATGCTTGGGTCGAGGTTTTGCCCACCACCACCCATTTGCTGGAGCGCCTGAGTCTTTAGCTGCTCAATTTCTGCACCCACCAATGCCGCAGGAACGCTGACATCAACACTTGCAATAATGGAATCCATTATTGCGGTCTTAACCTTATTCCGGCTGGCAGTTTTCATTTCTCGATTCATGTTATTGACAACTTCTTCTCTGAAAGCGACTAAACCGCCCTCCTCTACACCGAAGCTTTTATAGAATTCCTCGTCCACTGCCGGCAGCGTTTGGCCGCTGATGCTGTTAAGCGTGATTTCAAACTCTACTTTTTTGCCTGCTAGATCTTCACTTTGATAATCTGCGGGAAATTCTAGTGGTAACACAAAGCTATCACCGGCTGATTTACCTATAATGCCGGTCTCAAACCCCGGAATCATGCGCTCTGAGCCAAGGACTAAACTGCTACCTTTGGCATCGCCACCGGCGAATTCTTCACCATCTTTACGGCCGGTAAAATCGATATTAACCATATCTTCATTAGCGGCTGCTCTGTCAACAACCTGCCATGACTGTCTCTGTTTTCGAAGAGTTTCAATCATTTCATCAACATCATCTTCATTGACATCTGCGCTAAGGCTTTTTACCGCCACAGCGCTAAAATCAGGTAATGCAATGTCGGGATATACTTCAAACACAGCAGTGAATTCTATGTCTTGCCCTTCTTCCATTTTAGTAGCTTCGATCTTAGGCTGACCAGCAGGCCTGAGATCTTGCTCGCTAATAGCGTCATAGAACGTTTGGCTCATGAGCTCGCCCACAACTTCCTGCCTTACTCCCTCACCAAATCTGTCTTTTACAACCTTGAAGGGTACTTTGCCGTGACGAAAGCCATTAAGTTTTACGGTTTTAGCCGCATCTTTAAGCTTAGCATTAACCGCAGAGTCCACTTGCTCGCCTGGGACCGCGATTGTCATTCTTCGTTCTAAACCTTCTGTTGTTTCAACTGAAACCTGCATTTGTTGACCTCAATTATCCTAGGCGACACTCACCCGAAGTTAGTTCTAATCAATAGCGCTTTGCATCACATTCTGGGATATTGAATGTGACAAGTATGTGCTGGTGAAGGCGTAATTTTGATTGCCTGCGAATTCAGTAAGTTGAATCAGATTTGCAGACTTATATAAAGTGCGCGATTCTCCCATACCGCTATAGGAGATTCAATCTCTAGCCTTACCCTATTTATCGGCAGTGGCTTAGTTTAATTGTAAATAGTAACGCCAGATACCAACACTGCTAGCCACTTGGTGTTTTTTTTAAGCAATTGAAGTCTGCTTTCCCCAGACTGGGTGGGTTACATATTGTCGACTAGGCAGCATTTAAGATCACCTGGTCTTCCCGTTGAATTGATGTTGTCACTATTTATCAATGAAGAAAGTTTTCCGGTTGCTCATTAGCGCAACAGGGGGTAAATTTTGTCAGCGATAACGATGTTCTTGTAAACCCCAGAAAGCCGTTTTGATAGAGCAGTCCCATGTCATACGTCGTCAATATTTAAAAAACAGAGAAACAATACAGCCAAGGAATATAACGATGTCCAAGCCAATCATCCCCAGTCAGGCCAGCCCCAACTCACAAGATACAGTCTATTTAAATGAAGACCTGTGGTATTTCGATACCGATTCCGGTGAGACGGTAGGTCCCTTCCGCTATAAATCTGAGGCAGAGTCGAATCTCACGCGCTTTTTGGCCCAGCTGCAAAACCAGTTAGGCGTTAAGTCTTAAAGCAGTACGCCCCTCCCTTGTAATCGGCGCCGTCAGCGTGCCGATTACAAGGGAATAGATAATAACAGCTAACTAATTGATTTATATAGATTAGTTGGTTAAAGCTCCGCATAATTTACAGCCAACTGATTAAACTGCAAATTTCTCTTACAGTTACGCAGAATGTTGAACAAGCGTGTGGCTACTGAAAATTATAGTAACTCGCAGGCAAAATTTGGCCCTCAAAAAGCAAGAATTTAAAGACGATGAAATCCCAATCTTCGGCGAAGTCTGTGTGTACAAGCGAGGGAAGTGTTGGCAGTTTCGTCTTTGGCTTGCGAAAGAAAACAAATACACATGAAAAAGCCCAC